>JAHFJH010000042.1 GCA_023245995.1 Candidatus Doudnabacteria bacterium | reverse complement strand
CCTAGCATCTGTTCGCACTGGGATTACTCACATCTTAGAGGAAATTGTACGGTTGTCAAGCTGGTCAAAGTTAGGCGTTCTTGCTAAAATAGGTTCGAGCTGTGTTGTATAGCTCCACCAAAGAAAATGCTCACTGTCTTAGTGAGTATTTTCTTTGGTCTAATTGTGGACGAGAAAAAGAACGATCCTGGCTTTGCAGGAATACTTTGCGAATACATGGAGCAAAGTATAGTGGCAGGGGTAGCCGTAGCGTCATACGACGAGTGTTTTGACGAGGAGTATAGCGGGAGGTGACCGAGTCCCTCCTCGGGCACCAAAAAGTCCTCTCTATAAAATAGAGAGGACTTTAAAAATTATTATTTAACTATTGCTAATACTTTGTCTGTAGCAGTGTTAGTTTGAATTTCTGTAACAGTAGTCTGACGTTTCGCTAAGGCAACAGTTGTGAGAGCCTTCATCTCTTTTTCTACCTTCTCGCAACCATTTAACCAGCTCTTAGAACCGGGTACTACATAGACACCAATTTTTTCTTTACAAGTGTCGTACTTATTTTTATATAATGGTTTCTCAAGTAAAGTAGTCACGGCCTTAAAACCATCCAGTGGGCTTTCAAATTTTTTCCATTGCTTGTGACCTGGTTTTACTCCAACGCTTCCGCAGTTAAAGTTGGCAGCCTTAGCACAGTAGTTACTTTCTACGTACGTTATGCCGAGAGCTTGTTCCCAGTTTGGCTCGCGTACAATGTCGCTCGCGTAGGGGGCTAGAGGAGATTTTTTACTTTCCAAATAGTTTTGTACAGATTGCACAAGTTCGTCTTGGGCTATAACTTCGTCTATAGTAAGCTGATTGCTATTATATAGAGTATTTTTTAAAACGTTTGGTTTGAGCTCAAAAATTATACTCGTATTTTTCTCGGAAGTAACTTGTGCAGAGCTAACATGAGGATAGATAAAGCTTATTATGGCAATAAGCAAACCTGCAGCAACAACACGAAGCTTCCAGAGAGTAATTGGAGTTGTCATTTGAATTCAAACTCCTTTCTGTTTGTCCTGTTATTGCCAACGTGTTGTTGGCAGTAGAGGACTTAATAGGTAAGTCGTACACTGCTTAAGAAAATATTGAAGCAGTGGGTTTAAGAAAAGTTATACTGCCCTAAGGCAAACAAAAAACCTGCTTTCGCAGGACTTTTCTTAAAGAATAGTATGCCAAAATATGAACTTAAAGTCAATAGCTAAAAGCCAAAATATGCTTTATATATGCGATAGTTTGTTTTTTTAGCCACTATGAAGCGCGAAAAGGGCTGTCAAGGCCATAACAAGTTTGACTTATTTATGAAATCCCAATCCTCTAATATTTGCTTTATTTGAGGGCAGTTTAAGCATGTTTTAGTCGCTCTTTTTGGTGCTTAATTTTGTCTGTTATATTTATGGTTTTATAAAGTACTAACGAACAATTTTATTTTTTGATGCGGGTAAGGGGAATCGACCCGCCCACGGCTATGTTCAATGCGTTGCACTTATTTCACATAACGCCTAACGCGGGCCCGCCACTTGTATTGCTCCAAGTATTCGCAATACATCCCGCAAAGCCGGGACAGTTTCCGTTCAATTCCATCGATATTCGCCAAAAATAAAAGACACCCACTAAAGTGAGCGTCTTTTATTTGGAGCGGGTAAGGGGAATCGAACCCCTATCCCCTCCTTGGCAAGGAGGAGTTCTACCATTGAACCATACCCGCCTTCGCTAAAGCTTCGGCGGGCAGGCCCGCTGTGCTCTATGCAAAAGGTAAATTTATGTGTCTAGCTGTGCCGTAGTCACATTAGTGACGAAGGCTGGTGCCTCGGGTCAGAATCGAACTGACTACGCAAGCCTCTTCAGGGCTTCGCTCTACCAATGAGCTACCGAGGCTCGTCACTAAACTAGTGTACAAAGTTTCTAAAGTTATAAAGTTTGTAAAGTGAGTATACTTTATAAACTTTAAGAACCTTATAAACTTTTAACCAATTTCTGGTGGACGGTACAGGACTCGAACCTGTGACATCTTCGGTGTAAACGAAGCGCTCTACCAGCTGAGCTAACCGTCCACGGCTCTTGTCCTACGCCAGAATATGCGAAAATACTATAACAAACTTTTTTATTTGATGCAAGTAGAATTGGTATACAATACGGCTTTGAGGTATTATGTATTTATGAGCATGAAACCATTGGGTAAAACGTCTACTGGATGGTCGGAGGACCTCGCATATGCCATTGGTCTTATTGTTTCTGATGGTAATCTTTCTAATGATGGACGTCATATCATATTCACTTCCAAAGATTACGACCTTGCCGTTACTTTTAAAGAAGTTTTGGGGTTAGATGTAACAATTGGTAAGAAGTCTAGTGGTACAAGTGAAGAAAAGAAGTATTATGTGGTGCAATTTGGAGATAAGATATTTTACAATTTTTTAATAAGTTTAG
Organism: Candidatus Doudnabacteria bacterium; assembly: GCA_023245995.1. GTDB lineage: Bacteria > Patescibacteriota > Doudnabacteria > UBA920 > UBA920 > JAEUSE01. Next base: position 4,400 of record JAHFJH010000042.1, on the reverse strand, counting down.
GCATTACGCCAAAGAAATCTAAAACCATCGGCAAAGTGGCAATCCCTAAGAAGTACTTCTACCATTATCTGCGTGGCAATTTTGATGGTGACGGAAGTTTTTACTCTTATTGGGATAAAAGATGGAAAAGCAGTTTTATGTATTATTTTGTTATAGCTTCTGCTAGTCAAGCCTATATTTCATGGTTGCGCGATGAACTGCGGGTATTGGTGGGTATAAATGGTCATGTAACTAAGGAGCTAAATGGTTCTACGTATCAATTAAGGTATGCAAAGGCAGAAAGCTTGAAGATTATTCATAAAATATACCCAAGCAAACAAGTAAGATGCTTGGCTAGAAAGCGCTTGAAAATTGAGCTGGCTTTAAGTATAATTGGTGAGCGATTGGTTTGAATACGCCCGGGTGGTGGAACTGGCAGACACGCAGCCTTGAGGTGGCTGTACTCGAAAGGGTGTGGAGGTTCGAGTCCTCTCCCGGGCACCAAATAAAATACCCTCTGTTACAGAGGGTATTTTATTTGGTTATATTCGAGGACGAGAAAAAGAGCGTTCCCGGCTTTGCGGGATGTATTGCGACTAATTGGAGCAATACAAGTGGCGGGGGTCGCTGCAGCGCAATACGACGAGTCCGCTTCGGATGAGGAGTATAGCGGGAAGTGACCTAGTCCTCTCCCGGGCACCAAAATAGCGTTCAAAGTATGAACGCTATTTTTTGTTTTGTATTAAATAGAAGCTTGAGTTTGTTCTATAGTCCAAGTATTGTTGATTGTGCGGATAAGTTTACCTGGAAGGGCGAAACCTGCCGCAAATTTGTGGCCACCTCCGCCAAATAGTTTTGCAAGAGTTCCTACGTCTATTCCACCTCCTAACTTATTGGGGTCACTCCTTAGGCTACCTTTTACTTTTTGTCCATCTTGTCTTAAGAATATGGCAAACTTTGCTTCTGGAATTTTATTTATTGTTTCTACCAAACCTTCGAATACTGCAGGTGGCAGGATTCCTAGTTCTGCAAGGTCTGCTTCTGTAATAACGCTACAGACCATTTTTTTTTCGGCGTCGAACCATGTATTTTGCAGGGCTTTGCCCCATGCTTTTAGTGTAAGTGTATTTTTGTCTTGAAAGGTGTGCTTGGCAACTTGTGCTACGCGTGCGCCTTTTCGCATAAGCTCTCCTGCCACTTGTAGTGTAGACAGTTCGGTGTTGCTGTGTAGAAATGAGCCCGTGTCGGTAATAATGCCAGTGAGTAAACAGGTAGCGACAGCGGGGTCAATATTTAAGTTCCCTTTACGCAAAAACCAATAAGCAAGTTCTGCAACCGAGGAACAGGTTGGGTCGACTATGTTTACTTGGCCGAAACCGGTGTTGTCTGGGTGGTGGTCAAAATTTATTATTTTAGTATGTAAAAAATCTAACTCTGTTAAGCCTGTGCGGTCTAGGGTTGAGCAACCAGACGTAATAACTGTGTCTGGTATAAAATTAACGGGAAAACCTTCGCTTACTATGTCGCTACTGGGTAAGAAGCGCAGTTGTTTCGGTACTCCCCCCTTAACTCCTATACGCACTGTTTTGCCGTTACTTTTTAATACGTGATATAAGGCAAGCACTGTGCCTAAGTCGTCTCCGTCTGTTCGTTCGTGTGTGGTACAAAAAATGAGCCGAGCAGCATTAAATGCCTCATGGCCTTGTATAAAAGCACGGTGTAATTCAGCTGAAAAAGTTTTAACTTTGGTATTTTGGCTATTCATTCTCACGTAGGTTCTCTAACACTTCTGAGATGTGTTGAGCGTAACGCGAACTTGTGTCTATGGTAAATTCAATGCGAGGAATAATTTTCATTTTAACTTGGCGGTTTACTTCCCCTTGTATGTCGTACATGTTGTTTTGCAATTGCTTTAGTATAGCTTCGTCGTTTTTTTCGTTTAATACCTGCAAAAAGACTTTAGCGTGTCGCATGTCAGGGCTAACGTTGACGCGACTAATAGTAACAAGGTTGTTTGTCTCTAAAATATACTCTGCAATAATTGGTCCGAGTAGCTCTTGTAGTAGGCTTCCAACGCGCTCTACTCTAAGCTTCGGTTCCTTAGTGGTGTTAGGCATCATATAAAATGTGGATTGTAACAATATTCAAACGCACGCGTCGCAGAAAAGTGCATAATTATTCAGAATGCTCATTATTCTGAATTCAGTGTTTTTACTTCTGCGTTGTTAAAGGCTTTTTTGCTTGAGCGTCTCTTCAAACGACTCCAAAATGTCTCCAACCTGAATTTTAGTTGGGGTTTTTATTTTCATGCCAAATTCTCGGCCTGCCGCAACTTCCTTGGTGGCTATTTTTTGTTCTTGAAGTTCTAGAATTTCTCCGCGACCTATTTCATTTTCGCCTCGCCATAAGCCTAGGAGTTTATTTTTTCGCAGTTCTCCGGAAATAACTTTACCACCGACTATCATTTGTCCTTTTTCTGTGCGGAATATTGCCAGTACTTCCCCTTTGCCAAAAGTGGTGTGTTCGTATTCTGGGGTAAATAGTTTTACCACCGCACTGGTAATATCTTCTAAGAGTTCATAAATAACTTCGTAGGTGTCTACGCTTACCTGCTTTTGTTTAGCTAGGTTTATTGCTTTAGGATTTGTTTTTGTTCTAAAGGCAATAACTGTGGCATGACTACTTGCAGCGAGTAGAATATCTGACTCGTTTATTTCGCCTATGCCCTTGCTAATAATTTGTAGTGTAACTTCGTCGTTTTTTAATTTAGCCAAGGACTGTTCAATTGCTTCTAAGCTTCCTGCAACATCCGCTTTAATAATTAAGTTCAGAGTTTTGCTACTCGCGTCACCTTGTAGTTGTCTTCTGCTCTTGAGGGTGTGACTACGCTTTTGTCTTAGGACAAAGTTCGCGCTTTCTTTTGCAGACTCAATATTTGGCATGGTTTGCAAAATATCCCCTGCTTGTGGTGTTACAGAGAAACCTGCAATTTCAACAGGAGTGGCAGGCACTGCGTTTTTTAGTTTGCGACCAAGTTCGTCTTCTAAAGATTTTATACGGCCATAGCCTGCGCCAGCAACAACTATGTCACCCACATGTAGAGTGCCACTCTGTACAATTACTGTTGCAACTGGTCCCTTGCCTCGTTCTGTATGCGACTCAATTACTGTACCCATGGGTTTGCCTTCTGGGTTTGCTTTAAAGTCTTCTACTTCTGCGACTAGCAAAATCATATCTAAAAGCTGTTCTAGGCCTTGCCCTTGTTTTGCAGAGACTTCAACGGCAACGGTTTTGCCTCCCCACTCTTCGGTGACAACGCCTAGGTTTGCCAACTCCTGTTTTACTTTCATTGGGTTGGCGTTTTCTTTATCAATCTTGTTTATAGCTACAATTATGGGCACTTCAGAAAATTTGGCGCGGTTTATAACTTCTACTGTTTGTGGGCGTACGCCGTCGTCTGCAGCTACAACTAAGACTATTAAATCTGTAACGTTAGCTCCTCTTGCACGCATTTCCGAAAACGCCTCGTGTCCGGGAGTGTCTAAAAACGTAATTAGTTTGTTGTTGTGTTTTACTTGATATGCTCCTATGTGTTGGGTTATGCCTCCAGACTCACCACCCACAACATTTGTTTTTCGTATTGCGTCAAGCAAAGTAGTTTTACCATGGTCAACGTGACCCATAATGGCAACTATTGGAGGTCTGTGTATGACTCCCTCGCTTGTATCGTTAGCCAAAATTTCTTGCATTTGGCCAAGGCCAAGTGCGTTGGTTTGTCGCTCTTCTGCGGTAACTTCAAAACCTAAGTCCTGAGCTATAATTGCAGCTGTGTCGTAGTCAACTTCTTCGTTAATAGTTGCCATGACACCATTTTGAATAAGTGCCTTAATAACTTCAGTAACTGGTCGGTTTAAAGTGTCGGCAAATTCACGCACGGTAATAAAAGGTGGAATACGTACAAGTTTTGGGCCCGTACTTGCTTGCGGTGTTTCAATTTTTTTCTTAGATAAAGCCTCGGTTATTCGTTTAGCAATAAAGTTGTCTACTTTATTTGCTTTTGGAGCAATGCGAATGCCAGCCTCTGCTGCTTTAGCACGAAGTTCAGGTATGGAAATATTAAGTTCTGAGGACAGGCTAGATAGGTTCACTGGTATGGTGTGAGTCTACGCATACATCGAATATACGAATAGATACGAATATATGCGAAGAAATATTAATACAACTGTTAAATTGTACCTAAAATAAGCTGAAAAAGCAAGCTTGAGTATTGCAGATTTCAGATTACAGATTTCAAATTTTAAAGCAACATATTATCGTTCTTTAAATCTCAAATCTGAAATTTACAATATGAAATTAAAAGGTTCTATTTTTGCCTACTATCATGCGTTGCTTCTTACCGGTCATTCTCACTTCAATAGGAA
>JAHFJH010000002.1 GCA_023245995.1 Candidatus Doudnabacteria bacterium | reverse complement strand
TTACTTTACAGTCTAAGGCCCCCCTAACAACGCTTTTCTATGAAAATGCTGGAATGGTCCGCGTGACGGCAAGTTTTACAGGTACCAAAAAAAACGTCTGGTCGGTGTACCGAGTTACTGCCGAGGTTGCGCCATGCATGCCGAGGCATGCGAATATTTTGCAGGAAGCACTATATTTTATGGGCGGAAGAACGTTCGTGGTTACTAATTTTGAAGGAGAATAGCATGCGCATTACCCTAACTTTACTGGCATTTCTCTTTTCTTGTTGGTTTATAAACATAGGTTTAAATGGTTTGTATGTTTTAAAGAAATATTTTAGTTATTTTCGCTTTGTCGACAAACCATTGGACTTTAAGTTTGTAGTCGGCGATGGTTACCGACTTCTTGGCGAGTCTACAACATGGTTTGGGCTTATAGTTGCGTTTTTGCTTGGTTTGCTAATTGGGGTGACTAACTATTTTACCCCCCTAGAGGGTGTTGTGCTTGGGCTTGGTGTCTATATAGGTCACGCCCTTGGGAGTTTTATAAAAAGGCGTTTGGGTTTTGCTGATGGTAAGTTTTTACCAATTGTGGACCATGCAGATTCTGTTTTTACAGCAGGTGTTTTTATGATATTTTTAGGTTTAGTTTCTTGGAAGGTGGTTATTTTTTCCACTTTCATAACCATAGTCTTACAGCCAGCGTGGAATTATTTTTGGTTTCGTCTTGGATTTCGGCGCAATCCTTTATAGCTTGCCCGCTTTAACTTATTTCTCAGCTCATTTATACTGTGTGGATGACGGACAAAACTTTTACAATTGTAGATGTGGAAACAACTGGTGCAAGTCCTTTGAGTGGGCGCATTATTGAAATTGGGCTTATACGGGTTAGTAACGGTGAGGTTACGCATACATACAAGAGCCTGTTAAACCCAGCCGAGCCAATTCCTGCGTTTATAACAGACATGACTGGTATACAGGACCAAGACGTACTATCTGCTCCAACTTTCGAAAATATTGCAGATGAACTTTTGGAGTTATTTGAAGGGGCGGTATTTGTAGCACACAATGCACAGTTCGACTATTCATTTTTACAGTCAGAATTTAAACGTGTTGGGTATGAATTCATTTTGCCACGGCTTTGTACAGTCCAGCTTTCCCGTGCGGTATATCCGGAGCATAGGAGGCATAATTTAACAGCGCTTATAGAACGGCATGGGTTTGCATGCGAATCTCGCCATCGTGCCTATGACGATGCTCTAGTCCTTTGGCAGTTTTTACAGATGCTAGAGCGAGAACTGCCACAAGTAGACTTGCAGAAAATTCTAACTCGCCTCACTCACTATCCAGTTACTCGGCAAGAAGAAACTTTTGCAAAAGTATTCTTTAAAGGAGCTACAGCTCTTGACATAGAGGCTTAATTATATTAAAGTAAACGTTAATAGGTCGACAAATTAGTTAATTTCCGCTTAATTAAAGGCAAAGCAATGAAGAATTTACAAACAATTGGTTTATATAAGGGGAATTGGAAAGCACAACTTTCCGCTACTTTTTGTCGTGTGTTTATGAATAGATACAAATTTAGGTTACAGACTACCTAGTCTGAAAACGTAAATTTTCTGCTATTCACGAAACCTCGGCAAGACTGTCGAGGTTTTAAAATACCAACCCACAGAAACAAACAACAAATTACAACGGAGGTTTGTATGAAGCAAGTTACGAAGCAGACGTTTCAAGTCTTTGTTCGTCATGCTTTGCGATACCCTACGTCAATCGTAGTAATAACCGTTGGCAACGTTCTTACTACTGCCATAGACATTACTAAGCCTTTGCTTTACAGGCAGTTGCTTAACATGGTGGCCGTCGATAGCGACAATCTTGACTTTGGTTCTTGGCTGGTAGTTATTATTACTGGCTTAGGAATATTCGGTCAACTTATTTGGCGGGTGATGGGTTTTAGCAACTCAACATTCCAGCCACGAGTCATGTCCGACTTGTTCATGAGTAGCTTTGAACGGATACTCCAGCATTCCATGAAGTTTTTTAGCGATAACTTTGTGGGAAGCATAGTCAATCGTATTCGGAGGTACCCACAAAGTTTTGAAACAGTGGACGACCAGTTTAAGTGGAACATAAGCCGAGCCGTGCTTCGTTGCACTTGCGTAGTGCTGGTGCTGTGGACTCATTGGCGGACATTCGCCTACATCATTCTTGCTTGGTCCACACTCTACGTGGTGTTCTCTGTTTGGTTCTCGCGATACAAAATGAAGTTTGATATCGCAAGCGCCGAACAAGACACTAAAGTTACAGGTTACGTGGCAGATG
>JAHFJH010000041.1 GCA_023245995.1 Candidatus Doudnabacteria bacterium | reverse complement strand
GTACATTATCCTCCTCGAACTTTACCTGTTTCAATACCGAACATCTTCGGTGCTGAAACAGAAGCGCAAAGGGTTACTTTGCGCGAGTGTGTATTATGACAATGCCAATCTTGGAGAAGGTGCGCCCATTAGTCGGGACCAACACCTTTGGCTAACTGCCAGGGTCTTTCACCCTTTAGCAATTAGTTATCTTGAGGTCTTCTGCCCCAAGTCTCGCCACCGATGAGTGGTTAGCAAACTTGTGGTACCCTCCGGCTCCCACAAGCCCCACTCCACGATGGTGGAGGCAAGATTGGCAAGCTTATAATTTCGTATAAATCCTCTTTATGTGTGCGATGGGCAATTCCTCAGGCTTCGGCCCTCCGGGACTTGCCCGCTAGTGTGGTGCTAGCGTTCGGGCTACTATTGCCAAACACTGCCGTGTGCAGCTGGCCTTCGCCTAGCACGGACAGAGAACTCCACAGGTTCTTCCCCGTTCCGTGACCCGGTCTAGATGGTCGCACGGCCATCCACCCACATCGTGTGCATTTCAAGGCACAACACCGCATAAGAAACTAGAGGCTGCATACGCGGAGCTGTATTTTGAAAATTTCACGTGGGCCGGCACTATGTCATGTAAGCTGAAAACTAAATAACAAGTGCCGGCGTCATGTATTTTTTTATTTAAAATGGGAATTTTAGTGCTCACCCTAAAAAGCTATAAGCTATGTTGGGCAAATCCAGTAGAATTTCCACGAACACTACGTGGGAGCAAATGTATGTGCCCGACTGCGGATATACTAGAGACGTTCTAGTTAGGTCTCGCTTGAGCAAAGCTTTCGTGGAAGCTCTACTAGGCAAAATAAAAAGCAGAACCTTTCAATACCTTTTGGGTCCATTATAAATAGCCCAAGTACCAAGTAGCCGTACTGCGTGCCTAACTTTACCCACACAAAAGCTTACAATTTGTGATTGATAACCCTGCATTGTGCGAGGTTCGAGCTTTTTGTGGTAGATAGGGCGCTTACGCACCACTTCGAGATATTTAAAGTGTTGGCTTGTTAGTACCGGCTAACACTTTCTTTGGTTCAGCTTACGAAAGTCAGTATACACGAATTTTATAATATGTCAATAGCGACTAACATAGAACAAGCATTATATTATGCTTACGCGCTTATATAAGCGCATAAATATATATAATATACGTCAACAATACTGGACATAATACTTATAACTTATATAACAATATGTGTGTACAACTGTTTACTATGTCAATTACTGTTGACATAATATTCATACCGTGCTAAACTCTTTTAAAGTTATACAAGCGCGGACAGGTTAGCCCTACCGCACGACAAACGGCTTTTTTCGGGGGTCCTATGTACGACTGACTGGGAAAGGACCTGTGGCTGCTCTAGAACCGCAGGTCCAACTACCAAAAAGTTGGTACAAACCTCTATAACTCATTCGGAGGATAAAACGATGTTCGATCTCTTTGACGAACAAACAGCGTAGTGGACACTTGACCATGTCAGTAAAGGTCAATGTCCAAGCAAAAGTGGCTGTGGCGAGCACAAACGGCTCGGGCAACTCAATTGAGTCTTAGCCCGAAGGCCCTTCTTGGGTTTCGCACCTTGCGAACCCATTCACACCACAGCCACAAACAACAGAGCCCGCAGCACCCCTTAAAGGCGTTGCGGGCTCCTCTCATATTTTTGGATACAGACTAAACTAATGTATACTTATATAGTAAGCTGAAATTTATGTCTTTAATACACGATTTACAAAAGATTGGCCTTTCCGACAAGGAAGCCAAAGTTTATTTAGCCGCCTTAGAACTTGGAGATGTACCAGTACAAAACATTTCTAAAAAAGCAGGTGTTAACCGCGCCACTACCTACGTAGTACTAGAATCCTTAGCCAAAAAAGGTTTATGTAGCAAATACGACAAAGCTGGTAAAACTATGTATGTAGCCAACCGTCCAGAAGCCATAGCCGGCATTTTTGAACTGCAAAGAAATGAAATAGAAGAACGCCGTCGTTATTTTGATGCAATAATTGCTCAACTAAAAAGCGTAACCAACAAAGGAAGCGACAAACCAGTCATAAGGTTTTTCGAAGGCAAAGAAGGCATACGCAACGCACATGACGAATTTGTGGAAGGCCACAACGACCCTAAAGAAATTGTACGCATGTTTTTCCCAAAAGACAGAATAGACGAAGTATTTACTCCAGCCGAACTCTCAGAGTTTCGCAGTGTCCGACTAAAACACAAAATAAAATCTAAAGCGCTATACAGCTCCAAACTAAAAACCCTCCCCGACTCTCCAGATGGCCAACGCATAAAAGTAACAGACAAATTCCCAGTTAGTTGCGACGTAGCCATATACGGGGACACTACTCGTATAGCCTCTTTAGGCGACAAGCTTTCTGCAGTGCTAATTAAGGACAAAGAAATTGCAAATACATTTAAGTCTTTGTTCGACCTTGCATGGGAAGCTGCGACTAGTAAAAAATAATAAAAAATGGCGAGAACTTTCTCGCTTTTTTATTAACTATAAACATTACTATTTATGGATGAACATAACAAAATTTTAAATGCAAAAGGCCAAACTTTAAAAGCAGGTGGCGTTGTTGTTCATTCTACTGGAACAAAAAAATTTATTCTACTTATTTACAGGCCAAAACACCAAGACTGGCAATTTCCTAAAGGCCATGTAGAGAACAATGAAAGCCTAGAACAAGCGGCAATGCGCGAAGTTCAGGAAGAATGCGGTATAAAAGTAAAAATTATTAGTCCACTACCTCCGCAGGAATATATTACAGAGAACAAAGAGCGTGTCTTTTGCGCAATGTACCTTATGCACCCGCTCTCAATAGAATTTCCAACTGACACAGACGAATCTCCGGAATGGGTAGCTTTAGAAATGGTAGAAGAAAAATTAAGTCATAAAAACTTACAAAACTACTTTAAGAGCATACTCTCGTTAGTCTAGCTTTAACGCAAAAACTTTGGAATGTAGTCAAATATTGCGACCATTTCTCGAACGTAGTACCATGCCAACTCATGTGGACGATAGTAACTACTTGGTGGTGAGTCCCAGTAAACATCAGTGTAGCCCAAATGCTTAGCTATAAGAAAAGCCCTAGCCAAGTGGTAGGCGTCCGAAACTATTAGTATACTTTTGGCAGTCGGAACTAGCCCTCGGCTATTTTGCAAATTTTCGTAGGTATTATTTGAGTTCTCCTCCAAAACAAGAGGCACTGAAGTATTTTTGCCTTTTGTTAAGTAGCGCGCCATATTCATAGCCTCGGACTCATCACGGCTTGCAGTATGCCCGCCACTTAAAACAATTGCGTTTGCTCTCCCCTGCCCGTAGAGTGCATAACCCAAACTCGCGCGATTACGGATAGCCGGACTGTTGGGTGCAGCACCCAACACTACTATGGCATCTGCCGGGCTATTTTTTGGCGGTAATGAGGCATGTGGAAAACCAAGCACAAAACCTGCGTCTATAACGACGACAGTGACCATAGCAATAAGCAGAATTTTCATGATGCGCCAAAGTCTCATGGAGTTATTTTAGCAGAAAATAGACACAAAACAACGCCACAAATGTGACGTTGTTTGTTAAACATTATGAACTAATAACTACGCACTAGGCACTAAGCACTAATTAAGTGCACTAAGCACTAATTAAATTAGCCCTTTAAAAACTTAACCATTAAAAGTGCTACTATGTTTATAATTTTAATCATAGGGTTTATAGCAGGTCCTGCTGTGTCTTTGTATGGGTCGCCCACAGTGTCGCCTGTAACCGCAGCCTTATGTGCTTCACTGCCTTTACCGCCAAAGTTACCCTCTTCTATGTATTTCTTAGAGTTGTCCCAAGCAGCACCACCGGTTGTCATAGAAATTCCTACAAAAAGCCCCGTAACTATACAACCCACCAAAAGCCCACCAAGTGCTGCAGCGCCAAGGAAGTAACCAACTAAAATAGGCACTACTACTGGCAAGAGCGCTGGTACAACCATTTCTTTTATAGCAGCCGTGGTTACAATGTCTACAGCCTTGGAGTAGTCGGGCTTTGCAGTTCCTTCCATAATACCTTTAATCTCGCGGAACTGACGGCGAACTTCTTCTACCACTGCCTTGGCTGCATTTCCAACAGCAGACATTGCCATGGAAGCAAACAGGTAAGGCAAAAGTCCACCAATTAAGAGACCAACCAAAACTTTACTGTTCGATAAATCGAATTGTGAAGCTATGCCATTCGCTTGCAACTCCTGTGTGTACGCCGCAAACAAGACCATAGCAGCAAGCCCCGCGCTAGCAATTGCGTAACCTTTAGTCACCGCTTTTGTGGTGTTACCAACTGCATCTAGCGGGTCTGTAACGTCTCTAACTTCTTTTGGTAACCCTGCCATTTCTGCTATACCGCCAGCGTTGTCGGTTATAGGCCCAAACGCGTCTATGGCGACTATTATTCCAGTTAAACTAAGCATGCTCATTACTGCCAAAGCTATACCGTATAGTCCTGCTAAGTGAAATGCAACTAAAATAGCCACGACAATTACTAATACCGGAGCGGCTGTAGACTGCATACCTACGGCCAAACCCTTAATAATATTTGTACCATGACCTGTAGTTGAAGCAGAAGCAATGTCTTTTACAGGAGCAAAAGACTTAGATGTGTAATATTCGGTAATAAGCACTATAGCAGCAGTAACAACAAGCCCTAAGAGCGATGCGTAAAACAAATTATTCACCGAGTATAAACTGTTCCCTGCCATTAACTTTTGAGTGACTGGGTAGAACACCACAGCAGAAAGTACACCGGATACAGCCAAGCCTTTGTACATAGCACCCATTATGCTTTGAGATTTACCAAGCTTAACAAACCACGTACCAATAATTGTAGTAATAATGGAAGCGCCACCTATGAGTAACGGGTACGCAACGGCATTTGGGAAGTTTGGAAACACCACACTACCTAGCAAAATAACTGCAATAGCCGACACAACATAAGTCTCAAACAAATCTGCGGCCATACCAGCACAGTCGCCTACGTTGTCGCCTACGTTGTCCGCTATTACCCCAGGGTTTCGTTTATCGTCTTCCGGAATACCTGCTTCTACTTTTCCTACCATGTCGGTTCCGACGTCTGCACCTTTAGTAAATATACCGCCACCAAGACGGGCGAACACAGAAATTAATGATGCACCAAAGGCAAGTCCTGCCAAAGCACTTAAGTCGCGAGTAAACAAGTAAAAGCCAGATACAGCCAAAAGTCCAAGTCCAACTACAAACAAACCTGTTACCGCTCCACCTTCAAAGGCCAAGCCAAGTGCAGCAGCCAAACCTTTTTTGGCAGCTTCTGTTGTGCGGACGTTTGCCCGAACAGAAATATTCATACCTACAAACCCTGCAACAGCAGAAAGTATTGCTCCTAAAATAAAGCCTTCTACAGTGTGTGCGGAAAATTTTGCTACCCACATTAAAACGACAACCACAACACCAACCATGGCTACTGTTTTGTACTGCCGAGTAAGGTAGGCCTTAGCACCGTCTTGAATAGCTTTAGCTATTTCTAGCATTTCGCCCTGACCTGCCGGCTTAGCTAATATGCGATAAATTAAAAATGCCCCATAAAGGAGTGCGAGCACGCCAGCTGCAATACTTGCGTATATGTACGAGTCTGTATTCATAAATGTTTCTTTAACCCAGCCCTCGGGTTGTTAATGCAAATTTACCATAAGTATAAGCATATTTCCCTATTTTTTCAATAGCATAGGACAAATAAAATTCAGTAAAAAACAAAAAGCATTACTACATTATTAATAGCAACACTTTAATAAATACCATAACTTGGCTGGGGTAGTAGGATTCGAACCTACGAATGGGGGCTTCAAAGGCCCCTGCCTTACCGCTTGGCTATACCCCAACAGAGTGAATTGCAAACGCAATTTGCTTACATATTATAGGTATAATGGCTACATTTCGCAAGCCGTGTGGTATACTACATAAAGATACTTACTTACTGAAATTAAAATGTTTAAATTGTTAAAATTTATTATTTACGCTCTTATAATTGGCGCTGTTGCGTTGTATATTTGGGCTTTGCCAAAATTAAATTTTATCAAAAATAATCCTGGGTTCTGTACAGAACTTTCTAGAAACCTTTACTACTGCGGTAGCAAAGCAGACGTAGAAAGCATGTTTAAACTGCACAAGTAACACTTCCACCAAAAGGAATGCGCACAACACAAACAAAAAAGCCACCCGTCTTACCAGAAACGGAGGCAAATCAACTTAACCGACTCCAACACTTTAGGCCAGTGCTAACTTTGGCTGTGGGATTGTTTGTATTTTTAGCTTTAAGCGTAACGCTAATTGCAACTAACCGCTTACTTACACAAAGCACTACGAAGCAGAGTACCAGCGGAAAAAAACTGGCAGACAGAGCACCTGACACATGGACTACTTTTACAGACGCAAATACCGGTCTGTCTTTTAAGTACCCAGAAGGCTGGCACATAAATGCTCGTCCAGTTGGCAACGACTCGTTTATAAGTCTGTCTCCGGACAAAAGCAATCCAAAAGAAATAAGTGTGTACGTAAGCCGCGAAAACTATTTTGGGTTCGACGGCCTAAAACAAACGCCAACAGTAATAAATGGCTACAACGCCGTGCAAGTTGGAAACGGCCTCTATGGCTTTCACATAAACAATACATACTACACATTTGACGCAGGCCTAAAACCAGACGCCACACCGGTGTTTGACTCGCTTCTAAACACAATACAGTTTAAATAATAACTTACCTTTGAGTATAAACCACATGTTTGTGGTAGTTTTCCACAACTATACTTGACAATATATAACCTTTTCAGTACTATACAAGCGTCCCCATGGACGCTTTTTTGTTGTAAAACACTGGTCTTACCACACTAAAGTGTTCGCAAGGACACCACACACGCCCCGCTCGTTAGCGTGGCACAACACACATCACCCGCCAGCTTATGCTGGCACAATTGCTGGAGGAATTTATGCCGAGGATTGATTGGCCGGCCGGCCCAAAACCGCACGAGCGCGAAATTCGCGAGCAAATTTTTAACGCCCTCGTGAATAAACCAGCGTCGAAGGACGCGATTAGGCTGAACGGGACACTCCCGCA
>JAHFJH010000013.1 GCA_023245995.1 Candidatus Doudnabacteria bacterium | reverse complement strand
GATATATCGTTATATTGATATGTTGTTATACTATTCTCTTGTTATCTTGATGGACTTGTTGTTGGTGTTGGTGTGCTGGTAGGTGTTGGGGACGGTGTAGGAGTAACTTCTGGAGCTGCTGGGACAAATTTTTCTTCTTTTTTAAATAGTGCAGGTGGTAAATAATTAGACTTAAGGGTGTCGTCACGCGTTACTCCATTATTGGTCACGTGTCTCGTCCACGACGCTTTCAGTGAGCCGTCTGGTTTGCGGTCCCACTGTAAGGGCTCGTCTACTATTACTTCCCGAGAATCTCGCGTGCCATATAGGTCAAAGGCTAAAATGTGGTCGTTTACAAAATAGGGCCAAATGAGTACATAATTGGGCGTGTCGTTAGTAAATTTTAAGTCAGTATAAGGACTGTAAACAGTAGCGTCGGTGCCGGCCGGAAAGTAGTGGCTAACGGAGAAAGCGTGGTTTTTCCTTGTGTTAATAGGCATACCGCTTTGCATTACAGCTCTGAACAGTGTAGACGAAACCTGACAAATTCCGCCTCCAAGTTCTGGTTTAAGTCCGTCTGCTTTTATAACAATTTCCGGCTTAAAACCGTCTTCTGCTGTTACGTCCCCGAGGTATTTATCGAAACTTAAAAGTTCTCCTGGAGCAACCAGTACTCCTCGTAGTTTTCTCATGCCAACGTCTATGTTGGTGCGCCTATTTTTTGAGCTGTTTGAAAAGTTTGAAAGTCCACCGCTAATAAATTCCGAAATACCTAAATTATTTGTGTCGGCTAAAGTAACGTCTGGTTGTTCTGAGAAGCCAATTATTGGACTAGTACTAGATTCTTCCTTGAGACTACGTAAAAGCGCTAAGGTGGTTTTACGTACATCTACTCGCACGCCGGCAACACCGGGAGAAAAGTCGGTTACTCTGTTGTCTGTTATTACAAGCCTTGCATTTTCAGGTGTAACACTTTTTGTGGATGTATAGTTTTGAGTAAAAGTGTAAGCAGAACTAGGATTTACAGAAAAAATCTCTTCCTTTTTAGGGTTTTGCTTAAGAGTATCTGTTTCCATAAATAGCGGGTTTGTTGCGATTGCCCAGCTACCTTGTGTTTGTTGTGTAAGTTCAGGGGTATTTTTAGTATCAGCTAAAGAAATAACACCGTTCTCTGTAATTTGTTGGGTTTTTATAATTTCTTTTACTGAGACGGTTTTCGCCTCTGCTTGTGACACAATAAAAAAGCTCGTACAAAGTAGAAATAATAGGACTAAGAGTTTTGAGGTGTGGCGAGTGTTCATAGAGTTTTAAAGAATATTGTAGTAGTGTTTTTTGGAAGTAGGTTTGGGGCTTTGTCTGCCCATTCTATTAAGGTGACGGTATGTGGGGCTCCCCATTGTTCTGTTAGGCCGCTATGCACTATATCTATTTCTTTTTCCAAACGATACAAGTCTAGATGGTTTATAAAAATTGGTTTTTTTGTGTTGGTTTTTCCTGCGTACGTTTGCATGAGTACAAATGTTGGACTAGTCACCTTGCCTTTATAGTGTAGGGATTTGGCAAGATGTTGTACAAAAGTAGTTTTACCAGCTCCAAGCGGGCCTATAAGCGCAAACACTTCACCACCAGATATTTTCCCAGCGAGCTTAGTAGCTAAAGTGGCTGTTTTTGCTACAGTTGTCTCAATTTTGTTTGGAATAGTACTACTTGGCATAATTGTGGATACTTATATTGTACAGGTTATTGACCATGTTAGTAAAATCAGATATAGTTGAATGCTTCACCAATATTCCATTTATCAAGGCTTTTTAGAGAAACTAAATTTAGTATTTTATGGACGAAATAACCTTACAGACGATTGTCTCTTATTTGCAAAAATATAAAAGAATACTTATAGCTCTTCCAGAGTCGCCAACAGTTGATGTTACAGCGGCAGGTTTAGCGCTTGCGTCTGCACTTGGCGTGTTAGATAAAACTGTTGAGATTGTTAGCTCTGGTAGCGTACCAAAGCGCGCGACTTTTTTGTCGGGAGCTGCAAATATTCACGGTCTAACGCTTAACAGCTCACAGTTAGTAATTAAAGTAAACACAACAGAGAGTGCTTTAGGCGAGCTAAGCTATACTACTACACCAGAAAAAGTGACGATTTTTTTGAGAGCAAAAAGTGGGCAATTTTCACCAAGTGATGTAACAACAAGCGCTGGAGATTATCCTTACGATTTACTTATTGTGCTCGGAGCAGAGAATCCAGAGCAACTCGGCGATGTGTTCAGTAAACACACGGAGTTATTTTATTCTTTGCCTAGAATTAACATAGATATAAATCCAAGAAACGACAATCACGGTACACTTAATTTGGTAAATGTTACGGCAAGTTCGGTAAGCGAGTTGTGTTATCATGCTTTGTCGGCTTTAGACAGACAGTCTACAGTGGCTATTTCTGCCACTGCTTTGCTTGCAGGAATTTTGGCCAGCACCGACAGTTTGAAAAATCAACATACAACACCCGACACTTTTGCGGTTGTGGCAGACTTAATAGCCGCAGGTGCAGACTATGCACAAGTAGTAAAAAATTTATTTAAAACAGAACGTCTTGGCTTCTTAAAACTTTGGGGTAGAAGTTTGGCTAGGTTAAAAGTTGTAGACGCGCCGGCGTTTGCATACTCGGTGCTACTACCAGCAGATTTTGAAAAAACTCAAGAAACGGTAGCTGTTTTAAAAGAACTACTTTCCGCGGTCCATGAAAATGTTTCGGGTATGTTAAGTATAGCTGTGGCAGGACCAACAGAAGACGGCAAAAGCCACATTGTTGCTATGCGAAGTCCACAGTTTTCTACGCAATACTTTATTTCAAGCCTTACAGCAACAGACTCCGAGTTCTCAAAACTAGACAATGGTGAAGAAATTGTTTCTGTTATAGCTCCAGTCCCCATAGAACAATTAGAACCTCTTTTGGTGCAAAGTTTAACCGTTGCTCTAACCGACCATTACTAAAATTTTTTATTTAGGACACTAGCCGTCTCTTCGTGTATAATTGAAAGAGACGGTTTTTTACATGTATTTTAAATTGTTACTAAGGTAAGTAGTTACTCTTGAGTTTTATTTTAAGGCAAACATAAAGAAACAAATATTTTAAGTTGAATGAACACAAATTTTTTACAAACAGGAAAAGACACTGTAGCTAACTCTCTGGCACACTTAAATAGGCAGATGGAAGAAGCAAACACCGAAGAAAAAGCCAAGCTTCTTGGGTTGCCTTATGTCAATTTGCACGCATTTCCAACAGACTTAAACACGCTTAGTTTGTTTTCCGAAGTGGAAGTGACAAGCTTGCAGGGAGTGCCTTTTTCAAGAGATAAAAATGAGTTAAAAATTGCCACAACAAACCCAACCAATCCAAATTTACAACAAAAAATTCAAGAACTTTCCAAGCATTATCATATAACTCTATATATTGTTTCGCAGGCAGGCCTTAACTATGCATTAACATTTTATAAAAATGTTGTTACACCGCCAGCGGCTATAAGCGAGGAGGTTAGGTTGGTGCCCGCAACAGACTATATGGGCAGTCTTGAGAAACTGAAAGACGTAGCAGTACAAAAACAAAAGAATATAACCGAGTTAGTTGGTAATTTATTTGGCGTGGCCAAGTTGTTGGGTGCATCTGACATTCACCTTGAGCCAGAAGAACACATTGTAAAGGTACGTTTCCGCGTAGATGGTGTCTTGCAAGACCTTATTCATTTAGACAAAAGTTTACAGCCTACACTAATCTCCCGCGTAAAAATATTGTCTAAAGTAAAATTAAACGTAGAAAATATGCCTCAGGATGGCCGTATGACTTTTTTTTGGGGCAATAACCCTGTGGACGTACGTGTTTCTACTTTACCTTCAAATTATGGAGAGGGTATAGTGCTTCGTTTACTCGGAGTTGGGGCAATAGAGCTAAAGCTCGATGATTTAGGGCTTACGGGTAAGTCGTACACCGTAATAGAAAAAGAACTCCAAAAACCAAATGGGATGATAGTCACCACAGGACCAACCGGGAGTGGTAAAACAACCACACTTTATGCTTTTTTAAACGAGCTAAATGACCCAGGTGTAAAAATTATTACCATAGAGGATCCTGTGGAATATAAACTAGAAGGTATTTCTCAAACTCCAATAGACCACAACGTAGATTTTAGTTTTGCAAAAGCCTTGCGCTCTATTTTAAGGCAAGATCCTGACATTGTTATGGTAGGAGAAATTAGAGACGCAGAAACCGCAGACACTGCCTTACAAGCAGCCTTGACTGGACATATTGTGTTAACTACTTTGCACACTAACGACTCTTTTGGTGCTATACCGCGTCTTATGACCATGGGTGCAAAACCGTTTATTATTGCTCCTGCTATAAATGCGGTAATTGCCCAGCGTCTTGTGCGTAGACTCTGTGAAAAATGCAAGACAACTGTTGTGTTAGAACCCGCTGTTGCCGAACATATAAATACTATTTTACAAAGTATTCCGACTTCAGCAGAAGTGGTTTTGCCTGAACCCTTGCAGTTTTATCACGCTCCGGGGTGTAGTGAGTGTCACAATTTAGGCTATAAAGGCCGAATAGGAATTTATGAAGTAATACATGTAACCGACGCCATTAAAGATCTTATTTTAAAATCTAGTTCTATGCTGGACTTAAAAAAACAAGCGATTGCAGACGGAACCTTAACTATGGCACAAGACGGACTGTTAAAAGCTCTTGCGGGCATTACCGACGTAGAAGAGGTGTTTAGGGTGGCGGGAGAGTAAATAGATAATTTCTAATGCCTAATACCTAATTTCTAGTACTTAGTGTCTAATATCTAAATTAAGCTTTGGTGGCTTCCCCCAAGGCTTTTTTATTTGATTGTTTCCGTGGTGTTGAGAATAAAGTATAATGCTTACATGAGAAAATCAGACGAAAAACGATACATGTTAATAGACGGCAATGCACTTGTTCATAGGGGTTTTCATGCTGTCCCAGGATTAACCATTACAAAAACAGGCGAGCCTATTGGAGCTGTGTATGGGTTTACTATGATTCTGCTTCGGGCCATAAAGGACCTAAAGCCTACCCATATTGCTTGCACTTTTGACCTAGCAGGACCCACTTTTCGTCACACAGCCTATGCAGAATATAAGGGAACGAGGGTAAAAACTGACCCTGATTTAATTGCACAGTTTCCATATGTAAAAAAGGTAGTTGAAAGTTTAAATATCCCAATTTTTGAGCGTGAGGGTTTTGAGGCAGACGATTGTCTTGGAACTTTGGCACATAAGATTTGTGAGTTAGAAGGCCACAAGTGTCATGTAATGATAGTTACAGGCGACATGGACACACTTCAGTTGGTTAACAGTTGCGTAAATATTTACACCCTAAGAAAAGGTATTTCGGATGTTGCAGTTTACGATGAAGACGCTATAGTAACTAGGTTTGGGTTAACTGCCAGTCAAATGATAGACTACAAAGCACTTCGTGGCGACCCTTCCGACAACATAAAAGGCGTGCATGGTATAGGTGAGAAGGGGGCGATAGATTTACTTAAAGAGTTTGGAAGCATTGAAAAGTTATATCAGGAGATTAAAGATGAAGGACCAAGGATTAAGAGTATACGTTCTCGTATATTGCAATTACTAATTGACCAAGAGGAATCTGCTAGACAGTCTTACATGTTGGCAACAATTGTTACTAACGTCCCTTTAGAAATGAATATACCGGCGTATGAATTTGGAGTCAGGGAGCTTACTGCCACAACCGAACTATTTAAAACTTTTGAGTTTAAAAGTTTGGTAGACAAATTACCGAAAGGCTATGAGGGAGAGTCGCGGTTAAAAGTGAAAAGTGAAAAGTTGAAAGTGAAAGACCAGAAAACTGAAGCACACACGGACGACGTGCCTTCTACTCCTATAAGTTCAGACATAGGAAAACAAGAATATCAACTCGTAGACACAGAGGCAAAGCTAGAAAAGCTGGTAGAAAAACTAAAAAAACAAGACCTATTTGTTTTGGACACTGAAAGCACTTCTCTAAATATTATGGAGGCGGAGCTAGTAGGTGTATCTATTTGTTTTAAAGTTGGAGAGGCCTATTACATTCCTGCGAAGTTAGTGACTACTAACAAGGAATTCATCAAAATATTAGAAGGTGACATAAAAAAAATTGGGCACAACATAAAGTATGACCAGCATATATTGCAAAACGCCGGTTTGAAGCTTGGGGTCATTTATTTTGACACCATGATAGCCTCCTACCTTTTAAACGCGGGTACGCGCCAGCATGGTTTAGATGCTTTAGCCTTTAACGAACTCGGTTACCAAATGCAGCCAATAGAAGAGCTTATTGGCAAAGGTAAGTCTGCTATTACTATGGACAAGGTAGATGTCGAAAAAGTATCTTGGTATGCAGCGGAAGATGCAGACATAACTTTTAGACTTTTTGAGCTATTTGCTCCAAGGCTTAAAAAAGACGGACTGCAGTCTGTATTTGAAAAGATTGAAATGCCTTTAGTGCCCATACTAGAAAATATTGAACGTAACGGTATTTTGCTAGACAAAAAGCTATTAAAAGGTTTGTCGGAAAAAGCCGAGAAAGATATTTACGCGCTTACGAAAAGCATTCATAAGTTAGCGGGTGAAGAGTTTAATATAAATTCTCCGGCGCAACTTCGTGAAATTCTTTTTACCAAGCTTGGGTTGCATGCGGAGTTTGCAAAAAAAACTAAAACGGGTTTGTCTACTGCTGCAGGTGAGCTAGAAAAATTGCTTGGCCAGCACCCTATAATAGAGCAAATTATGCAGTATAGGGAGCTGTCTAAGCTACAAAATACTTACTTACTCGCTTTACCTGAAATGGTAAATAAAAAGACTAAAAGAATTCATACCAGTTACAACCAAACCATTGCCGCAACCGGTAGGTTAAGTTCGGTAGATCCAAATTTGCAAAATATTCCTGTTAAAGGGGAAGGTTTGGGTTCGGAAATTCGCAAGGCTTTTGTAGCAGAAAAAGGTTGTAAGCTTGTAAGTTTAGACTATTCACAAATTGAACTCCGTGTGGTGGCGCATTTGTCGCAGGACAAGAACATGTTGGAAGTATTTAACTCCGGTCAAGATATTCACACTACTACTGCTATGGGTATATTTAATGTGCAGGCAAAAGATGTTACCAAAGATATGCGTAGACACGCCAAGACTGTAAACTTTGGGATTTTATATGGTTTGTCCGCATTTGGTTTGTCTTACAGAATAGCGGAAATTGCTCATGGCGATGCAAAAGAATATATAGATAAATATTTTGAAACCTACCCAGAGGTGCGCAAGTATTTGGAAACGGTAAAAAAGGAAGTTCGTGAGAATGGATTTGTTACCAACGAGCTTGGTCGCGTGCGTAAGTTTCCAGAAATAAAATCCAGTCAGTTTTTTATTCGCCAAGCAGCAGAACGCGCGGCTATAAACTTTCCCATTCAGTCTCTTGCCGCCGATGTTATAAAAGTCGCTATGGTTGGTATTCAATCTGCAATCTGCAATCTTATGTCTGAAATGAAAATGTTATTGCAGGTTCACGATGAACTCCTGTTTGAAGTACAAGAAGACAAAGTAGAAAAATATATAAAACTAATTAAACCTCTCATGGAAGACGCTATTAAACTGTCCGTGCCCGTAACCGTAGAAGCCAAAGTAGGGGACAATTGGGGCGAGATGGAGAAAGCGTAGCGTAATGAAAAAAATAGTTTTAACAATTTTAGGCGTAGTATTTGGAGGGTTGGGCGTTTTGTGTTTGGGTCTAGTTGCTTATATATTTCTTGGAGCACTTATTACCCAGTATATTTGTTGTGGGGACTACCCAGATATCTTTTGGTCTAAAGTGCTAATAGGGCTTATTGTTGTTGTTTGTGTCTCTATTTGGATTTATATAATTAAAATTTTTAGAAGGTCTTAAAATTACTATGACCCTTTCAACATATCACCAAAAACATGCAGATAGGCCAGAGGTGGAAATAGCGCCTCGCATTGCTGCAAAAAAAGCAGAACTAGTTCATGTGCTAGATGTTTTAGGTAATTCCTTTAAACCCCCCGTGCGCATTGCAGTCCTTGGCTGTGCGAGTAAACAAATTGCATTTGGCCACATACAAATATTTGGCGAACTGTTTGGTGCTTCCGTTGATGTTATTACATTTGATATCACCACTGAACACCTATTGGGAGTGCCGAATGTTATTAAACATGATTGTACACTTCCCTTACCTGGGGCTCCTTTTGACATAACCTATGGGCATGTACTGCTGAAGTTTATGCCTCCAGAAAAACAGTGGCAGTTGTTACTAAACTCGTACAATGCTCTAAAGCCTGGTGGTATTGCCATACACATTATGGACAAAAATGGTAAAGTAAGGCCAACTGTAATGATGCAAGAAGGTACTGTAGACGTGCCTCTAGATGAACACATTGTTAAATTAACCCAAGCTGGTATTGGTTATAAAATAATAGACATTAAAGTTGGGCCAAACCAGCAGGGTAACGGGACTTGCTTAGTATTAATAAAATAAAAAAGAATTGTTTAAATGCTGAGGTGGACACTACCCTGGTATTTGTTTTTTGTGTGGTTCTGTGGATAACAAGAGTTGACTATAGGTAGACGAGCGTATACCATATAAATAATTAGAAACGTGCAAAAATTATGGCAGAAACAAAAGAGCAAAAACAAGGTGAAATTGTCATTTACAAGAACGAATCTGGTCCAGAACTTAGGGTCACTCTGCAAGATGACTCTATTTGGCTTACGCAGGCGCAGGTGGCACTACTCTTTGGTACTCAGCGACCAGCTATTACTAAACATTTACAAAATATCTTTAATACCGCTGAGTTAAGCGAAAAATCAGTATGTTCCATTTTGGAACATACTGCCAGTGATGGCAAAAACTATAAGGCTAAATATTATAATTTAGATGCAATAATTGCTGTCGGATATAGGGTAAACTCCAAGCGTGCAACTCAGTTTCGTATATGGGCGACACAGAGACTTCGTGATTATTTGCTCAAAGGGTTTGTGGTCAACCAGGAGCGACTGAAGGAACAGTCACAAGCGAAGTTAAAAGAATTAGAGGGCGCAGTTAAGTTGCTACAGGGCGCGGTAGAGTCGCACCGCTTAGATGGTTACGAGCGTGAACTGTTGAATATTATTACCGACTATACGGCTACTTGGGTACTATTAAACAAGTATGATCACGATGAGCTTAAGGTAGAAAACGTAACCAAGAAAACTGTTTACACGCTGGATCACGCAAAAGTGACCAAGTCTATTGCACAGTTTAAAAAGCGGTTACTTGCACAAGGAGAGGCGAGTGATATTTTTGGTACTGAGTCAGGTAATAAACTTCAAGCACTGCTTGGAAATATAGAACAAACTTGGAACGGAAAGCCCTTATACCCAAGCCTTGAAGAAAAAGCTGCCCATCTTTTATACTTTGCTATAAAAGATCATCCGTTTATAGACGGCAACAAACGTATTGGGTCCCTTTTGTTCTTGCTGTACCTAATAGAAAACCATGCACTATACAATAAAAAGGGGGAGCGCAAACTGAATGACAACGCTCTTGTGGCACTGGCTTTACTCATTGCAGAAAGCAGGCCCGACCACAAGGAAATTATGGTAAAATTAGTTGTGAATATAATTAATAAGAAGTAAGGAAAGTTTTATATGACCGAACGAGAGTTTTTTGTGTATACAATTGCAGATGAAGCACCGCGTTTTGAGCGAGTGCTCGCGGCTATTCCAGCCGAGCATCAAGACTATAAGCCGGACCCAAAGTCCAAAACTGCTATGGAGCATGCAGCTAATATGGTGGGCGAGGCAGGTACAGTAATTAAAGCAATTTTAACTACTGGAAAAATAGACTTTAGTACAGTATCTGCACCCCACTTTGGCAGTTCAGCCGAAGCCGGAGCTGCAATTATGCAAATGTTGCAAGAAGTAAAAGCGTTAGCAGAACAGACTTCGGAAGAAGTTTGGGATAGCGAAGCAGTCGCAGGTGTTGGAGATAAAATGGACTGGAAGAGTACTAGAGGCAAAATGTCTTGGAGTATGTTATTTGACCTTATACACCATCGCGGACAACTCGCTACATACCTTAGGCCTATGGGTGGCAAAGTGCCTTCTATTTATGGGCCTTCTGCCGACAGTGCAGAATAATCGCGTTGCATAACAATACATAAAATATCCCCCGCTATAGCGGGGGATATTTTATGTATAGACGCACACTGTTTTTTTAAAGTACAATACTCACATATGAAGCTTGGAATGAAATCATCGAAAAAGCTAATATATTTAGACCATGCAGCCACCACTCCAGTAAGGTCTGAGGTGTTGAGAGCTATGCGTCCATTTTGGACGGAACATTTTGGAAACCCCTCAAGCTTATACAAACAGGGGGTAATTGCTAAGCAGGCGGTTGAAGACTCAAGGAGTAGGGTCGCGTCGGTTTTAGGTGTTAGGTCAAGCGAAATAGTATTTACTGCGGGCGGCACAGAAAGTGTTAATTTGGCTATATTAGGTATTGCAAGGAGGTATAGAGAAAGTCATAAAACAGGCGGACATATAATTACCTCTAACATAGAGCACCATGCAGTGCTACGTGCATGTGAACATTTGGAACACGAAGGCTTTTCTGTGACTTATATTCCTGTAGACAAGGACGGGTTATTTAACCCAGAACAAATAGAAAAAACTATACGCAAAGATACAATATTAGTGAGCCTGATGTATGCTAACAACGAAATTGGTACCATAGAACCAATAGCTGAAATAGGTCGACTTATTAGAAACGTAAACGCAAACAGACGACAGCTAAAACCTAAAGCCTATGGCCTAGGGCCTATTTTATTCCACTCTGACGCTTGCCAAGCTGCGGGGTTTTTAGATATTCGCGTACACAAGCTTGGAGTAGACTTGCTTTCACTTAACGCCAGTAAAATATACGGGCCAAAACAAGTCGGTTGTTTGTATGTGCGCAGTGGCGTAGAACTTCAGTCTGTATTATTTGGCGGTGGCCAAGAAAAAGATTTGCGCAGTGGCACAGAAAATGTTGCCGGTGTTGTGGGGTTTGCTCGAGCTTTAGAGTTAGCCCAAAAGGAAAGAGAAAAAGAAACTCAGAGGTTGGTTGTATTGCGTGATTGGTTTTCGCATAGATTGTTAAAAGAAATCTCTAAAACAAAACTTAACGGTCCCAAACAAAATCGTTTACCAAACAACCTAAATATAACTGTGCTGGGTGCGGAAGGCGAGGCTCTAATGTTGTATTTAGACGCATATAATATTTCAGTAAGCACTGGTAGTGCGTGTGCGGAAGAAAGCGCCGACCCCTCCCATGTGCTGTTGGCAATTGGGCTTAGTCCTAAAGTTGCCAAGCAAAGCATACGCATAACACTAGGTCGCGCTACTACTAAACAAGAGTTGAACTATGTTCTAAAAGTTTTAACTAAAATTACAGAGCAAGTTCGTCATATGAAGACGTTGTAAAAAAGACCTCTACTTAGAGGTCTTCGCTTTATTTACAGCTTTTGCTAAACGGCTTTTTCTGCGCGAAGCAGTATTTTTCTTTATTACATGTTTCTTTGCGGCCTTGTCTAGTGCTGCAAATGCAGTGCTAAGGGCTTTTTGTGCTTCTTCTGCGTTGCCCGTTTCTAAAGCTTTGCGGACAACCTTGACGGCAGATTTAAATTTATCTTTTGTGCGAATATTGTATACTCGTTTGCGAGCGCTTCCGCGCATGGCCTTTGCGGCTGACTTTAAATTTGGCATTTAAATAGTGATTAGTTGTTAGTGAATAGTGATTAGTAAAACCTAAAACCTTGACACGGTGAAGCTATTGTAACGAATATTGTATAAAAAAACAAGGCCAGTTATTTAAAACCAACAGCCTTGTTGAGTTTGAAGTAGGGTAGTTGCCCTCTTTAGAACGTAAAAGTTCTTGAAAATCGTAATTCTCGACCAGTGCCGACTCGGTAGCTTACAGCCCATGAACCCCACTTGTCTAAGTTGAGTTTTGCCATAGGGCCGTACTGTGGATTCAACTTACCCTCCTGCAAGAAGAAGCCGATAGAACTACCAACGTCAATGCGTTTAGTTATAGACAGTGTGGTGTCCCACGTGTCTAGCACGAGGTAAGTTTGCACTTGCCCTCGCGCTGGTACGAACCATCCTAGAAAGGCGCTGCTTTTCAGTTTGCCTTTCTGAATAGATGGTACTACCGCGGCCATTACCCCAACTTGGCCATTTGATCCTCCAACTCCATATAACATAAAGTTGGTTGATCCGATGTCGCCATTCTTAACAGAACAGCCCAATCCGGCCAATATCTGTTTTTGTCCAGGCACTCGGATGAAGGTAACTTCACCAACAAGCTTGCCGATGATGTTGCGGGTATAGTCGGCGTACTGGTACTCCTTGCTGCCGCGCAGTTCGACATAGTTTTTTGCGTCGTTTTGAGCGAAAACTGTAGAGGTAACAACGAGGGCGACTGCGATAGTTATAATAATCTTTTGCATTTTGAGTATCCTCCTGAGCGTTTTTTTGCGAAATCTTCAGAACACCACGCATGTGATGCCCTAGAGAAAGTTCCCGTCTATTGTAACCCGACGGGAGAGGGTCTGAGTTTGTTATTCACAAACAGCGGCTAGATACCACCACCAATCCTCCATGGATTGGATTACCGACTGGTAGCCCTTAAGAAACTCACCGCTCAGTGTATTTCCTAAGTCTTTAGCGATAGCAGTTTTCAGTCCTTCGCGATGTCCTATCTCAAAGTCTACGATGTGCATGCGCAGGAATGATGCCAGCGAAAGTTCAGATGCTGGGATTTGACGGTCCTTGGCGGCCAGATCGTTACTGCTCAAGTTGTCCACGCTTACTCCTTCGTGGATGTATGAGATTAGCTGACCTACAACAAGCAGTTCCGGTGTTGCCGTATCCTCAAGGGCGTAGATCACACCGAGTGCGAACTCGGGTGACTTGTGGACTAAGCTGTACATCAGAGAGCAGAGGAAGTTATGAGTTACAGTTTGACGCTGGAACGATTCGACTTCCAAATGCATCTCTTGACGCAAGCCCCTCGAGAACAGTGAACGATGAGGAATGCCGTCCGTTCTGCTACCGTACTCTTCAGCACGGTTGCGCAGAACTTCCCGCTCGATGTTCACCCACCCTTGCGATTTGGCAATCATTGCCATCTCGCTAAGGTAATGAGGAATTTCAACAACCAGTCCGTAGTATTGCCCTAGAATTTCGGCAATATACTCAGGCAGATTACTAACTTTCGGCATCTGTTTTATGGTTGGGTTGTGAGTCAGTGACAGGAACGTGGCGGCGGTAAGCTTTTCGGTTAACGTGGCGAATTGGTTTTTTCATGGTCTCCTCCAAGAGATATGGAACGTATTTCGGTTTGGTGTGGAATGCGACACGCGTTTCGCATTCCATGTAAGACCGAAAAAGAGGAGGGGATTTATTTTTTTGTTAGTCACAGTATGCCATATATATAACATATAGTCAATACTGATGACTTAATTAATTACTTATTTAGCCTATAAATAAAGCCATTTTATAATATCATATTTATTTGTCATAAATATTGACACACATAGCGAATGAGAGTATACTAAACCTATGGAGAATATAGAGGTATTGGAAAAAATAGGCTTGAGCGACAAGGAGGCCAGTGTGTATATGGCTCTTTTGGAATTGGGGACGGCGAGTGTTATGTCCATTGCTCATAAAGCAGGACTAAAACGACCGGGGACTTATTTGATTTTGGACGAATTAGAAAAGCGGGGACTGGTAAGTCAGGTGCCACAAAACAAAAAAGCGCTCTATGTTGCAGAGGCGCCGGAGAAGTTGTTTAGTGACCTGCAGAAGAAACAGGAACTTTTAAAACGATTTTTGCCAAACTTAGAGGCTTTACATAACCAGAAAAAAGAAAAACCTCGTGTGCAGTGGTTTCAAGGTAAAGAAGGAGTATTAGAAGTTTATGAAAAGATATTTGCCCACGGTGAAGTTTCATTTTTTGCGACGTTAGGCGACCTAGATAGGGTATTGCCAAGTATTACCAAAGAAGTATCTAGTAGGGCGAAAGCACATAAACTAAAAGTCCGAGAAATACTTACTGGTACGGAGGCAGATAAGGATTACGCGAAAAATATTATTCCAGACGAGTATTACCAACTACGCTTTACCCAACCAGGTATGCAGTTTTTTACTGACAACGCTATTTTTGGAGAAAGCGTAGCTTTCTTTTCCTTTAACGTACAACTTTTTGCCGTGGTTATTACAAGTCGAGAAATTACCGGCTCCCTAAAAAGTCTATACGACATGGCTTGGCAAAACGCTCTTTCCGCAAACCAATAACAGTGTTTAAAACTTGAGATTGTAAGATTGTTATTTTTTTAGTTTGGCAAGTTTTTTGGTGGAGGCGATTTTGTCGCGGAGGGTGGCGGCAAGTTCAAACTCTAGGTTTTTTGCAGCGAGGTCCATTTGGTCGTTTAGCTCGTCTAAGTAGTATTTGATCTCTTCTTTTGAAAGCTTTCCAGGGTCTACTTCGCGAATAGTACTGCTGTCGTAGGTTTCTGGTAGCTTGTTACCAGCGAGTCTAGTTTCTTGAATGGCTTTTATAATGCTTGCCGGAGTTATACCGTGCTTGGTGTTGTACGAAACTTGTAAGTGTCTTCTCCGAGTAGTTTCTTTTATGGCGCGGTCCATAGAACCAGTTATTTTGTCCGCGTACATAATTACATGGCCGTTTAGGTGTCTGGCAGCACGTCCCATAATTTGCATAAACGCCGTTTCACTGCGCAGGAAACCTTCTTTGTCTGCATCTAAAATTGCAACCAAAGATACTTCTGGTAAGTCCAATCCCTCTCTGAGCAAGTTAATTCCCACTAAGACATCGAATACTCCCAATCGCAAATCTCTTAATATCTCTAGTCTCTCAAAAGTCTCTACTTCTGAGTGAATGTACTGCACTTTTACTCCTGCTTCTTTTAAGTACTCGGTAAGTTCTTCGGACATGCGTTTAGTAAGCGTGGTTACCAGCACACGCTCTCCTACTTTGGTTCGCTTTAAAATTTGTTCCAGTAAGTCGTCTACTTGATGGTTAATGGGCTTTACTTCTATGGTTGGGTCAATTAAACCCGTTGGGCGAATGATTTGCTCAATAACAGTAGGAACAGGTTTAAGGTTCAAGGTTTTAGTTTTTGGTTTCTGTTTGTTGTTTTGCTCCAACCTAGCACCTAGAACCTCATTGGCTTCTAGGCTCTTCCTAAGTTCGTACGGTCCAGGAGTTGCGGACACATACACCACTTGGTCAACCTTTTTTTCAAACTCAGTAAATTGCAACGGGCGATTGTCCAGAGCGCTGGGTAATCTAAAACCATAATCCACCAAGTTCATTTTTCGAGCCCTGTCGCCGTTGTACATGCCTCCAATTTGCGGAATAGTTTGGTGGGATTCGTCTATAAATAACAAAAAGTCATCCGGAAAATAATCTATTAAAGTAGAAGGCGGGTCACCAGCGGTTCTGCCGTCTAGGTGTCTAGAATAGTTTTCAATCCCCGCTACAAAACCAGTGTTGGTAAGCATCTCTAGGTCAAAGTTGGTGCGTTGTTCTAGTCTGGCTGCTTCTAAGATTTTTCCCTGCTTGCGCAGTTCTTCTAGGCGTTCTAAAAGTTCGTTTCGTATGTTCTCAATTGCTTCATGAATTTTCTCTTCTGTGGCCACAAAGTGTTTGGCTGGAAAGATATGGATGCTGTCTAGAGTATCTAACGTTTCTCCCGTAAGCAGGTCTCGGCGTTCAATCTTTTCTACTTCATCACCAAAGAAGTCTAAGCGAATAAGTGTGTCTTCACTTGCTAGAACAATTTCCACTACATCACCTTGTGCTCTAAAGGTTCCGCGTTTGAGTTCTAGGTCGTTTCTATGGAACTGCAAGTCTGTAAGTCTACGCAAAAATTTATCCCGTTTTAAGCTTTGTCCTTTTTTTATTTCTAGAGACAATTCCATATAGCTAGCTGGATTACCCAAGCCGTATATACAAGAAACCGACGCTACTATAAGTACATCTTTGCGGGTTAAGAGGCTTTGTGTGGCGGCATTTCTTAGGCGGTCTATTTCTTCATTTATTTGCGTTTCTTTTTCTATAAAAGTGTCCGAGCGGGGAATGTAGGCTTCTGGTTGATAGTAGTCATAATAAGAAACAAAATAGTGTACGGCGTTGTTTGGAAAAAATTCCTGGAACTCACTGGCCAGTTGTGCCGCTAAGGTTTTGTTATGACACATAACCAAAGTTGGGCGCTGAATACTTGTTACCACATTGGCCATGGTAAAAGTCTTTCCACTGCCAGTTACGCCCAGTAGTGTTTGGTGTTTATTGCTCGCACTAAGCGACTCCAAAATACCCTTGATGGCTCTAGGTTGATCGCCTGCTGGTTGGTATTTAGAGACTAATTCAAACTTCATGCAAGAAGCATACCAAAACAAACTACTAAGTGAAAGCTTATGAAGATTTTAGACTCATTGGTTAATTTTTAACAATTTTAGTTGACACATTGCGCCATAAAAAGCCTGCAGTAATAATGGCAGCAATAATAAGTGTAAAATGAAAGCCGTACTCTATTTTTAGAAGTGCAGAAAGGTTGTAACCAATATGGCGGTGCAGGTTGTCGTGTGGCCACCATGAAATTAGCATCCAAGAAACAGAATAGAAGGCTGCCATGGTAAGAGAGCGTTCTGGTGGGGTGGTAGCGTTAGCACGCTTCCATCCAAAAAAAATAAAGGCGACACCAAATCCAAACACTAAACTTTCTAGTACCGACAAAAAAATAAAAAATGGAAGTTGATGACTTGTCGGCATCATGCCTACGCCTGTTGGGTCTGGCCAAATAACTCTACCCAGCAAAAATGCCGGAATACCAAACAGCAGAGTCACTATTGTAAACTTTATTTTCATATATGTGTATGCACATTAATAATCTATACAGAAATTATACAGCAATGTTATACTGATGTAATGCCAAGCGTAATAGAGGTTAAAAATCTTAAGAAAGTTTATAGATTGTCTAAGCCTTTGGAAAGTGGTTCAAGGGAGTTTGAGGCGGTAAGAGATGTGTCATTTTTTGTTGAAAAAGGTGAAATTTTTGGTATTCTTGGACCAAACGGCGCTGGTAAAACTACAACGCTAGAAATAATTGAAACCATAAAGAAACAGACATCGGGTAAGGTGGAAGTTTTGGGGTTCGATAACCTTGAGGCATCAAATGAAATTAAAAAACGCATTGGCGTACAGCTGCAATCAAGTGAGTATTTGCCAGCTATTACTTTAAGTGAGCTTTTAGAGCTTTTTGGGTCTCTTTATGGACAAGCCGTAAAACCGCTTGAGCTACTTGGGTTTGTAGGGCTGGAAGACAAGGCTGGCGAAGAGGTAAAGCATTTATCGGGTGGGCAAAAACAAAGGTTCACTATTGCGTCCTCACTTGTAAATGAACCCGACATACTTTTTTTAGACGAGCCCACAACAGGACTAGACCCACGAGCCCGCAGGGACGTGTGGCAGCTTATTCGTAGCATAAACGAACGTGGTATTACTATTGTTATGACCACGCACTACATGGAAGAAGCGGAGTTTTTGTGCAATCGCGTGGCTATTATGGATCGCGGACAAATTTTAAAGATTAATGAACCAAAGAGGCTTATAAACGACCTAGCGCACACTACACAAGTGTCATTTTTAGTAGAAGGGGAAATAGCAGAAGCAGTGTGGGAGCCTGTAAAGAGCCAAATAGAAAAAATTTATAGCAATTATCCAAAAGTCATTCTAGAAATTAGATCTTTAGATATTATTGGTCACATTGTAAACATATTAAAACAACATAATATTAGCTTTAGTGGGTTTACAGTTAAAACAGCTAGCCTTGAAGATGTGTATTTAGACTTAACTGGCAAGGAGTACGAGTCATGACCTCATCGTTTGCACAACTTTTCCTAACCAATCTACGCATGGTTTACCGAAACACTTCCGGACTGTTTTGGACGCTGGCCATGCCTACAGTATTTTTTATAATATTTGCATTGTTCAGGCTTGAGCGGTTTATAAATTTAGGCGGTCGCAGTTATGCAGACTTCTTTTTGCCAGGCTTTTTAGCCTATGTTTTTATGCAGGGTGGTCTTTACGGACTAGGGTATTTTTTAACAGACTTAAAAGCTAAAGGAGTAATAAAGCGCTTTTTAGTAACCCCTATACAACCATTCCAAATGGCGGTTGCTGTTGTAGCTTCCAGGGTAATGGTTATGCTAGTGCAGTTAGTGCTGTTAACTGCTATTGGTGTTTTGCTGTTCAACGCGCATTTGGCTCTTGCAAATATTCCGCTAGTGTTGCTGGTTACGCTTATGGGTGGGTCTTTGTTTTTGTTGGTCGGGCTTTTGGTTTCTACAGTTGCGTCTAGTTATGAGTCTGCGGCGCCTATTACCGCAGCAGTTGGGCTACCACTTATGTTTTTAGGCGATGTGTTTTATCCAACTAGTTTATTGCCACATTTTTTACAAACCATAGCTCATATTTTACCCCTTGCGCACCTGTCTGAGGCCTTGCGCATGCTTTATGCCGGCACTATAAACTTGCACAACTTTTTTATAAATTTAGTCGCAATGGGTATATGGTTTATAGTACTTTTACTTCTTGTCCGCTGGCGTTTTAAGTTAGAAGAGTAAAAAATAACCCCGACTCTGAGTCGGGGTTATTTTTTTATCTTTAGCGGTATGTTCCATGCAAGGGAGAGGGCTTGTGCAATGGAGGTTCCTACGCGAATGCCTGTGTAGGAGCCGGCTCCTGCTTGGACTTCTATGGCAGTAAGTTTTGGGTTTTTTTGTTTTTTCAAAAACTGCTCTAACAGTTTTAAAATAGTATCATTTTCGTGGTGCACGATTTTAGTTATTTTTTCCGCAATTACTTTTTTCTTCGAGTCTAAGAGCATAAAAGTAATTTCGTCTAAATTTGTAGTATTTATAGAGAGAGTCATAAGCAATATAATTTTCAATTTTTAATTTTACAATTTTTAAACTCAATTGCTTAAAATTATATAGTATTATGAAGCATGTAGTTTAGTAATTTCTTCGCGGGTCACTGTTCGGTCGTCCCAAGGTTCGTAGGCGCCGTTGGCTCTGGCTATGCGTTGTTCTGCGCCTTTACCGGTTATAAGCACGAGATCTCCTGCCTGAGCAAGTGAGAGAGCTTTGCGTATGGCAATCCGGCGATCCGGTATTCTGTGTAGTTCTTTGTTGTACTGTTTCGTTACAGCTGCTATGTCTTCAATAATTTTAACTGGATCTTCGTCAAAAGGGTCTTCGTCGGTAATTATGGCGATGTCTGCAAATTGGCCTGCGAGTTTACCTAAATCAGTTCTTCTAGACTTATCCCGCACACCGCCGGTGGCGCCAAAGACTTGAACTATGCGCTTGTGTGGCCACTCTTTTACTGTTTCATAAAGAGCCGTCATAGAGGCTTTTTCATGCGCGTAATCAATTAAAACTGTGAACGGTTCAGTTTGTAGGGTTTCCATACGTCCGGGGATGGTTTTTAGTTTAGCGGTTGCGTTAGCAATATCCTCCAATTTAAATCCGAGCGACTCCGCAACTGCAATACCTGCTAGAACATTATATATATTAAATTTTCCAGGAAGCGAATTTTTAAAGCTAGCAGCTAGAAGCTTGAAGCTAGAAGCTATGGGGGTTATTTCTATCTCCGTAGCAACTATATTTGCAGTGGTGTTCTTTATCCCGTAAGTAATGTGCTTGTTAGCTTTAAAGTTTAGGAAATATAATCCGTACTCACTGTCTATGTTCGCAATTATTGTTTTTTGAATTTTAGGATTTATTTGTAATTTGTAATTTGTAATTTGTAGCTTACTAAGCGCTTTGAATAAAATTGCTTTGGCCTCTTTGTACTTATCAAATCCACCATGTGCGTCTACGTGGTCTGGGGTCAGGTTGGTGAAAACTGCAATATCAAAATTTATTCCTGCGTGCCGGTGCTGTGCCAGACCTTCGCTGGAGACTTCTACTACTGCATACTTTTTTCCGGCTTTAAGCATGTCTGCGAGAAGTTTATGTGTGGTTGGTCCAGACATTTGGGTCATGCGAAACCAGTTCAGTTTTTCTCCTTGTCCGCTATCTATAACTGCAGTAGAAATAAGGCCACAGGAGGCCCCTAAGTTAATTAGTAGCTGATAGGTAATATGTGCAGTAGAAGTTTTACCTTTTGTACCGGTAATTCCTATAACTATAAGCTTGTCGCTGGGTTTGCCGTAATAATAGTGGGCGCATAACCCCCAAAAGCCATGCCAGTATGGTTGGGCAGTCGTAAATAGCTTTTTAGGAATCAATTTTCTTCCTAGATTTTTGAGCATTCTGAGCATGAGAGTAGTATAACAATTTGAATGTCTAATATCTAATACCTAATTTCTAATGAAATTACAAGTTTGTTTTGAATTAGATATAAGTAATTAGAAATTAGGCAT
Organism: Candidatus Doudnabacteria bacterium; assembly: GCA_023245995.1. Taxonomy (GTDB): domain Bacteria; phylum Patescibacteriota; class Doudnabacteria; order UBA920; family UBA920; genus JAEUSE01. The sequence continues at coordinate 8,527 of JAHFJH010000013.1, read as the reverse complement.
TATATTTTAGCATTTGTGCTAAAATAAAGTCATGAACAATCAGCCACTATCTATTTTAACTTTCCCTGTCTGGTGGTACACCGAAGGGCTTGTGTTAGCTTGGCGGCACATGCAGTCGCGTTTTCGTTATATTTTGCGCTCCACTGGTTTGCTTATTTTTTTGCGAAATATTACTCAACCACTGTATGGCGATACCACTCGTCAGGGTAGAATTATTAGTATATTTATTCGCGTTGTTTTGCTATTTTTTATTTTCTTTTGGACAGTGCTACGACTCGGTTTTACTTTTGGAACCCTGCTTGTGCATGTGCTGGCTTTGCCTGCGGCTATAGTAATGCTTTTATACCAGCTTTTTAGATTGTTTGCTTAATATCTGAATTTTTATGGAAGCAGTTGACCAAGAAATACAATTTAGTCCGGCTACTGGAGTTTGGCCTGTAATGGCCAGCAAGGGCGAGGTGCATTTTTCTTTTTCCGGAGATTTTAGTGCTGGGAGAATTGTTGCAGAGAAAGCAGCCGTTTCTTTTAACAGTTTAGTGGACATGGTTCTTTATATAGCTTGCGGTGTGGCAGTGGCAGCATTTGGCTATGGCGCTCTTACTGTTGGACTGCCTGAGTACGACATGCTGTTTTTTGTTCATGGTCATTGGTTTAACATTTTTGTGTGGATTGGGGTGCTTGGTGCTATGTATTTGTGGGCGCGTCGCATACAGCAAGCTGCGCAGTACGAAGTGACTCGTGTGTTAAGTTCTGCCAATGTAAGTACTTGGGCAAAAAGTGGTCAGCCCGTGGATGTGTATCAACTATTTACCGGTGGCGCACGCGGTGTGTGGAATGCTGTGCCTGCCGTGTTATCTAAATATCCAGTTGCAAATGCTGGTGGTCCCACGACAGCTCATATTTTTCTAGCGCTTTTAGAGCATGGGTCCATTCAACTTGTTTTTTACCGTTTTGGCGTAAATCCAAAAAGTATTTCAGAAAAACTCATAAATTTTGTCTCCGGTTTAGATGCAATAAAAGAAGCTGAATTTGTGTCCAAATTACCATTTGTAGCGCTTTCCGAAAGTTTAAAGTTGCGCAATAGGTCTGTAGACCCATTAATGTTGCTCTGTGCTCTTGCAAAGTTATTGCCAGATGAGCATCCTATTCAGAAATTATTTTTTGATATAGATTTATCGTACGATAAACTAGAGGTAATAGCCGCGTGGATTTTTAACATAGATTTATTGGTAGAGGGTGATAAAATTTTTAGGAAATTAGCACGACACAAAAGCGACAAAGGTTTAAACAAAGGCTTAACCGCTGTGCCAACACCATACTTAGACCAGTTTAGTGTGGACTTAACCATAGCGGCTAAGTACCACCATCTGCCTTTAACTCGTGGCCGAGACGAAGACACGGAAAAGATTGTAGACTTGCTTGCCAACAGCGGGAAAAGTGTTTTACTTAAAGGTGCCCTCGGTACCGGTAGAAGTACAGTATTAGCAGATCTTGCCTACCGCATGGCAGCAGAACAGGTGCCGGTGCAGCTGGAAGACAAGAGGCTCATACGTTTAGAGCTTGCTGGTATTTTAGGTAGTAAAGTAAGCCCCGAGCAAGCATTGTTAAATATTTTCCATGAAGCAGAGCATAGTGGAAATATTATTTTTGCGCTGGATGATGTACAACAGCTCGCCAAAGCCTCGGGTGGTGAAGGCTTGTCCGTTTTAGAAGTTTTGGTTAACCATTTGGAGAATAGCTCTATACAAGTAATTGCAACAACTACTCCGGAAGAGTATCAAAATACGTTACGCAATAGCGCAAACTTTGACGAACGTTTTGCTTCTTATGAACTAAAAGATTTAAACCAAGAAGGTATTATGTTGGCGGCCTGTACCCGAGCAAGCCAGCTTGAAGGCGGTACTGGCGCATTTTTTCAGTATCAGGCTGTAGAAGAAGCGGTAAAATTAACCAACGAATATTTTAAAGACGTCGGTCAGCCACAAAAAGCTATTGCTGTGTTACAAGAAGCGGCAAATAAAGTTAAAATTTTGCCACAAGGTGCTGGTAAACTAATTACTCCAGAGATTATTCAGGAAGTGGTGGCAGAGAAAACGCATGTCCCAACAAGTGCATTTACCGAAAAAGAAGCAGATAAGCTTTTGCACTTAGAAGACGAAATTGGCAAAAGGGTTATAGGCCAGAGGGAGGCGGTGGTGGCGGTTTCAGAGGGTATGCGTAGGGCAAGAAGCGGTCTTGCTAGCGGTGAGCGCCCTATTGCATCGTTCTTGTTTGTTGGGCCTACTGGTGTAGGAAAAACTGAGCTTGCAAAAACTTTGGCTGCTGTATATTTTGGCGACGAACGCTACCTGTTGCGTTTAGACATGTCAGAATACCGTGGAGACGATGGTATGAGAAAGCTTGTGGGTTTACCAGGGCAAGAAGTAGTAACGCCTTTTGTAACACACTTAAAAACTTATCCGTTTTGTTTATTTTTGCTAGACGAGCTTGAAAAAGCTTCGGCCGATGTTTTGAATTTATTTTTGGCTGTACTGGAAGACGGACGCATAACCACCGCAAGTGGTCAGACACTAGACTTAACTCATACTATAATTATTGCCACTTCTAACGCCGGTACGCCGGAAATACAAGCCGGCATACAAGCTGGGCGGGACTTAGAGGCAATTAAGTCTGAGCTTTTAGAAAAGATTTTGACTAACTACTATAGGCCAGAGTTTTTAAACCGTTTTGACGGTGTAATACTCTTTAAGCCTTTAGTGCCAGAGGAAATAGTACAAGTTACACGCATACAACTTGCAGCGGTGACAAAGAATTTGTTTGAAAAGAAAATTAAACTTACCTTTAGCGATGCGGCTGTGCAAAAAGTCGCGCTAGACGCTTTTGACCCACTTCTTGGAGGCCGTCCCATTCGTCGTTATATTCAAGATCATGTAGAAAGTGTTATTGCAAAGCTATTACTCTCTAAAGAGCTGGCTCGCGGTGGCAACGTGACTATAGACGTGAACGAGACAGGCGAGTTTGTGAGTAAATAACCTCATAATAAAAACAAAAATATAAAACTATGAATATAGTAATAAAGCTACTAACCATAATTTCTATAATTTGCGCGTTGGTTATATCCGCTAGCATATTTACTTTTACCGACGGACAAATACAGTGGTGGTTTTTGTTGGTAGATTTGGTGTTAGCAGGGGTCGTTATTTATTCAGGTAAGTTTGCCAGTACCCGTGGCGGCAAACTAACTTTTCTCATTCACTTTGTGCTTTGTACTATAGTTGCTTTTTGGGCGTACTTATATTTTGTCTTGCCAGGATTATTGTCCGATGTAAAAATTTATTCAAAGAGTAGTTTTAAGGTTTTTAATATTCAAGAACTTCCCTTAAAAGACAAAGAGGGTAATATTATTGGCATGAACATGAGTTACTCTTTTACGGGGGCTAAAAAACTTGTTTTGCCCAAGTGGGGTGGATACCCGGAGGTATATGATGGCTTTTGTCCTATTCTGATTGGTAGGAGTGATTATAAAAATAATTTTATTATTAACCCCGCACCCAATCGTACGGCGGAAGGATGGGCTACAGATCCTAATCTACAGTATACTGTGACTGTAGCATGTGTTAGTCCCGTATTTGGAAACTATGACTTGCAAAAGGGTTGGTATACAAAATGTCTTATAGAACCAGGCTATAAGAAAACTAAGTACAAGTTTTTGTTCGGCGAAACAACCGGTGATCCTTCGTATTTTGAGGAAAAATATAGTCAACAATATACCACCAGTGAATTTGATCATCAAAGTTTGTATAATAATTCTAAAATAAAACATTGCTCGGATTTGAAATAATTTAAATAGGTATCCACTTTACTAAAAATCTCACATATGTGAGATTTTTAGTAATATGAATACTGCGCAGGTGTGTTAATTTTTGTTTACAAATGTTTTAGCCAGCGGTTTAGGGAGCGGGTGAGTTGGTAGAGTTTGTATATTAGTGGCCTAAAAACAATGTCGTAGGTGCCGCCATATGCTTTAAGAGTACCACCGAAACCTGTTTTAAAGCGGGCAAAGCCACTACCGTCGCTAACTGCACCCTCTGCGCCAAACCAATCGTAAGTTTCTATATTTTGTGTTTTGGCATCTTGGATAATGGTCCAGTGCAGCAAGTACGGAGCCATGACATTTTTGTGTTCTGTACTGGAGCCTCCGAAAAGGTAAGTGCGAGTCTGGTTAAAATCTACAGTCAGTGCGCAGGCGAGAAGTGTATCTCCTAAATATGCACCAAATGTATTTACTGAAAAATTCTTACCCCCTGTGTTATAGTTTGCCAGCTCAAAGTAGTAGTCAGTAGAGGGGGATACTAACTTTCTTCTAGTTAGAGTGTTTTTAAACAGGTTTGCGGCTAACTGTTTTTCTTCTTTGGACTGTAGTTGCTTTACAGTTACATCATGTTTTTCCGCGACTTTAATGTTGTAGCGGGTTTTGGGATGCATGTTCGCTAGTAGCTCCTCTTTGGGTTTTGTTACGTCCAGTAAAATAGTACTAGCAGGTTGAATATGCAGACTAGGCCGTAGGCTGTAGGTTATGGGTGGTAGTGTAGAGGTTGGTTCAAGACGAATGAATATGGTTTTGGGATAGTCTTTATGTATTTTTGTAATTAGCTCTTGTATGGCCAATCTGCAATCTTCAATTTTAAATTTTAAATTCACCACCGGTCCATAAGCGCAATAAAAATATTCCTTATCAAAAGGTAGTGCGTGTCTTAAAAATTGGGCAGAGAGTATTGGTGTTCCAGTTTCGTCTTCCACTATATATCTTATGGCCTTTTTACCATTTTTTTCTTGCCACTCGCCCCACTCAAGGCTTTGCAAAAAAGAGCCGTAGTTTACTGCGACAAAGTTTTTATATGCTTCTATATTTAATTGGTCTACCTTCGAAATATTCATTGTGGGGTAGGGAAATATGGTTTAAGTAAGGCGTATCTACAGGCCGCTGCTCGCTCTAAAGTGTCTTTGTCGTTAGATTGTTCTGTTTGCTGTATAAGTTCAATTAAGCCTGCACGTAAATTTTCGTCTTTTGTAATTTCCGTTCTCCACGACTCAATTATTGTTACATTACCACCTATGCGCAAAAAACCTTCTACGGCAAGCACCAAGAGAGGATATTTTTCTTTGATGTACGCAATTGTAAATTGGCGAGTAGCTTCGTTTTCTTGTTGATTCCGTTCTGTATGTGGCATTATTTTTTGCTTATAAGTTTTAGTGCTTGTTTTAATTGATTTTCTGTTGAAGCCTGGCGGTCTATTTCAGTAATAATCTTTCTGACTTCGTGTGTGGCGTAGCCCAAACCCACCAGTGCGTCAAAGACATCACTGCTACTGGCGTTGTTTGCCCCATCTATTGTTGGTAGTTGAACCATTTTATCTTTCAGTTCTACAATTATGCGTTCTGCTGTTTTTTTACCTATGCCTCCAAGCTGGCTAAAAAATGCCGTATCTTGTTTAGCAATAGCTTCTTGTAATGTATTTGTGTCGCCAGAAGACAATATAGATAGCGCAATTTTGGGTCCAACACCTGAGACTGTTATAAGTAGCTCAAAAAAGTTTAAAGCATTGCTCGTTGGTAGGCCAAATAGGCTTTGTCCGTCGTCGCTACTCTTGTGATAAATAAAAAGCTTTATGTTATCACCAACTGGTTTTGTCAAAATTTCCGGTACGGCAAAAACTTTGTAACCAATTCCACCTACGTTAACTATTATATAGGCTGTGGATGAGTGAATAATTGTACCCTCAAGATAGCTAATCATGAGCTAATTATAACAGAAGAATGCAAGAAAGAGACTAATGGAGACTAGGAAATTTATTGAGACTTTATTATCCAGAACAATTAGTCTCTTGGTCTCTGCAGTCTCTCAGTTTCTTATGCCTTCTCTTGCCAAAACCACAGTCCATTGTTTTCTTATTACAGAGTCCTGTGGATAGGTGGATAATGTATGGCAAAATCGCTTGACAAATGCCTCTTGACAAGGTAAATTGCCATATATGCGCTTGTATTCTATTGAGTAGAGGATTTTAAAAGTCTTTTCCGCCTTAAATAAGGGAAAAGACCTATTTTTGCGCTAAAAAATGATTTTCGTCCATTTTTCAGCTTAAAAAGTACTCAACTTATTAAAATACAACTTTTGCCATCCCTGCTTACACGATCTTGGGTAGATGTACCATTTTGGCCACACAAATTAGATCATTAGCACGCAGTATGCTCTTTGAGTGTATTGTGGTGGCCTGTTTTTGCGCAAAACAGGTCACGGGAAAAGAATAGGCTATGCCAAGTAAGCCGAAGATTGCGGTGCAAACCGCTCCAGCTGGCCACACGGGTCTGCAAAAGCGGAACTTTTTTGGGCGTTCCCATGAAATGTTGAACTTGCCTAATTTAATAGAGGTTCAACTAAATTCATACGCCTGGTTTTTTGAGAAGGGATTAAAAGAACTTCTCGGGGAAATAAATCCAATTCGAGATTTTACATCTAAGAATTTGGAATTATCGTTTGGTGACTACTATTTCGACAAACCAAAGTTCGATGAAGTAGTAGCCAGAGAGCGCAATGCTACTTTTGAAGCGCCACTTTATGTGTCCGCGAAGTTAATAAATAAGCTGACAGGTAAAACCAAAACACAAGATGTGTATTTTGGTGACTTTCCGCTTATGACACCGCGTGGCACGTTTATTATAAATGGTGTTGAGCGCGTTGTAGTGAGTCAGCTTATAAAATCTCCAGGAGTATTTTTTAGCAGTGAAAATTATCGTGGTAAAAATTTATATGGTGGGAAGATAATTCCTAACCGTGGTGCTTGGCTTGAATTCGACACAGACGCAGCAGGGGTTATAGGCGTAAAAATAGATCGTAAGCGTCGCATTCCAGTTACCGCACTCCTACGCGTATTTGGTTTGTCTACTAACGATGAAATTCTCGCAGCTTTTGCTGAAGTAGACACAGACCCAGAGACAAAGTTTATTGCAGCAACATTAGAAAAAGACGCTAGCACTAACGCAGATGAAGGTTTCCGCGAGGTTTACAAACGTGTCCGTCCGGGCGACCTAGCAACTGTAGACAACGCTAGAAGTTTAATTTCGGCGATGTTTTTTAATTTTGAAAGATACGATCTCTCAGAAGTAGGGCGTTACAAGTTTAACCAGCGTATGGGCCAGTCTCAAGAAAACGCTAGTCCTATTTTGACGAAAGAGGACATGGTGTTGGCCTTAAGTGAAATTATCCGACTCAACAACACGCAAGAACCTTCCGACGATATTGACCATTTGGCCAACCGTCGTGTTCGCGCCGTTGGTGAGCTTATACAAACCCGCTACAGGGTTGGTCTTGCTCGCATGGCACGCATTGCTCGTGACCGCATGTCTTTGGCCGACCTCGAAACTGTAACTCCTGCACAGTTAATTCATGTTCGTCCGGTTGTGGCTGCTACTCAGGAATTTTTCTCTTCTTCACAGCTTAGTCAGTTTATGGACCAAACCAATCCGTTAGCTGAGCTTGAGCACAAAAGAAGACTTTCCGCTATGGGGCCTGGGGGATTGTCCCGTGAGCGCGCTGGCTTTGAAGTGCGCGATGTACACCGTAGTCACTATGGTAGACTTTGTCCTATTACTACTCCAGAAGGTCCAAACATTGGGCTAGTTTCTCATTTGGCTACTTATGCTCGTGTAAATGAGTTTGGGTTTATTGAAACGCCATATAACATGGTTACAAAGTTTGTACCAAATAACGGCAAGGCAGCTGTGGGTGAAATGGCGCGTTTCGACATTTTACATGAAGAAAAAGTCGTGGTTAGCGCCGGTCAAGAAATTACATCAGACATTGCTAAAGTACTTGAGAAGATTCCGGATTTAGAGAATATTCAAATTAAGGGACGACTTGGCGATAATATTGAATACTTAGACGCTTTTGAAGAAGAAAGGTTAACCATTGGGCAGGCGAACGTGGAAGTAGATGCGAATGGATATTTTGTGCCAGGCCGTGTGTCCGTTCGTGTGCACGGGGCGCCGTCTATTGCCGAAGCAGAAGATATAGATTGTGTAGACCTTTCGCCAAAACAAATTATTTCGGTTACTACTTCGCTTATTCCATTCTTAGAACATGACGACGCCAATCGCGCACTCATGGGTTCGAACATGCAACGTCAGGCAGTAAGTTGTCTTGTGCCACAAGCGCCTATTATAGGTACTGGTATGGAAATGAAGGCAGCTCGTGATAGCGGTGCAGTAGTAATTGCGGTTGAAGATGGTGAAGTCACACAGGTGTTGGGTGACAAAATTGTTGTTACAAACGAAGAAGGCAAAAAGAAAGAATATCCACTCTTAAAGTTCTTACGTACAAACAGTGGTACTTGCATAAACCAAATTTCTCGTGTTACTAAAGGTCAAAAAGTAGTACAAGGAGATTTATTGGCAGATGGCGCGTCTACAGAGGCGGGCGAACTTGGGCTTGGGCAAAATGTATTGGTGGCGTTCTTGTCTTGGGATGGTT
>JAHFJH010000040.1 GCA_023245995.1 Candidatus Doudnabacteria bacterium | reverse complement strand
GAGTGTAAAAATTATTAACGCCTGCAAAATTAAAATTTAGAGTTGTTTAATATGAGAAAAATCTTCGGGTTATTATTTTTAGCGTTGGGTATTATTTTAATACCGGTAGGAAGCTTTGTCGGTCATTTTGCAAACGGAGACGATTATTCTGGGGTAGTGAGAAATACCATCACACATTCATTTTTAGGTATTGAAGTTATTGCCTTTATAATTGTTGGAGTTGGAATTTATTTTTTATTAACTTTGCAAAAAAAGTCTTAATAAATATTATATGACATTTTGGAACACATTTAAGGCAAATTTATTTGGTCATGTGGTCGCGCCTAAACAAAGCGAGGCGTCTTTAATAATTACAGCTCGAGTAGAAAAAATAGATAAACATCCAAACGCAGACAGGTTGCGCATAGTTACTCTTACCACTGGCGGTGAGACAGTAGACCCAGTTGTTTGCGGTGCAACCAACTTTAAGGAAGGGGACATTGTTGCTTTGGCCTTGCCTGGTGCACATATACCACACAATATTCATTCAGAAGCACACGAATCTTTTACGCTTGAAAAGGCTACTATAAGAGGAGTAGAAAGCCAAGGAATGATTTGCTCTGGCTTTGAACTTGGCTTAAGTAATACCCCGGAAACTCGTGAAGAGGGAATACTATTGTTCCCTGAAGGTACTCGCCTTGGCGAGCCTGTTTTAAGGTAGAAAGTTTGCTTTCAAGGTGTGGGGTAAATTATTAAAAGGTTGCAATCAAGCAACTTTTTTTATTCTTCATAGTTTGGTACTATATAATAGCTACATGCAGTAAAAGTTTGAAGATTTAGAGTTTATTCTCTAAATCTACTCGTAATTATGCGCTATATTTATGTATTTAGCATAAAATATAGGCAATACACTTCCTAAATGACTATTGGAGATATTCAAGACTTAGAAACAAAACTTGCATCGTGTTCGGACCTATTAGCACTGAAAGCTATAAAAGACGAGTACTTTGGTGCAACGGGTATTATTACCCAACAATTGCGCAATCTAAAGACTTTAAACTTGGATGAGCGTAGACTAGCCGGCCCTGCTGTACAACAGGCTAAGTTAACTGTGGAAAAGTTGCTGGTAGAAGCAGAACATGACATAAAAATAAAGAGTCAAAGCAAGCAACTGGCAAAAGAGGCGGCTGTGTTGTCTACACGTGTTCCAAAGGTAGGGCACATCCATCCTTTGTCTTTGACCATTGAACAAATGAATAATTTTTTTATTAAACTTGGTTATAGTGTCTACGATGGCCCAGAAATAGAGACAGACGAGTTTAACTTTCAGCGTCTTAACGTACCCAAAGACCACCCAGCCCGCGACATGCAAGACACAATTTATATAGATGCGCCTAATATTTTACTTAGGACTCATGCGTCTTCTATTGAGGCTCGCGCGCTTGCTGGCTTAAAACCACCATTTAGAGTTGTATGTCCTGGGAAGGTGTACCGAAACGAGAAACCAAATAAAAGTAACCATTTTGTATTTCATCATTATCAAGGAGTGGTGGTGCAAGAAAAGGTCTCGCTATCGGAATTGTTTGGTACGCTAGAACTTTTGTTTAAACACATGTACGGAGAAAAGGTGGTCATGAGGTTTAGGAGTAAGTATTATCCAGAAGTAGAACCAGGCGTAGGACCAGACATGCGTTGTTTTAATTGCGAAGGTAAGGGCTGTACGGTATGTAAGCACGTGGGGTGGATAGAAATGGCAGGGGCAGGAATTATACATCAAGACATATTGAAAATGGCAGGCATAGACACCAACAAATACATGGGTTTTGCCTTTGGCTTAGGTCTTGACCGTTGGGTCATGGCAAAATTTAACATAACAGACATAAGAACCTTGCTCGGTGGAGATGTAGTATATCCATATTTTGAGCACGAGAAAGTCTTATAAATAGAAAGGTTTGGTAGAATTATTATCCCATGAGAATTTTATATAACGAGCTAAAATTATTTATTCCAGGGCTTAAAGTTACCCCTAAAGCTGTAGCAGAGTGCCTAACTCTTACAGGTCTTTTGGTAGACCATTTTGAAGAAACTACCATAGGGGGGAAGAAAGATTGGGTAATTGGTGTTGAGGTAAGAGCTTCAAACAGACCAGATTGTTTGGGAGTGGCGGGTATTGCACGCGAGGTCGCTGCTTATTTTGGTTTGCAATTTGTTTTGCCAAAATTTAAACTTGCTAAAGCCGAAAAAAAGCTATCGGTAAATGTCAAAGCTGCTGCAGATTGCAAAAGAGTTAGTGTCGTGCAGGTAGACAACTTAAACAACAACCACGCAACTCCTCTTTGGCTTGTTGAAACCATACAAGCTCATGGTATGAACTCTCTTAGCCTGCTGGTTGATATTTCCAACTATGCCATGCTTTTAACTGGTTATCCCAACCATATATTTGATGCTGGAAAAGTTGTAGGTGGATTACAATGGGAGAGAGCACCTAAGCCAGACACATTTACTACATTAGACGGAACCACTCTGGAGCTTCGCAAGGGCAAGGAGTTAGTGGTTTCAGATAATTTGGGTCCGCTTGTTTTAGCTAGCGCTGTTGGAGGTAGACGAAGTGCTATCTCTGAACGTACTACAAGCGTGTTGGCAGAAGTCGCCGTATACCATGGGGTAAAAGTTAGAACAGACGCAAGAAGCCTAGGGGTTACAACAGAAGCTTCAAACAGACTTGAGAAAGACTTGGCGCCAGATATGTCTTTTTGGGCGTTGGAATTTTTGACTCACGCCCTTACAGCGTACGGTTCAGGAGTTGTGGCTTCGCAAATTTTTAACTACTATCCAAAATCTGAACAAACGAAACTAAAAAAAGTAGTAATGGAAGCAGATTTTCCGAGCAGGTTGGCTGGTATTCCCATTACCCATACAGAGATAGAGCGATTTTTGAAGCGACTAGGTTTTGAAGTAACCAAAACTGGTAACAAGTATAGTGTTATACCGCCAAAGTGGCGACTCGACATTGTAAACGCTGCAGATGTGGCCGAAGAGGTTATACGTATAAAAGGTTTTAATACAATTACCCCTAGTGCGCCACTGCTTAAGCCTGTGCAAAATGTTACACCTACAAGAATTCTTTTAGCGAGCACTTTTAGGCGCATGCTAGCTGAGCTTGGGTTCGATGAAACATTGACCTTGCCAACAATTACGAGTGAGGGTAACGGCCAAATGTCGGTAGGGGATCAGACCGAAATTCGCACACAAAATGCCATAAATGAAGAATTTCCGGTACTTCGTCAGGGTTTGGCTTACGGCCTAATTAAGCAACAGCATGAGTACTTGAAAAAAGAAATTTATTATATTTCTTTATTTGAAATTGGTAAGGTATTTGGAAGAAATGGCAAAAGAATTGTTGAGACGGATAAGCTAGGTATATTGTTACAAAGAGAAACTTACGAACATGCAGTACAAGTGACGCAGGCAATTTTAGAGCAACTGTTGCGAAGTTTGGGGGCAGTTAGAATATCTTATGAACCACTAAGTAAGGCACCAAGATACGCAAATCCACACGCAGCTTGGTTAATCTTAATCGGAAATACAACGGTTGGGACTTTGTACCAGTTACAAAGTTTGCCTTTAACTGGAAATAAACTTTCAGGCCCTACTGCTTTTTGCGAGTTAGACATAGAACTGGTTGCCGAGCAGCTCCAAGTAGAACATCCGCGTCAGGCCAGGGAGTTAATAGGTAAACTTGTGGTTTTGGACACAAATATTGAGGCTACAAATAAGATAGAACTTGAAGCAATACTGCATAAAGCTCAGAAGGAAATAGGCAGACAACAGTTGTGGAGTTTGGATGTAGTAGACATGTATGCGTTGTCAGCAAAGTCAAAAGTTAGGTATACTGTTCGAGTTTCGTACCAAGGTTTAACAGATGCCGAGGCTAAGGCCCTACATGAAAAAACTTTTGGATTGCCTAAAGCCCTTGAGTCTGTTTCTTCTGAAATACCTAACGACCAAAGCTTTACGTCTAAAGAAAAATAGTCTTTTTCTATTTTTAAAAGACCTTAAAATATGCTATACTTTTAGTGTAGAGTAGTAGCCTCAAGTGATGTCATTTATAGCAAAAATAAGGCAGTTTTTTGGCTTTAAACCACAAAATAAGCCCACGCCGAGTCCAACATTAGTTACAGTCTATAAAGCGAAACTGGCGGCTATCCAAACTGCCGAACGTCAGCAGTTTTTTGCTGTAGAAAAAGAGCGCGCTTTGGCAGGGTATTCAGAGCTTAAAAAAGAAGCAAGCACAATATCTCCTCACGCTGGGCATGTTTTTTTTGAAAAAGCGCGTGAACACTTTGAGCTTGAAAACCTTGTTTACAAGGACTGGATAGCCACCCAAAAGGGTTCACAAGAACCTACCGGTTCCGGCTTAGCTGAATACGAGCAAATCCTAGGGCACATTACAGACTACGCTAAGCCACTGGCTCAAAACTCGCTAGATGTGTTGCCAAAAATTGACGCATATATTCAAAAATACGAAGAATATATATTGCTTGCTGAGGCAAGAGGTGAGTACACTTTTGGAGTAAGCGAAAACAAGAAATGGATTCGTTGGTCCTTCACACACAATGAGCACTTTAGAGCTGCGCGTAAGGCAGAAGCTACAAAGTTTTTGTCGAATTATTTTGCGTTTTGCCCAGAGTTGGAATTTTTGGAAATGACCACTCATGTTCCTTGGTTACCGATTTCATTTTTAGAAATTGGCACTTTAGCAAAAGGAAAAACAATGGCTGGTCTTTTTGTACCTGCTACTAATGACTATTATTCGTATATCTATTCATAAGCTTCTAGACCTATGGCAAAAGATGAAAAAAAACAAGCATATTCAGCAGACCAAATTACCGTACTTGAAGGCTTGGAGCCGGTGCGAAAACGGCCTGGCATGTACATTGGTTCCACCTCAGAAACGGGCTTGCATCACCTCATTTGGGAAGTTGTAGACAACTCGGTAGACGAAGCTCTGGCAGGTCGTTGCGACAAAATTCAAGTTACTCTTCATACAGACGGTAGTTGCAGTGTTTCCGACAACGGAGCGGGTATTCCGGTAGATATGCACAAGCAAACAAAAAAGTCTGCCTTAGAAACAGTCTTAACCGTTTTACACGCTGGCGGAAAATTTGGACAAGAGGGCGGTTCTTATAAGGTGTCTGGCGGTTTGCATGGTGTTGGTGTTTCCGTAGTCAATGCTTTGTCCACGAACTTAATTGCCACGGTCAAACGTGACGGTAAAGTTTATGAACAAAAATTTAAAATTGGAAAAAGCCAAGGAGCTGTAAAGGTTGTTGGCAAAGTTAACAAAGACGACTGGGACCAAACCGGCACAACCATTAAATTTTTTCCGGACGACACAATTTTTGAAACAGTGCAGTTTAAGTTTAAAACTGTGCTTGAACATTTGCGAAACCAAGCTTTTCTTACAAAAGGCCTGCACTTTGTTATTGCCGACGAAAGAATTGGACTCCGTTTCGAATATTATTTTGAGGGTGGAATACTTTCTTACATTCGACAACTGAACAGAAACAAGAAAGTGCGTCAAGCTCCAATATATTTATCTAAGCAGTTCGACGCGGATATTTTTGTTGAGACAGCTATCCAATATACAGACGACTTTGACGAACGGGTATTGGCTTTTGCTAACAATGTTTACAATCCAGAAGGTGGTATGCACGTTACGGGTTTTCGTGCTGCACTGACTCGTGTACTAAATTCTTACGCCACAAAGAATGGTTTTGTTAAAGAAAGTGAAAAACTCACTGGAGAAGATATGCGTGAAGGCTTGTCTGCTATTATTTCCATAAAACTTCCAAACCCACAGTTCGAAGGCCAGACTAAGGCTAAACTTGGCAACCCAGAAGTCCGTACTGCAGTAGAAGCCGTTGTTGGTGAGGCGCTAGAAATTTATTTAGAAGAGCACCCACAGGACGCAAGTAAAATTATAGAGAAAGTTATCCTTGCAGCCAAAGCAAGGCTTGCGGCTCGTGCTGCTCGCGACAGTGTTATTCGAAAAGGAGTTTTAGATGGGCTGGCTCTTCCAGGAAAACTTGCAGACTGCAGTGAAAGTGACCCAGCAAAGTCTGAGCTTTACATAGTAGAGGGTGACTCTGCAGGAGGTAGCGCTAAGCAAGGTCGCGACAGGCGCTTTCAGGCTATATTGCCACTAAGAGGTAAAATTTTAAATGTTGAGCGCGCTCGTTTGGATAAAATGCTCGGTAGCGAACAAATTAAAAATTTGGTTATTGCTATGGGCATGGGGGTGGGCGACTTAATGGACATTACCAAACTTCGGTACCACCGGATTATTATAATGACCGATGCTGATGTGGACGGAGCTCACATTCGCACCCTTTTACTAACTCTATACTACAGATACTTCCCAGATATTATAAAAAATGGCAATTTATACATTGCGCAACCGCCTCTGTTTAAGGTGCAAGTCGGTAAGGCTTTTCAGTATGCTTTCTCAGACGCAGAACGGGATGAAATTTTGAACGACCTCGTTACGGAAGCCAAAGCAAATAAGAAGTCTAAAGCGGAAGGCAAGAAGGCTAAAAAAGAAGAAGAAGTAGAAAATGTAGAAGAGACCGCAGAGGAACAAGTCAATCTTGAAGTTGAGGAAGCCACAGTTGCTGCCATAGACGGAGTAAAGTACGCTATACAGCGCTATAAGGGTCTTGGAGAAATGAACCCGGAACAACTTTGGGAAACTACTATGGACCCTGAAAACCGAATTATGCTTCAAGTGACTATTCAAGACGCAGAAAAAGTAAGTGAAATCTTTGAAACTCTTATGGGGGACGATGTAGTTCCAAGAAAGCGCTTTTTAGTCACCCACAGCAAGAATGTTAAAAACTTGGACATATAGTCCTTTTACTAGATACTGTACATTTTGGCCCTTTCTTGTGTGCTTTTGTCGCCGTGCGGTATTTTAGGGTGTAAAAACAAGGAGTTCTGTTAGTTTTGACTAATTTGGCATATATGTAGTATAATAAGGCCAATAGAAAAGGCCTCAAAGGCCTTTTAAAAAAGGAAAAAAATGAGTAGATTTTTTGGGTTTTTTAAAGATGTATATGGTGAAATGCAAAAAGTGGTATGGCCAAGCAGACGCCAAACCATTGCATATACATCGCAGGTAATTATTTTCTCCTTGGCAGTAGCAGCGCTTCTTGGTGCTGCGGATTTTGGGCTTTTAAAGCTGTTTGAGAAAATAGTCAATAAATAATCGAAGCTTGTAGATTTCAGATTGCCTTTTAAAAATGTATTTGAAATTTACAACCTAACATTTACAATCATCAATCTGAACTTAAGCTTATGTCTAGACAACAAGTCACCGGCGAAAAACATTGGTACGTGCTTCATACTTACAGTGGTTACGAAGACTCTGT
>JAHFJH010000039.1 GCA_023245995.1 Candidatus Doudnabacteria bacterium | reverse complement strand
ACTTAAAAATAGAGCGACTACTAACAAACAAAGGGAAAGCAAGGGTGCGTTAAAGTAGGTTTGAGGTAGTTGTAGGTCGGTACCAAATAAAGTCCTTAAATAAGGCAAAAGTCTGGACAAGAGTACAAACAGTATTACGCTCGTGATTAAAGTCGCGACGAAAGAGTAAAGCAGTGCTTCCACTAAAAATGGACCCCTTATGTACCAATTTGTTGCGCCAACTAGACGCATAATTTCCACTTCTTCGCGACGGTTGTAAATGGTAAGAGTAATCGTGTTATAAATAACCAAAATGGCAATAAGAGAAAAGACAACGACTAAAGCCACTCCACCAGTTACAATGAACTTCAATAGTTTGCTCAAACGTCCTATAAGTAGCCTGTTGTCCTCAAAGTTTACTTTACTAATGCTATCTTTATAAGCGCCATCAGAAATAAATTTTGCTATCGTTGGGTAATCTTCTAAATTTTTTGCTTTAATCTGAAGAGTGGCCGGTAAGGGGTTGTCTGAAAGTTCAGATAAAGACTCTAAAATAAGCGAGTCATTAGCGTGTTTAGTTTTAAAAATAGCTAAGGCGTCTTCTGCAGATGTATAAGCCACATCCCCAACTTTTTGGTTGTTCTTTAAATCTTGCCTAAGTTGATTTACTTTCGTTTCGGCCACCCCAGGTTTAAAGTATACGCTTATGTCTACTCGGTTTCTAATCGCTGTTACAGAATACCGAGTAACGCCAAATAATAGCACAAGTACACTAAAAATGACTAGGGTTATAGTCATAACCATAGTTGCGGCTGCTGAGAGTGAAATATTCCTCCAGAAATTAACAAATCCAGCTTTTATAACTCTAAAAAATGTAATTGAATCAAACATAAAAAAATTCCTAATATCTAATGCCTAAATCAGGCAATCGAAAAATTTGTTAAACTTTTGGTAATTAGAAATTAGGCATTAGGCATTTTATAATTTGTATCTCCCACGCTCTTGCTCTAAGACAACTCTACCGCCCTCTATAGTAATAACGCGCTTGTGAATTTTATTTACAAGGTCAGATGCATGCGTAGCCAAAATTACAGTCGTGCCTAGTTTATTAATTTTTAAGAGCAAATCTAAAACTTCTGCTGCATTTACTTCATCTAGGTTACCAGTCGGTTCGTCTGCCATGAGTAAAGCTGGGCGGTGCGCTAGACTTCTTGCAATAGCAATTCTTTGCCTTTCTCCACCAGACATTTCGTGAGGAAAGTTTTCTTTTTTATGCAACAAACCAACGAGTTCAAGAATTTTCGGCACCTCTTTCACAATGCGCTCGCGCCTATGGCCACTGACTTCCATAGCAAAAGCTACATTTTCAAAAGCTGTCCGTTTTGGCAATAATTTTATGTCTTGAAAGACCATACCAATTTTTCGACGTAAGTATGGTAAATCGTGCACTTTTACCTTTGCAATATCTATGTCGTCAATTAACACCTTGCCTTCATCTGCCCGTTCTTCACCCGTAACCAGTTTTAACAGCGTAGATTTTCCTGCACCTGAAAGACCAACAATAGACACAAACTCTCCATGGTTAATGTCCAACTGAATGTTAGTTAGCGCTTTTGTATTGCCGTAATATTTTGTTACTGCTTCAAAACGAATCATACAGAGTCAAGACTTCTTTGTAATCTTTATAAGTGCAACTCAAAGTTACACTCTCCAGCATGCTTCTGCGCGAACAATTTACATGTCTGCAAAGAAGCTCTACTGGGCTTACCCAATTAGTATAACATGTTATTAAATTAACAATTAAACATGTAAATAGCTTAGCACCAAATACTGTAGTGTGTTTAAATACTATATTGTTAAATTGCTTAATTGATATTCATTTCCAAATACTTTTCCACAAATTCATCTAGTTCACCGTTTAACACACTTTCCGGATCGGATGTTTCAAAGTTGGTGCGGTGGTCCTTAACTAATTTATATGGATGCAAAACATAACTTCTAATTTGGTTTCCCCATTCTGCCGATTTAAACTCACCACGAAGTTCTTTTTTTTCTTGAATGAGTTTTTGTTCTTCTTGCGCTTGTACTCGAGCTGCAATAATTTTTAACGCCAGTTCCTTATTTTGGTGTTGGCTGCGCTCGTTTTGAATACTTACCTTAATACCAGTAGGAATATGAGTTATGCGAATAGCAGAGTAGGTTGTATTAACGCTTTGGCCTCCGTGGCCAGATGCTGTATTTGCCTCAATTTTTAAATCTTTAGGGTCAAGTGCTGTTTGTTCTTGTTCTGCTAAAGCTGGTAGAACTTCGACAAGTGCAAAACTGGTTTCTCTTGTATGACTTGGATTGTATGGGCTCAAACGCACAAGCCTATGTACCCCTGCTTCACTTTTTAAGTATCCAAATGCATACGGACCAGAAACTTCCAGTAGAACAGACTTAATCCCCGCTTCGCTGCCCATGCTTCGCTCTATAACGTCCACTGTAAAGCCTTTTTGCTGCGCGTAGCGCGTGTACATGCGAAAGAGCATTTCTGCCCAATCTTGAGCGTCTGTACCCCCAGCACCGGCGTGAATAGCTAAAATAGCACCATGGTTATCGTATGGGTTAGAAAGCAGAGCCTGCACTCTATGCTCGGCAAACTCCGTCTTTGCCACTTTAACTTGACTGCTCAAATAAGCCACAGTTTCTGGACTTTCATCGGTATTTTCTTTTAGCAGCTGCAAGGTTTCGGAAAGCGCAACCGGAAACTTTTCCCAAAAATCCATGCTATTTTTTAGCTGAGTATAACTTTGAGAAATATTTTGCGCCTGGTTTGCGTCGTCCCAAAAGTGCTCTCCAGCCATTTGGTCTTCCATTTCTAGAAGCCTTTGCTTATTTTGTGACAAGCGAAGCACAGGCAATAGTGCTGTAGTTTTACTTATTAGTATTTCTATTTCTTTTATTTGTTCATCCAACATATTTAGCTGCTATTTTGTACACTTATTTAAACGCTTAAATGTTTGCTCACCTACTTGTTCATATTTTTGGCGGCAAATTGCTTTTTAAAGCAATGCGCCTGACTAAGTTCCATAATTCATTCTGAATTTCCGAGTCCGGTTTCAGTAGCCCTTGCCGGTGGCTGTTAACAATTTTTACACCTGGGAGCAGGTGGGCTGCTTCTAAATACTTGTCGCGCAGTTCTTGCATTGTTGGTAGCGGTTTGCGCGTCCAACCATGAGGTGGAATAAGTGCGCCCGCTAAATGCAAGTCTTCCGGTAGGTAGTCTAAAAATACCGTTAAATCCAACCTTTTCTGTTTAAAAACAACATGATCTAACTCGTCTAGCCATTTGTACAAACTAACACGGTCTGCGTACTCTGCTATACCAGTTGCAAGCCAGGCAGCAGTTGCAAAATTACTGCCTTGTAACAGCAAAACTTCGCCTTGTTCAAGTTTCTGTGAAGCATCCGCTAAATATTTTGCCCTGTCAAAAGCCGCGGCTATGCCCAACACCTGCGGGCTTTCTAGTAGGTGTGGTACTTCATGCAAAACAGGAATATTGCTAGCAACAGTACTGCTAGGAAACTCTAACCTTACTACTGTGTGACCTGCTAAAAGCAACTCCTGTTCTAGCGCTGCTATGTAGACTTCAGCTATTTCTACAGACAAAGCTTCAACTGCTACAATAGCGCCGCTTTGTTTTGCCTTTTTCTTACTAGTAAATAAAGCCATGCTGGTTTATTGCTCTTTTAATAGCTTAGTCATAAGAACATCTATGTTTGCATGAAGTTCCTCTAAGCCGCCGTTATTTTCTAAAATAAATTCAGCCTGCGTGCCAATATTTTGAATATCTTTCTCTGTCGGGGATTCCAAATCTTGTTTTAGGAAGTCTGCAAAATTTAACAGGCCGTCGTCTTTCTTCTCGCCTCTTATTTGGTAACGTGCGTATCTATTTTCGTCTGTGGCAGATATAAAAACAGTGCGTACGCCGTTGTGTTTGGCTTCCGCAAACTCTTGCGGCTTACGTATACCGTTTATTAGTCCGCGCGGTGTTTGGTTATTTTTAAAACGAGCCAATATAGCGCTATTTAAAACTTCCTCACCAAAGGCTTGGCGTAAACTAACTGCCAGTTTGGTTTCGTTTTCTCGGCTTACCTCTTGTCCAATTAGCAACAGAATATCTTTCAACATATGCCCAGCAGCAAAAGAGACAAAGTCATATTTTTGCGCTAAGTACTCTGCCACCGTGTCTTTGCCTGCAAGCTTTGGAGCAATGAGGCCAATAATTAAGCTCATAAATAAGAGAGATTTATACCCAATTATACTATCATACTTTTATGCTTCTAGTAAGTTTAGATATAACATAAAATCCCCCTATTCTATGGGGGATTTGAGCAATAACAAAGTTTATTGTTTGAATTTTATTCCAGGACCCATGCTTGCGTGTAAAGTAAGGCTGGCTATGAATGGACCTTTAAGGGCTGCTGGTTTGGTAGAGTTTAGAGCTGCCATAAATACCTTAATATTCTCTAACAACTTTGGAGTTTCAAAATTCGTTTTACCAACAATTTGATGTACGTTACCAGAGTCGTCATTTTTGAAAGTTACTCGACCACCAGCAATTTCTTTTAGCATGGCCGAAATATTTTCTCCAACAGTTCCAGTTTTAGGGTTTGGCATAAGACCTCTTGTGCCCAAAATTTTTGCAATTTGAGCAAGTTTGGGCATGAGGGCTGGCTCTGCAATGGCTACGTCGAAGTCTGTTTTCTCTGTGTCTTTAATTTCTTTAATAAGCTGTTCGCCGCCGACAATACTTGCACCGGCTTCGCGAGCTTCTTTCTCTTTATTCTCAGACACAAATGCAGCAATGCGTTTAGTTTTCCCTGTTCCATTTGGCAATGAAACAGCACCACGAATAGCTTGATCTGTCTTTTTTGGGTCTATATAGGTGCGTACATGTAACTCTAAAGAGCCTACAAACTTTGTATTTGCAGTTTTTTTGGCTAGCTCTATAGCCTCTTCAAGTCCGTAGACTTTTGTAGTGTCTACCTGTTCCTCGTTTGCGCGTACGCGCTTGGATGCTGTCTTCATAATGTTCCTTTCGTGGTGAAAACGAAACGTTCTCTAGTTTTTAAAGTTTATAAAGTTGAAAGTTAATAAAGTAAGAAATTTTCGAACTTTACAAACTTTACAAACTTTATGAACCTTTAACTAGCTTACGCTCTCCCACAAATTTAATAATTGCAAATTTTAAATTATAGATTGCATATTGGCATTAAATATACAATCTATAATCTTCAATCTGAAATCATTAATTCCCAGCTGAATATTCGTTTAATTTTTTTAAGAAGTATTTCTTCTCTAGGGATTAGCCCTACAATACTAGATACTTCGGTTAAATACCGGATGTGCGCATCAATAGCAGGTTTGCCCAATTTTACTAGGCCATCATATGTACGCTCTACTATTTCTAGTTCTGCTCCGCTAATACGCTCTTCTGCATTTGGTCGTTGTTCATTATTCATGTGTATATAAAAAATTACGGTCTTTAAACTTCCCTTTTAGCCAGTCTCCAGTGGAAGAACCAAACTGGAGCGGCTATTACTATCATAGACAGAGCCTGACTAGCGTCGCGTTGCTTTTGGCTAGCGCGATTTTCCTTATCGCGAGCCTCTTGTTCTGCCTGCATTTTCGGGTCACATTCAGGGGCTTGAGCGCTACCACCGTCTGGACTCTTCACCATTATAGGACAAGGTGTGCTGTAATAGTTGTTATCTGCTTTAGTAAATATCCAAGTTTTAAGAGCCATATTTACAAGCATTATGCCACCCACCACCCAAATAACTAGGGCAATAACCGACACAAGATACAAGTATATTTTTTTTATGCTATGCATATTATTTTTGCTGGTAGTTGCCCATGCCGTAAATAGCAGAAGACAAATGCCAATTAAGATTACGAAAACAAAAGCTATTTAGTCTCGGACTGCATAAACTCTCTTATGTCCTTTAAGGTACTCATGAACTGCGCAGGAAATATTATAGTGGAGTTTTTCTCAACTGATATTTCTGCCATGGTCTGGAGGTTTCGGAGCTGGAGGGCTATAGGATGTGCCTGCATTATGTCTGCTGTTTCTGCAAGTTTCGCAGCTGCCAAGGCTTCTCCTTCTGCTGCTATTATTTTAGCTCGCTTTTCCCGTTCCGCCTCTGCTTGCTTGGCCATGGCTCTTTGCATGCCCTCTGGGAGTTCAATGTCTTTAATTTCCACAACAGGAATGACAACGCCCCAAGCCTCCGTGTGGGAGTCTAAGACTTTTGTAATTTCTGCGTTTATAGTTTCCCGTTCGCTTAGTATTTCGTCTAGTTGAAATTTACCCACTATATTTCGTACACTTGTCTGCGAAATTTGATTTATGGCATTTAGCACGCTCTGAATTTCTACTATGCTTTTAACTGCGTCAGTAATTTTGTAGTAAGCAACAGCAGAAACGTCAACCGAAACATTGTCTCGAGTAATAATTTTTTGTGGTGGTATAGGCAAAGTTATAGTGCGCATGTCCACTTTGCGCACAATGTCTATAAGCGGAATAACCCATGTAAGTCCTGGTTCTTTAACTCCTACAACCTTACCAAACCGAAACACAACACCTTTTTGGTACTGTTGGATAATCTTTAGTCCGGAGAGTACGATTAGAATGATGATTCCGATTATGTAAGGCATAAAGTGACGTAAATAATTTACAATTTTGTAATTTTCAATTTCCAATCAATTCTTAAATGAGTGCATTTAAAAGTTAAAACATTTAGGCATTCATTAAAAATTGTAAAATTAAAAATTTAGTTCACAACCTCAACGCCCATGCTTCGAGCGGTGCCCATGACTGTTTTCATAGCAGATTCTACGTCTGTCGTATTTAAGTCCACCATTTTCTTTTCCGCAATTTCACGAACTTGTGCTTTGGTAATTTTGCCGACTTTGTTGAGTAATGGATTAGCGGCACCTTTAGGAATGCCTATCGCTTTCATAATAAGGTTGGCAACCGGAGGAGTCTTGAGGATGAACGAATAAGTTCTGTCTTCAAAGATTGTCATTTCCACCGGAACAACTGTGTCACCCATACTAGCTGTTTGGTCGTTAAATTCTTTAACGAACTGGGCAATATTTAAACCATGGGGCCCAAGGGCAGTACCAACTGGTGGCGCTGGAGTTGCTTTGCCTGCAGTAAGCAGAAGCTTTATTACAATTTTAACTTTCTTTGCCATATATAATAGATAATACTAGGTTTTATGCTCTAGTGATAATAATTTCAAACGCAGGAAGAGAAGCCCAAAAATATTTGGCGTCCTGAAAAGCTTTTGGCTTTTAGAATCAGCTCCAAAAAGTATGAAGCTGACAGCTATAAGCTAGAAGCTACGATTTCTTTACTTGTAAAAAATCTAGTTCTACCGGAGTCTCGCGACCAAAAATAGTTACAAATACTTTAACCTTACCTTTAGCCTCGTCTA
>JAHFJH010000038.1 GCA_023245995.1 Candidatus Doudnabacteria bacterium | reverse complement strand
CACCGAAGCAATTATAGTAGATAAGCCAGAACCAAAGCACCCAGCACCTCCAGCCGGTGGTATGCCAGGCATGGAAGGCATGTACTAGGGGAATTGAATAGTGCTTAGTTTTTAGTGCTTAGCTAATGCACGACAATTTGTTTTTTGGGTATGAAGTATGTGATAAAAATGAAGGACTTTCTCAATGTGGTGAGAAAGTCCTTTTAAAAAATGCGAGCACCTTCTGTTGAAGGTGCTGGCAGGTTTGCTGTGTTGGCCGAGTATTTATTTGAACGTTCCGTTTTTTCCCTTTGGATTCAGGTTTTCCCGTTTTTTGTTTAGGTCTATTTTTGCTCCAAAACCAATTTGTTTGCATCTATTAAATTCTTGTGGAGCATTTTTGGGCCTGTTACAGGGACTGAAAAAAGGCGCAACTTGCACATTACTGGTTGGGATTTTTAGCATGACCCCAACTTTGTATTTAGGCTGAGCAAGCGGATCGAATGGGCTTTGACGCGTCCTTTTTTCTACGGTGAGTGGTCCTACGTCATTGGTTTCCCACTTGTCTGTTGTGGGGAAAATGGGGAGCTTTGGCCTGTTCGCAGTTGGTATTTCGTACACAGCTGCATTTTTGCCATTGGGTTTGTCTTGAGCAAAGGCTTTTGGGGTGCAACCCAAAACGCACAAAGCCATGAATGCAAGGGTTTGAGTTGTCTTGTTCAAAAGTTTTTCCTCCAGTCTAGTTGTTCGTACGGTAATGGTATTTTCTACTTGTGCATGCATTTAGTCAAACTGTAAGAGCTTTACTTTATGTGGTGTTGGGAATATTCTAACCAGTCTTACGCAAAGGAGCATAAGACCAAACTAAAAATTTTTCAAGGAGGACAATAGCATGGTTAAGGTAAAAGAAATTATGCGATGGGTCCTTCGATTTGGACTCATATATTTTTTACTGTCGGTGCTTACGGCCTTGCCCTACTGGGGTGGAGACTGCATGCGCGAAGAGTTAAAATATCAACGCCACGAAGACCACACTCCACCATGGACAAAGTGGATACCCTGCTGGGCAACCTGTTTTTGCCTGCCTACAGAAGGACCAAGGGCGTTGCTCTACAGTCACGGCACAGAGTTTGTTCGTATGCCAAGTGGGGGGCTCGCACCAAAGCCAATCCCCCAACCAGGGGAGTGGCATGTAGCTGCAGTCAAAACTGTAGGACCTTTTTTTCTGCCATACGTTGCTTATACCACAAGCACAGGATGGCATATGCGACTTGGTATGCGCTGGGACGATGTAGACCATTTTTACATTCCAAGCGCAGCTTTACACCGTTTGTGCTAAACGCGAGCAACTTTGAAAAAAGTGCTCGCGTTTTTTATTTTGTATGAATATATGGCTTATATATGCGTATTGGTAGGCATAGGCATTGACAAATATGCTAGAATAGAGTACTATATTGTTTCAACATAAAAAATAGTAGCAATTTGTAAAACGCCTCAAAATTGTGCGTTTTTTATTTCCTCAGCCAACGAAAAGCTAGAGGCTCATGCTCCTGGTTCCGTGTAAAAACGGATTGGGGGCGCTATAAAAGTCGCGAGAAGTCGGGGTGATATTATTTGGCCCCTTAGACTCTCTTCGTGGCTTTTTTGCTAGAAGGGTTCTTTACACAACACCAAAATCAGAAAACTTTTGGGGAGGACAAAATGAAAGAGCATACACGGTGGCTACGGCAACGCGCCATGGCCCGTAAGTTCATGCGAATTGCAATGTGGCTCGTGGCCATATTTGTAGTTTCGTTTGTTATTAACTTTTTCCATTCCGTAACGGTAGTGAAAGGTTTGGGGTTTTTAGCTCTTAGCTTTTCTTTTACCTTCTTGCGCGTAGGGTTTGTGGCGCACATAAAGCTTTACGAGGAATTTTGCAAAACGGCAATATTGCCTTTTGCGCAAGGCTTGCAAAAAGAGTCACCGAGTTTTGCGGTGTATGTGCCGCGGCTTCGTTCGGTGTTCTTTGCCAAAGACTTTCGCGTGCTGGAAGTTGGCTTCAAGCACGAGTTACGCGAAAAGTTTTTAGCGCACAAACGGCATATAGCTAAAGTTGCTAGACTCCGGCGGGCGGTAGCGGAGCGTTCAAGACTGCACCAGTCGCACGCCGAACTGGACAGCCAGCTCATTGCTCTGGCCATAGAGTACGGCAAAGAGTCGGCTGGGGGCAAACTGGCATTTCGGGCCATGCGTGAGGGCAAGGTCAGCGAGAAACGCAGATTGCTTCAAATGTTGGGCTCGCAGGAGTCCGATGAGAAGCAGCAAAATAATAAGGCTCAAATTTTCATGGCGCGGTACAAGGCGCTGTCTGCTCAGGGTGCGGACAGCAGGGCGTTGGCGGCATTTATTTCAGCCATGGACACGCTGGACATGGACGAGCGGGTGGAACGCTTAAAGCAGGCTATAGACCTGCAAAGGGTGGCCAATCAGTGGAAGGCGGCTTTACCAAAAGTTTCAGCTTCCAAACCAAAGGCTCCGCCTAGGCCTGCGCCAAACCGGCACATTAACCTGTATACAGAGTTTGTGCGCAAGGTGCCGGTTCGTGAACTGTTGGCAGAGTCCGGCCTAAACCTGAACATGGCCTCGGAGTTGCTGTTTCGCTTAGTCAAAGACCGAGTCTTTGGCGGGCGGTACAAAAACCTTGAGGACATTCACGGCGATATTGCTCGCAGCTTCCGTGCAACTTATGGTCAGAATTTCAGCCCTGCAGACTTTGAAGCAGTGTTGAAGTGGCTGGTTGCACGTAAAGTTATCTTAAAGATGAAGGGTGGGCACACCATTTCTTTGTCTTCTAAGACATCTACCGGCGTGAGTGAACCGTGCCGCAGGCTTATAGCGGCCTTGGTCGCTTTTGACCAAGAGTATCACTAAAACGATAAAGGGGGATAGGCAGGAATTTGCAAGCCTAGAGAATACGCACGTGTGTTCTCTAGGCTTTTTGTATGGTAATAAATTATTAATGGTATGCCATTCTTAATAAGGTATTTAGGTTTCGCAATTCTTTATTTGTCATGTATAATTAGCCTATCTGTCTTTGGGCGTGCATCGTGCGTGCTTTGGAGTGCAGAGATATACACAATTACATGGAGTGACTATGCACAAGGTTGCAGAGTTTTTTTGCGTTACTTAAGAAGTGGAAGTTGGTGCGACGGGTTCATGGGCGTTCACCCATCGCCAAGGCCGTTGTTGAATCGCAATCGAAGCAGGGGCGCACTGAAAAGTGGGTCTTCTATTGCACAGAAGAACAGTATGCTCACTTAAAAAGACTGCAAGCGGAGTGCGGTTGCGCGTCTTTAGCTGAGTTGCTGAATAACGCTCTTACCTTCACCCAGTGGTCGATTGAACAAGCACAAGCAGACATGGCGCTTGTGAGCATAGACAAAGAGCGGGGTGGTTATACAGAACTGGTTATACCTATTCTTACTGCTGCACGACGGAGGCGTGCTAGGGTTTGACTTACCAACCTACAAACTTAATAAACGAAAGGCTCGACAAGCACGTCGGGCCTTAGCTTTTTTAATGGATTGACTAAACTAGCTGTTTTCCCTTATACTTTAGCTAGTTTTAATATTTAAATTTTGATGTAGTTTAAATTGTATTTGTACTTTTACTAAGCACTTAGCACTAATCACTACGCACTAACAATTCCATGGGAGTTCCAAAAAAACACAAGACCCGCAGTGGTCGCGACCAGCGCAGAAGCCACCATGCGCTTAAGACTATTCAGCCAGCCACTTGTAAAAATTGTGGTCAGCCTACACGTCCTCATTTACCTTGTCCTAACTGTGGCTATTACAAAGGCCGTAAAGTTACTAAGTAGGAACTAGCTGTCAGCTGCTAGCTCCTAGGGTGTATGGAGTAGTAGCTAGAAGCTAGCTCCTAGAAGCTATTTATGGCTAACAGACATTTATCTCGTACTGTTGTAATGCAATCCCTGTTTGAATGGGATTTTAACCATAGGCAACAAGACTTACATGCTTTGGTAGAGTTGAATTTGGAACAGTTCGCCCCTGGTATGGAAGACCATAAATTTGTGTATGACTTGGCGAACGGTGTTGCTTCGCGCTTAGACGAAATAGATAAAATTATTACCGAAACTGCACCGGAGTGGCCCATAGAGCAGGTTGGCGCGGTAGACAGGAGCGTTTTAAGAATAGGCGTTTATGAGCTAGAGTTTTTAAAAGAGGTCCCCCCTAAGGTGGTTATAAACGAAGCAGTAGAGCTTGCTAAGACATTTGGTGGGGACGCAAGTGGTAAGTTTGTAAACGGAGTGCTGGGTACGCTGTTTAAGAAACTTTACCCAGAAGAACTGGGCAGTGCAGAGACTGTTGGAGACTAGTAGATTTGTGGAGATTTATTGAAATTTTGACTTAATTAGTCTCTATAAGTCTCAATCTGTTTCCATAAGTCTCAATGCTCAATTATTTTTTCTCCCTTACTTGTGCTATACTTTAGGTAATAAGTCCATCAATCAATATTGAAAGGATATAAACCAATGAACAAACTTGAACTTACTGAAATTTTAGCGGCACGCTTGGGGGTTACTCATAGCGAAGCCGAACGAATGTTAAATACATTTATAAATATTGTTTACGAACAGTTGCGTAGTGGAGAAAAAGTAAACATTTCCGGCTTTGGCCAATTTAGCGTGTCGCACCGCGCACCGCGCATTGGCGTTAATCCAAGACAACCTACACAGAAAATTCAAATTCCTGAACTGAACACGCCAAAGTTTAAAGCCGGTGAAGCTTTTAAGGCAGCAGTTAAGCTTCGCAAAACCGCACCACAGAACAGCGGGGAAACAGCCCCTTCAGCACCTGTGGCATCTGTATAAAATATCCAAAATAAAAAAGCTCCGTAAGGAGCTTTTTTGGTCGGGCTGCTGGGAATCGAACCCAGTCTATCTGGTCCCAAACCAGACGTACTACCGGTATACTACAGCCCGCTATAATAGGCTAAAATAAACTTAGCCTACACAGTATACAAAACTTTGCTCATTTACGCCAATAAGGACTTTTACTTCCTGTAAATATTAAGTATAATGCTAAAGTCTTAACAAATATTATAAATTTTGCGGGATTGGTAAAATTTATAGCAGGGGACCATTCCAAGGTTTAAATAAACGTTCGTCCATGCGCCTTTGTCGCGGGTATCGTATAGCGGTTATTATCTCAGTTTTCCAAACTGATGATGGGGGTTCGACTCCCCCTACCCGCTCCAAAGGTGTTTAGATAAATTTCAACTTGTCCTGAAACACTCGTATGGAGTTTTCACTGTGGTAGCCCACCTCAAGAATGCTTTGACAGCAGTGCGGAAGTATCTTATAATATGTTTGTTATGAGTGGCACAAACCCTAAAGCTGTTTACAACATATTGTTTTAAAGTTAAAGGTCAAAATATAACCGTGTAGAATTTCTCTTATTTATAAGGATTTCTCGTAGTTATGTTCTGGCCTTTTATGCTTATTTGCGGGGCTAGGGCTGTGGATATTTGTTTGTAACATAGACAAGTATGCTACGTCTAACTATTTGATTGGTGCTTTCTGCAAAAGGGGACTATGGCATCAACTATTTCTTTCAGTTATTGACCCATATACGGGCCGGATACCAAAAGGTGCTCAATTAATTCTACAGTTTGGGCAGATTAGCGTCTGTGTCTAAACGTGGAGAAAAAGTTCCTGGTCGAACTTTTGGCAATCCGATTTGCTTTTATGTGGTGTTTATAATCGCGCTATATAAACGTACTCAAGCGGAACTCTAGAGCTGCTTTGTGTAACAGTTTATGTGGTGTCGTAACTAATTAATTATTTTTGAGTTCTAAAATTGACTGCAACAATTGAACAGTCAATGTTCTGTTCCACCGGTGGTGGGATGGACAATTCTCAAAAATGGAGTATGTAAATGAATTTCGCAAAGAAACTCTTTGCAGCGGGCGCATCTGTGGCCATGGCTCTTACCGCCGTTCCAGTAGCTTTTGCTGCTGCACATTCGGTTGGTCAGAACATTTCCTCGACCGACGGCACTGTTTGGATGGTCTATCAAGGCACATCCGGCGTATGCCGCCGAGCGTACACTTCTGCCGGGGCATTTTTGTCCTATGGTTTCAATTCTTGGAGCCAGGTAGTAGCGGCTAACAGCGACGATCTCGCTCTTGCAGTATGTAGTGAAGGTTTTATTCCTCCACAAGACGGCAGCGTAATCTTCTCAGATCGCGGTGCTGATAAAGGTACCGGTTACATTTTGTCCGGTTCCATGAAGTATGGTTTCCCAACAGAAGCTATCTTCAAAGGCCAAGGTTATAACTACGCCACAGCAATGTGGGCAGATATTTCCTGGGTCGGTATGGGTGGCGTTATAAACAGCGCCGACGCAGCTCACCTTCCAGGTAGCTTAGTCAACAACGCAGGCACCGTACAGCTTGTAGGTAACTCTGGTCTTATGGGTATTCCTGACCTTGCTACCTTTAACAGCTGGGGTTATAGCTTTGCTAAAGTCGAACCGGCAAATGCCAACGACAAAGCAAAAGCTCAAACTGGCGTTATGGCTACTCGCCTAGCTGGTCAGCTCAGCCCAACAGCCACTACGAACTTGCCTCCTACTAACAGCGGTCCTTTGTCCGCAATGGTTGCTTCTGACAACCCAGCTGTTGGTACTTTAGTTGCTGGTCAAGGTTTGGCTGATTTAGCTCACTTTGCTTTCAGTGGCAGTGGTACTCTTACCAATGTTGTTATTGAAAGAATTGGAGTCTCAGCTAATACAACCCCAGCAAACGTGTACTTGTTTGACGGTTCAACCCGCCTTACAGACTCCGCGTCCTTTGGTTCTGACAACAAACTTACCTTTGCTGGCCAGAATATTGCAATAAGTGGTTCTAGAGTGATTTCCGTTAAGGCCGACATTGCCAGCTCGACATCTGGCCAGACCGTTGGTGTAAGACTTACTTCTTACACTGCCTCTGGTTCTAGTGCCAGCACAGTGTCTCTTTCCGGTAACATTCACAACATCGCTACTGCAACGCTTGCTACTGTTGCTTTGAGCTCTGCTACTGGTTCTGGTAACTCCGATCCAGGTAAAGACCTTTTGGTCTGGCAGGGTACAGTAACTGTAGGTACTCGCGACGTTACTTTGAATCGTTTGTCACTTCGCCAAGTTGGTTCTATCGTAAACAGCGATATTAACAATTTCCGTTTGATGATTGACGGTACACAAATTGCTCAGTCACAAAGCGTTGATAGCAGCGGTTATGTAACTTTTGCTGTAAATACTACGGTAAAGACTGGTTCTCGAACCTTTAAAGTTATGGCCGATGTTATTGGTGGTTCCGGTCGCACCGTGCAGCTTTCGCTTCGCGGCGCCTATGACATTAGCACTACGGATTCTTCCTATGGTGCAACTGTCTTAGCTACTGGCACCTTCCCATTTGGTCCTTCTTCATTCACAGTAAACGCTGGTGCGCTAAC
>JAHFJH010000012.1 GCA_023245995.1 Candidatus Doudnabacteria bacterium | reverse complement strand
GACTTTAGGAATTTTTTGGTCTAGTAAACGCTTGGGTGGATTTATTTTTAGACGTTTTGCAAGTAGTTTTTTTAAGTCCTCCTCACTTACTTGCTGGTGGCGACTCTCGTAAATAGGCTTTATTTGTTCTAGGGCCTTAGTGAGTCCTTCGCCTGTAAGGCTTGAGACAAAATAGACAGGGGACATCCACAAAAAAGGAAAATGTTTGCTTATGTAATTTTGTAAAGCTTCGCGGTCCATGTCTTTACTGCCGTGTTTTGTGGTTTTGTCGTATATGTCTATTTTGTTTGCTAGAACTATGCAACCTTTTTCTTGACTAACAATTTCTTCTGCGACGCTTT
The DNA here is from genome assembly GCA_023245995.1 of Candidatus Doudnabacteria bacterium. Taxonomy (GTDB): domain Bacteria; phylum Patescibacteriota; class Doudnabacteria; order UBA920; family UBA920; genus JAEUSE01. The sequence continues at coordinate 31,155 of JAHFJH010000012.1, read as the reverse complement.
TGTCTTGGCTGGTTACGGGCTCGCTTGCGTCAAGCACAAACAAACAGACGTCGCTTCTACGTATGGATTTATATGTTTGGAAACCAGAGTAGACGTCTGGTCGTTCTTGTCTGTGGGCTTTGCGTTTTAGCCCGGCAGTGTCTATAAAGGTGTAATCTACATTGTTAATTTTTATTTCACTGTCTATAGCGGTTCTAGTTGTGCCTGGAACTGAGGACACCACAACCCGTTCATCGCCAATAATGTGGTTAAATATACTAGACTTACCGACGTTTGGTTTGCCAACTATTGCTACGGCAATACTATTGCTAGGGCTAAGGGCTAAGGGTGCAGGGTTAAGTGAAACATCTGGAAGGATAGAGACAAGATGGTCAAGGAGGTCGCCTATGCCACGGCCGGTGACGCTGGAGACTGGAAAAACATTTTTTATGCCAAGTTTATAAAACGGTGCTGCATGTGCCTCTGTGTTTTTTGGTGAGTCTAGTTTATTTACTGCTAGTACAACGGGTTTTTTTGATTTACGGAACTTAAGCAGACTTGGTCTGTCGTAGTGTTCGGTTTGAGTTTTGCCATCTACAACAAGCAAGAGTACGTCTGCCTCGCGGGTTGCAATGTCTATTTGTTTGCCAACTGAAATTTCTAAATCTGTTTCATTGCCAAAAAAGGCTAGTCCTGCTGTGTCTACTATTGTAAAAAGACGTCCATTCCAAGCTACGTCGGCATATTGGCGGTCTCTAGTGGTGCCTGCGACTTCACTTGTTACAGCTAATTGGCTTCCTATTATTTTGTTAAATAGGGTAGATTTACCTGCATTTGGCAGTCCGACTATGGCAATAATAGGGAGGTTCATGGGTTGAGATTGTATTCTAAATATCAATGTAAGAATATAGTAATGCGCCCAATATAGCTAGCCTGCGGGTTATTACTGTAGCGTGTTTAAGTCTATGCTCGGAGTAGCTTCTGGCGTTGTAATTGGAAGCGGTTTTGTGAACCGGCTTGGAAGAGTAGTTCCTAGTATGAGTATAATGTCACTTCTACTTGAGTCTATGCGTATGTTCGGCGGTGGAACTGTAACTTCTCGAGCTTTTAATAAGTCTTTTATAAATGTCGCAGTGAAAGGTTTGCTGTTAATTTGGTATATGACCGAGGTTTCAGGTTCTACGTCGTTGTAGTTAATTGGCCAGACAGTAATACCTGCTTCTTCCAAGTTTGCGCTTATGCGCTTGTAGGCTGGAGCGTTTGGAGAAGTTGTGGCTATCCATACTACACTTTTTTCTTTTGTAAGTTTTCCTACAGTTAGTGAGTTGGCGAAGTAACTTTTAATGTCATCGGTTGTTTTGCCTGCGCAAGGTACTAGTACGTAAGCTTTTGTTTCAACGGTTATTTCCGGACAAACGAGTCCCGTACTTGGGTCTAGACTTGTACTGGTAATGTTATTTTTATTTACAGTTGAACCTATTTTAGCCAAACGAAGTAACTGGCCTGGAGTTAGGTTTGTGTGGAAGTGTGAGGCAAAGGTTTGAAACAGGTGACTTAGCGTGGCAGTATCGGTAAAAAGATTTAAAGCTTTAACCTTGTCTTGAAAAGCGCCAATAATTAGTTGTTGGCGTTGGCTTCTGGAAAAATCGCTGCCTTCTGGTCCTGCTGCATGCCTGCTTCGCGCAAAAATAAGTGCTTTTGTGCCGTCAAAATGTTGTGCACCTGCGGTAAAGGTCTGTGGAGGAAGATATCCATCTTTGTTGTCTGGATATTGGTAGTCAGTAAATGTCCGTTGTACTGTAACATCTAAACCACCAACTTGGTTTACGGCCTGCTCAAAACCACTAAAATCCACCACTGCAAAGTAGGGAATGTCTAGTCCAGAAATGTCGCTAACCACATCTCTTGCAAGCTGTCCTGCTTCGTTCCAGTTTTTATTTTTGGTATAACCTTCTGAAAAAGCAAAATTAATTTTTCTGTAGCCTTGGGTTCCTAGCTTAACTTGATAGTCGCGGGGAATGCTGGTAAGCGAGACTTCTCCGGTGTCCAGTTTGATTTGGGCTAATATGATGGTGTCGGATAGGTACGGGCCGTCGTGTCCTTCGCCACCAATTCCTAGTAGAAGTATCCTTACAACACCACTTTGTTCGCCCTGAATTGCCACTTGGCCAGCACTGCCACGAATAAGGTCTGCTGCGTTTTTGAAAAAACCGCCTGTGCTTCCAACAAAACTTCCCGCCGACCATTTATTTACGACATAAACCAGTCCAGCTGCGCTACCTAAGAATAGTGCGACAATAAGCAAGCTCACCCATAACCAAGGGTGAGATTTGCGTTTTTGCGGTAACTCTTTTATGTCCTGTTTTGGTGTGCCATAATGCACAGAAACGTGGGGAGAAACCGTCTGAATACCGTCAATATTCCGTTCGAAGTTAGGGTCGTTATTCATGCTAAAGATTTCAAATGCACTTTAGGTAGTATAGCAAAAAACTTGGGATTTGTGAGAAAGTTTGTACAAGTCCATGCTTGAGTATGGGGGGTCTAGATTGTTGGATTCTATAAAATTTGTTTTTTCTCCATTTCAACACTATCTCGCATAGACTTAAGGCTAATTATTCTTGCAATGTTCTAAAGCCAATGGTATAGTTGCAATATCCTGATGCAGAAAATAGTCAGTAGTTCTAAGAACTATGTACTAAAAAGTAGTGAGTTTCGTTTATGTAGAAGCAAAAAAGAAAATATCTTAGTTACTTAAAACTACACAAGTATTAAATTTATTCGTTACTGTGTAGAGAGTAGGAGCATTCAAGCTTGTCCCGTATAGATTCGGACGCGTAGCTAAAGCCCGTTATCTGCCCGCCATGGCCACTTAGCTCAGCTGGTTAGAGCGCTCCGTTCACATCGGAGAGGTCACTGGTTCGAGTCCAGTAGTGGCTACCAGGTTTTGGCAGGCTGGGAGCGTTCAATTAATATTCGAAAGGTTCGAGTCTAAGATCTAACGTATTATCAGTTTTTAATTTTATATTTTTAATTCAAAATTTAAGTGAATACAGAAAAAACAAACAAACCAACTAACGAAGAGGAAGCAGAAATTACTAGTACTGTTCGTTCAATTGCAGCTTTTATTTGGGATTTGGCCAAGGTTTTTTTTACGGCCTTTGTGCTTGTGTGGCTTATAATTCGACCCTTTATAGCTGAGCCGTTTGTGGTCTCTGGCTCTTCTATGGTGCCCAATTTTCACAATCGAGAGTACTTAATTATTCAAAAAATATCCTACCGATTGCACGAGCCAGAACGTGGTGACGTAGTGGTGTTCCGCTATCCTAAAGATCCCACTCAGTATTTTATTAAACGAATTATTGGTCTGCCTGGCGAGCGGGTAAGTATTCAGCAGGGGCACGTGCTAATAATAAATAGCAGTCATCCTAGTGGGTATGTTTTAAACGAACCTTATTTGCCTAATCAGAATGTAACTCTAGGCAGTGCCGATATTGTAGAGCTTGGAGCTAATGATTATTTTGTGCTTGGAGATAACAGACTTTACAGTAGCGACTCTCGGTACTGGGGGCCTTTGCCTAAAGCTGAAATAGTGGGTAAGGTATGGCTTCGGGTGTTGCCACTTAAGTTATTTGGCACTTTACCGCATTATTCGTACTCGGAATAGTATTTTGTAATCTTGAATTAAATTACCGTTTTTAGGACATAGTCTTGACTCGGTGGTTTGTCTTAGTAACATGGAAAAAAAGACCTTAACAGCAGGAGCAGTTAGTAATAAAAAACAGTTGCAGGTAGTAGGAAATTTTGACATTGTCACGAGCCAAGATCCTGCTTGGGCCGCGCTACTTGCTGCGTTTGACCGTTACGCTTCGCAGTACGGTTTTACCAGAGTTGAGTTGCCAATTATGGAAGAGCCGTCCATGTATTCACTCGGTTATGGGGCAACTTCTAATAAAACTACAAGTCTAATAGTCACTGAGGTTGCAGGACGTGCTTTAGCTGTCAGGTCCGGTTTATTGCCTTCCATGTTGCGTTTACTTGCTCAGGTAAAGACCCTTGAGCCACACTTAACTAAATGGGTGTATGGTGGTGGAGTGACATGTGCCAGTCAAAAGCAACTTATTTCTGACTATGAGTTTGGCATGGAGGTCTGGGGCCCTTTCAACCACTTAACGGAAGCGCAAGTGCTAGGTGCGGTATGGCAGTTTTTTGTTTCGCTTGGTTTACCGGATGTTACTTTTGAGGTAAACACATGTGGGAACACTTCCAGCCAAGAAAGCTATATTGCTAATTTGCGGGACTTCTTAAAGAGCAAGCGTTATGAGCTGTGCGATGCGTGTGCCGAGGCTACGAGCTCGCAACCATTGGATGCACTTCGTTGTCAGAAGCTAGATTGTCAGTCAGTTATGAGCGATGCGCCGACGATTTTAGACCACTTAGACGAAATTTCTCGCAAAAACTTTACCAATTTGCTAGAAGCATTGGAAGAGCTGCAAATTCCGTACCAGTTAAGTCCTTTATTGGCGGGCATAGACGGGGCTGTTGGCACCATTGCCTGTCTTAAGCTAAAAATGGACGGCCACACGGTTGTAGTGGCAGAAGCAGAAGGGCATAGTGGGTTGGTTCAGCGTTTTGGTGGTAAGAACGTACACGCTTTTGGCCTTCGGGGAAGTTTGTCTATGTTACACCACATATTGCTCGAACGCGGTATGCAAACAAACAGTGCCCCTGTAAGGCCTGCGGAAGTTTATTTGGTGCCACTTGGTGAGCTTGCGGCAAAACGTAGCTTGCGGCTATTTCGAGACTTAGTAGAAGCTGGAGTAACGGTTTTTGATTATTTCGGCTATGCAGGAGTTAAAAACCAGCTGAAAGCAGCAGGCGATGCAGGTAGTCCCATTGCTCTTATTATGGGTCAGAAGGAAGCGGTAGATGAGGTGGTAATACTTCGGGATGTAAAGAGTGGTATGCAGGAAGTGTTTAGTTATGATAAAATAGTAAATGAAGTAATAAAGCGTCTTGGACGCTAATGCTAATAGTGAATAAAGAATATAGAATTATGAATTAAGTTTGTCGTTATATAAATCGGCAGAGCCTCGTAATTCATAATTCTTTATTCGTAATTCTAATTTTATGGAAATTGACGATTGCGTATTTTGCAATATTGCGGCTCGGAAAGTGCCGGCCAATATATATTTTGAAGACCAAGATTTGTTAGTCGTGCCCGACATTTTTCCCAAGGCGCCAGTACACATGCTAATTATTAGTCGCGAACACATTCCTTCTATTAGTAGTATTACGGAACAGCACCAAGCGTTACTTGGTAAAATGATCTTTAAAGCAAAGCAGGTCGCAGAGGAGCAGGGAGTAAGCGCTACCGGTTATAAGCTTGCTTTTAATGTTGGCAAGCAGGGTGGGCAGATTGTGCCTCATTTGCACTTACATTTGTTGGGCGGTAAAGACATGGCCTAGATTTATTTGCGAAGTTTTATTTATTTTAAACGCCTAAAGGCGTTTTTAATTTTTCCAGTTCTTTTAGCTATTGTTTGAGTTTTAAAAAAGTTGACCTGCACATGTTTATTATGTTACAGTTTATTGAGGTAATTGGTTTTGCTTGTCTATTTTTTGTGTATTATTGCAAAACCTTGCCGTTATCTAATAGAGAGAGAGGTGAGCTTCCTTGGTAGAAGTTAAACGTAAAGACAACGAATCTTTTGAAAGTTTATTGCGCAGGTTTAACCGTAAAATTCAACAAAGCGGTATTTTAGTGCGTGCTCGAAAAACTCGTTTTTTTGAACCCGGCAAGAGTCGTAATTTAGTAAGAGTGGCTGCACGAAGACGCGCAGTCCTTCGTACTGTACGCGAGGAGTTAAAAAAACTTGGTAAACCCATACCGCGTAGCGGTAAGGGACGTTAGGCGTTTAGAACATATAAACATTTAAACATGGTAACAATATAACAGTCGGTAATTTGTTGTTATTTGTTATATTGTTACCTAGTTAATTTATTTCATGACTATAACCGAAATAGAACAAGCAGCAGTAGCGGCTATGAAGTCGCACGATGTTGTAATTTCACGCACCTTGAGGTTATTGCTATCACGCTTAAAAAATGAACGTATTGCGGCACAGCGCGAGCTTTCGGACGCAGACATAATTTCTGCCGTTCAGTCGGAATATAAGAAACGTAAAGAGGCTGCGCTAGAATTTGAAAAAGGTGGCAGACCGGAGTTGGCAAAAGCAGAAATTGAAGAAAGTGAAGTGCTTTTAGGTTACTTACCAGTTCAGAAGAGCGAAGCTGAAATTATGTCGGCTATTGAGAGCATGGCACAAGAACATTCATGGACTGCCAAGGATTTTGGCGTGGCCATGAAAATTTTAAAAGAACATTTTGGGGCTACAGCAGATGGTGCAGTGCTCGCGAAATTACTCAAAGAAAAACTTAAATAATTGCAGATTGTAGATTGAAGATTGCAAATTTAAAAGTATTTAAATCAAACTCTGTAATATCCAAATCAAATTAATGCCAAAAGACCGATACATAGCTGGAATAGATATTGGAACGCACTCAGTACGAGTGGTTCAAATTAAAATAGATCCAGAAGCGGGCCCACCCGCAGTTATAGGCGCGGTATCGGTGCCCGCTAGCGGTCTTCGTCGTGGGGTAATTGTAGACTTAGATGAGGCCGTGTCCAGTGTTTCTACGGCTTTAGAAAAATTGGAGCGTATGACAGGGGTACAGGTCTCTGCTTGTTTTGCTTCAGTTGGGGGTAGCCATATAGCGGCTTTAACCTCGCAGGGCGTGATTGCCGTTTCCAAAGCCGACGGTGAAGTGAGTGAGGCGGATATTTTGCGTGTTATAGATGCAGCTCAAGCAGTCTCTATTCCGCCTAATCGTGAAGTTGTTCATGTGATTCCCAAAGCATTTGTTCTGGACGGGCAAGGCGGAATTAAAGATCCGCTGGGTATGAGCGGCATAAGGCTTGAGGTAGATACTACCATGGTGCACGCTTCAAGTCCGTTAATTAAGAATTTGCAACGAGTTTGCAGTCAGGCGGGTTTAGAAGTTGAGGAGTTGGTGGTGGCGCCACTTGCAGCTAGTCAGGCTGTGCTTACCCGCAGACAAAAAGAACTTGGTGTGGTTTTGGTAGACATTGGTGCCGGCACCACAGGTGTTGCCGTTTACGAAGAAAATACACTTTTGCATACGGCTATTTTACCAATTGGCGGGTTGCATATTACTAACGATCTTGCAATTGGCATGCGCACAAGCATAGATACTGCCGAGCGAGTTAAATTATTGTACGGTCATACAAGTTTGGACAAAGTAGACAGCAGAGAGCAAATTGATCTTTCAAAAATTGACGAAGCAGAAACTGAACGGGTTGCAAGGAGTGAAGTCGTGGATATTATAGAAGCTCGTTTGTCGGAAATTTTTGAATACGTAAATAAAGAACTTAAGACCATACACAGAGAGGGTAAGTTACCAGCAGGGGTTGTGTTGGTGGGTGGAACAAGTAATTTACCAGGTATTGTGGAGTATGCTAAAAGCGCTTTGCATTTACCTGTACAATTAGGTACACTACAAGGCTTACAGACAATTATAGACAAAGTTGAAGACCCGTCGTTCGCTGTTGCTTGTGGTTTGGTGCTCTGGTCGTCTGCTTATAATGTAAGTGAAAGTAGCGGTGCGAGTCGGGCTCGGGCACTATTAGAGCATCCGCACGTACAAAGACTTACGCGTTGGTTTAAGTCTTTCCTACCTTAATTCCCCAAAGTAACCGGATATACGAATGTATCGGAATACTATTGATGGGGGTGTTGTGGTATTTAAGATATTCGGATAGAATTCGTATATTGGGGTTATTTTTTATGAAGAAAACAATGGAAGTTAAGCCAAAAATTGAATCGTTTGCCAGAATTAAGGTGCTAGGTGTTGGTGGTGGTGGTACAAACGCAGTCAACCGAATGATACAACTAGGTATCCGTGGTGTGGAGTTTGTCGCTATAAATACTGACGCACAGGCACTACATAACAATGCAGCCGATAAAAAGGTGCACATTGGTAAGACTATTACCAAAGGGCTTGGGTCCGGTATGAACCCAGAAGTCGGTAGGCAAGCCGCTGAAGAATCTGCAGAAGAAATTGAAGAAGTTATTAGCAACGCCGATATGGTGTTTATTACCTGTGGTCTTGGTGGTGGAACAGGTACCGGAGCTGCGCCCATTGTTGCAGAGCTTGCTAAAAACAGAGGCATCCTTACTGTTGCCGTAGTTACTAAACCATTTACTTTCGAAGGCAGTAAACGCCGTGAAGTAGCAGAGATGGGCTATGCAAATTTGAAAGATAAAGTAGATGCTATTATTTCCATACACAACGACCGCATACTGCAAATTATAGACAAAAAGACTTCTCTTATAGACTCGTTCCGCACAGTAGACGATATTTTGCGCCAAGGTATTTCTGGTATTTCCGACCTTATTACCAGCCATGGTGTGGTTAATGCAGATTTTGCCGATGTCCGTAGCATTATGCAAGACGCGGGTACAGCACTTATGGGTATTGGTAGGGCGAGTGGGGAAAATCGTGCACAAGATGCGGCACGTATGGCAATAAATTCACCACTGCTGGAGTTGTCCATAGATGGCGCTCAAGGAGTACTGTTCAACATTACTGGCGGGTCAAGCTTGGGCATGTTTGAAATAGACGAAGCCGCTAAGACTATTACCAAGAGCATAGATGGAGACGCCAGAGTAAAGTTTGGTGCAGTTATAGACGAAGAAATGGGCGACGAAATACGTATTACAGTTATTGCCACAGGGTTTGACGAGAACAACAGGCCATCTCCGCTTACTTCTACTCCTGTAGTAGAGGAGCGAAAAGTTTATACGCCACAACAAGCGCAAACTCCTGCTCCAGAGCCACGCGTAGAGCCTCGCAGGCCTCAGTTTACTCCAATTAGTGAAAATACTGCTCCAAGCAATGAGCCAGACGATGAATTAGATATACCTGCCTTTATTCGCAGGAAAATGAAATAAAAAATACGTGGAAGATAAGAAAATAAAACTACAAGATACCATCCCTACAAGTACACCCCAAACTTCCAGCCGCTCCGAATCGGTTGCTGGGAGCATTGTCGGCGGGTTCGTGATAGCAGGCATAATTGCTTTCCTTGGTTCTTACCCGTTAACTTTATTGTTGTTCAGTATTAGTGGTGCAAGTGATCCTGGGTTAGGGGGATTCGCAGTGGTTATTTTTATTGCTATTATTTTATTTATTGTTTTAGCTCCAACACTTTCTTATTACTTTTTGAGAAAGAATGGTCTAGCTGACGCTGCTTCGAAGTTTATAAAAGTAATTTTAGGCATTTTTGGGATTGTTTTAGGTATTGTCATATTCTTTTTGGTTCTCTATGCTGGTGGGAGTTTCGTTTTCGACAAGCTTGGAATTTAGGTGCTGTTTGTTCACCCGCTAGCGGGTTTTGTGGATAACTAGAGTTGTTAATTCGGCCTTGCGCACAAGCATGCCGAGTTTTTTTTCTTTTAACAATTTTTATACGCGCTATACTACATATGGTAGGTGAGGGAATTTTGAAACACAATATGTAGTGATAAATTACTTCCGAGCGGAATATATAAAACGTTAAATAAACATACAATAAAGAGCAGAATAGCCTCCCGCAGAAGCGGGATTGTTCTATCAACTCACTTGTTATATATGCGTTGTCCAAGGTGCCAAAAAGACGAAACTAAAGTAGTGGACTCCCGCCCAGTGGAGGAAGACGATGCCATAAGGCGAAGAAGAGAGTGTGAGGCTTGTGGTTTTAGGTTTTCTACTTACGAGCAAATAGAGATATTGGATTTGGCAATTTTAAAACGAGACGGGCGAAGAGAACCGTATTCTAGAGAAAAGTTAGAGCGGGGAGTAAGGCAGGCGTTTTCTAAACTACCGCACACAGACGAAACGTTGCGTAAGCTTATTTCCGGTATTGAACAAGACATACAAAAGAAAGCTGTATCGAGTGAAATTATGAGCTCCGAGGTAGGCGAAATAGTCATGAGACGTTTAAAAAAAACCAGCAAGCCAGCTTACATTCGTTTTGCCGCAGTTTACAGACAGTTTGCCGACATAGAAGACTTTAAAACGGAATTAGATAAATTATAAAAATTATTTTTACTAAAATAAATTAAATTAACCGCACTACTATGCAAGAAGCTACCGCCACACAAGCCGACACTCTTCGTTCGGCACCAACCATAAACAAAAATGCTCGTAAGGGTTTAAGCATTACTCGCGTATTTACCAAAGAAGGGCAAGACCCGCTTGAGCAAGTTGAATACGAAGTCAGGAGTTCTGTTATCCGCAACTCCGACGGTTCGGTAGTAAAGGAAATTAAGCATGTAGAAGTGCCTGTTTTTTGGAGCCAAGTAGCTACCGATATTTTGGCGCAAAAGTATTTTCGTAAAGCTGGAGTACCTCTAAAAAACGCAGACGGCTCAGCTGTAAAAAATGAAGCAGGGGAGCAGGTGTATGGTAGTGAGACGAGTAGCAAGCAGGTTGTGCGCAGGCTTGCCGGCACATGGCGTTGGTGGGGCGAAGAGCACGGCTATTTTGCTACTGCTAAAGACGCACAAAGTTTCCAAGACGAGATGGAACATATGTTAATCCATCAAATGGCCGCGCCTAACAGCCCACAGTGGTTTAATACGGGACTTAACTGGGCTTACGGCATAACCGGTAGTCCACAAGGGCATTATTATGTAGACCCAGAAACAGGAAGCCTAAAAGTTTCAGAAGACGCGTATACGCACCCACAACCTCACGCTTGTTTTATACAAAAAGTAAATGACGACCTTGTTAACCCAGGTGGTATTTTTGACGCCTTAACTCGTGAGGCGAGGTTGTTCAAGTATGGTTCTGGCACTGGTAGCAGCTTTTCCACGCTCCGTGCTCGCGGTGAGCCTTTGTCCGGTGGTGGAAAAACCAGTGGCATGATGTCGTGGCTACGAATTTTTGACCGCAGTGCTGGGGCTATTCAGTCTGGCGGTACTACGCGCAGGGCTGCAAAAATGGTAGTTGTAGACGCAGATCACCCAGACGTTGAAGAATTTATAAATTGGAAAGTTTTAGAAGAACAGAAAGTTGCTGATTTAGTTACGGGCAGTGTTATTAACTCTCATAATTTAAATGAAATTATGAAAGTGGCAGTTGCCGAAAAAACTACGGACTATCATAAGAGCGAGCAGTTGCGTCGTGCTATTCAGCGTGCGCTTTCTCGGCAAGTGCCAATGAACTATGTTGTGCGCGCGTTGGCCTTGGTAGACCAAGGCTACGATCATTTAGATTTCCCGACTTTTAATACGCATTTTGAAAGCGAGGCCTACAATACAGTATCGGGTCAAAATTCCAACAACTCTGTACGCGTAACAAATGAATTTATGGAAGCGGTTGGTCATGACCGAAATTGGGATCTTAAATGGCGTTCCAACCAGCAGACCGCAAGGACTATTAAGGCGCGCAGTCTTTGGGACCAGATTGGTTACGCTGCTTGGGCTTGTGCTGACCCAGGACTTCAGTTCGACACCACCATAAACGAGTGGCACACCTGTCCGCAAGATGGCAGAATAAACGCCAGCAACCCGTGCAGTGAGTATATGTTTTTGGACAATACCGCGTGCAACTTGGCTTCCATTAATTTGTCACATTTTTATAATTCAGAAACTGGTATTTTTGACGTGGAAGGTTTTAAACATGCAACAAGGCTTTGGACTATGACTTTGGAAATTTCTGTACTCATGGCTCAGTTTCCAAGTAAAGAAATAGCTCAGCTTTCTTACATTTTCCGGACGCTTGGTCTTGGTTATGCCAATCTTGGCACAATATTAATGACTATGGGCATACCTTACGACTCACCTGAAGCTCGAGGTATTGCAGGTGCAATTACAGCTATTATGACCGGACAGTCGTACGCAACAAGCAGTGAAATGGCAGAAAACTTAGGTGCCTTTGAGCGCTACGAGGCCAACAAGGAGGACATGCTTAGGGTTATACGCAACCATCGCAGAGTTGCTTATAACGCGCCAGCCAAAGAGTATGAAGGACTAACTATTACCCCACAAGGCATAGACCCAAACAATGTGCCCGAGTATTTACTTACTGCCAGTCGTACGGTTTGGGATGAAGCTCTTGCGCGCGGAGAAAAGTTTGGTTACCGCAATGCGCAAACCACAGTAATAGCTCCGACTGGTACTATAGGTCTTGTTATGGACTGCGATACTACAGGTGTTGAACCAGATTTTTCTATGGTCAAGTTTAAAAAGCTTGCTGGCGGTGGGTATTTCAAAATTGTAAACAGTTCCGTGCCAAAAGCGCTTCGCCATTTAGGCTACGACGAAAGCCAAATTGCGGAAATAGAAAGCTATACCAAAGGTCATGGCACGCTTGTTGGTGCTCCATTTATAAACCATGAAATACTTAAAGCTAAAGGTTTTATAGACGCTGATTTAAAACTTATAGAAAGTAAGCTTGAGTCTGCTTTTGACATACGTTTTGTTATAAATCCGCTAACTTTGGGTGAAGAGGTTATGAACCGCATAGGACTTTCTAGCTACGCCAAAGAAGCAAATTTCGACGTGCTTGGCGCACTTGGGTTTACCGCAGACCAAATTACGGAAGCAAACGAATATGTGGCAGGAACTATGACGCTTGAAGGCGCGCCATACTTAAAAGAAGAGCACTACGCTATTTTTGACTGCGCCAACAAGTGCGGCCTTAAGGGCAAACGTTACATTGCCTACGACGCGCATATAAACATGATGGCAGCAGTACAGCCATTTATTTCCGGTGCTATTTCCAAAACTATAAACATGCCGTCAACTGCGAACATAGACGAAACTAAAAAAGTCTACTGGGATTCTTGGAAACTAATGCTTAAGGCGGTTGCACTCTACCGTGACGGTTCGAAGCTTAGTCAGCCACTAAACTCCACTTCCGCTGTAGACATAGCAGAGCTTCTTGGTGCAGACGAAGAAGATATAGCAGAAGTAACACCCGAGCAGGTGCATAGTCAAGCTTTGGCTCGTGGAATAAAGGAGCCATTACCACTAAAGCGTCCGGGTTGGACTCAGGAAGCAAAAGTCGCAGGGCATAAAATTTATGTGCGCACTGGTGAGTATGAGGACGGTCGCGTCGGAGAAATTTTCTTAGATATGTACAAAGATGGCGCGGCGTTTCGTTCACTTTTAAACTGTTTTGCCATTTCTGTGTCCAAAGGGCTACAACGAGGCGTACCTTTGCAAGAGTATGTAGATACCTTTACCTTTACTAGGTTTGAGCCGGCAGGTCCTGTACAAGGTCATGACAATATAAAAATGGCTACTAGCATACTAGACTATGTGTTCCGTTTGCTGGGTTACGAATATTTGGGTAGAGAAGATTTGGTACAAGTAAAGCCACAAGGTGACCAACAGGCTTTGCCGATTGCGTCTAATAAAATAGCTACTAAAATTCCTGCAGTATACGAAAAGTCCGCTGAGTCCATGCAACAAGATATGAATCCGCGTCCGGACTCGCAAAAGTCTGCTCGCGCGCAAGGTTTTACAGGTGATGCTTGTAGCTCTTGCGGTTCCATGAAAATGAAACGTAACGGTTCATGTATGGTATGCATTGAGTGTGGTACAACGACGGGGTGTAGCTAGAGCGAAGCGCAGAATCATGAGTTCTGAATTATGAATAACGAAAAGGACAAAAGAAAAAGGCGCGTCAGGGTGTGTGGCTGAGGCGCGCCGGAGGTTAGAGAGGAAGAGATGCTACTTTTTGCCACTTGGGCTGGCCTGACTCAATGCGCATGAGCCAAATTTCCGTGCACATAAATTCGTACGGCACGAATGCACGTTTGGCCAACTGGTATAATTTCTTTCCTTGTTCTGGTTGTATTCGCTGTGCAAGGGTTATATGCGGGTGAAAATGCTTACCTACGAACGAGCCAGTTTCTCGACTAATGGTGGTCGCTGTTGCATTCAGCTTTTTATAGAGCAGTTTTAGCTCCGGTGAAAGCTCTATGCAATAATGCACGTTTTGTTTGCCATTGAAGTACCCAACTCGTTTAGTGGATACAAGAAATGGACCGTAGCCATTTACAGCTTCTGAAAGCGTTGCGATTAATTTACTTTCGTCGCATTCCGAGATTAGAATACTTGGCCTCCATAGGGTGATGTGTGGCTCTGACCGGCTTGAACCTTGGTACTCTCGCTCAAACGCAATTATTTCATCCCGAAATGTGCTAGAGGGAACTCTGATGTATGCGTAGTATCTGTCCATGTTTTCCTCCTTTCTGGTGAATAACACCATGTATGGCTCACGAAAGTGTGAACTAATAATAGTACTATAGCTTTATTTATATGCCAAATACTAATCAAAAAGTTACAACATTAAAAACTGTTTCTAAAGGATTGGTTATTTGCAATATTGGAGCGGGGAAGGGGAAGACTACGGCTGCTATGGGTACGTGCATACGCGCTGCTGGAGCTGGAATGAATGTATACATAATGCAATTTGTAAAAGCTAAGGCAAGTGGGAAAGAAGATAAAAGAAAAGACGGTGAGTGGCCGCTTTCATGTGAAATAGATTATTTAAACGAAGTCGGTCGTGTATTGTCTTTGTACAAAAAGACTGGCGGCAAGGTAAAACTTGGTAATATTCAAAATGAACAAGTGGGGTTGGGGTTTGTTGGAATTTTAGGCGACAAAAAAGCAAAGGCATTACATGTAAAAGCCGCCAAAGAAGGGCTTAGAAAAGCTATTCGCATTTTAAAGTCAGGAAAGTGGGATGTAGTGTTTTTAGACGAGCTCATATCTGCTCTTGAGGTTGGTGTGCTGAAAGAAAGTGACGTGGTAAAGCTTATAAAAGTTAAGCCCAAAAAAGTCCACCTTATTTTAACTGGACATAATAGGTACGAGAAAATACTAGAACTGTGTGACCTTGTAACAAAAATGGATATGGTTAAGCATCCCTACTATAAAGGCATATTGGCTCAGCGGGGAATAGACTACTAGAGAGTACCGAATTTTTAATTTTACAATTTACAATTTTTAAAGCAAGGAATATGAATAAGACTAAGGTAATTAGACTGAGTTTAGTAATGCTAGCGCTCGGATTACTGGCGGCTGGGTGTAGTACAGGGAAGAATTCAGATGCAATTCGCCAGCCAGCGGATAAGAACCGAGCAGTCGATACTCAGATATTAGCAACTCCGACCTTGGGGGCAAAAATAGAATATATCAAGTACCAAGGAGTAGAGGGGAAGAACGCTCTGGATTTGCTTAAAGGAATAAAAAAAGTAACTACAAAAAACTATAGCGGCGTAGGCGAGTTTGTAGACGGTATAGATGGAGTAGGAAGCGACAGTAAACACTTTTGGTCGTTTTATGTTAATGGCGCACAGGCTACTGTAGGAGCAGGCGCGTATACTACTAAGTCTACCGACGTTATTGAATGGAAGTACGAAGCAATTAAGTAATTAGTTGTCAGTAGTCAGAATATAGTTATGAATTCTTACTGACTACAGACTGCCGTTTTCATACAACAGTTTTATGATTTATCTAATAATAATTTTGGCTGCGCTTACGCGCTTAGTGCCACACATCCCAAATGTGGGGGTGGTAACTGCTGTTGCTATATTTGCCGGTAGTGTGTTTTCTGTTCGCAAGGCCTTGGGGGTGACTTTTTTTGTTCGCTTATTGTCCGACATCGCTATTGGTTTTTTTGCTTGGAAAGTTATGGTAGCAGTGTATGTAGCGCACTTGTTTGGTGTGTTGTTTGGCAAGTGGGTTGCTTCTTCTAAAAGTTTGCAAGCTAGGTGGGTTACAATATTGGGCTCTGGCCTTGGGGCCGCTTGCTTGTTTTTCCTTATTACCAATTTTGCATTTTTGTATGCAGAGTACCCACACACTGTTGCCGGAATACTAGAGTCTTATACAAATGGGTTGCCATTTTTACGCGGTACAGTAATTGGTGACGTTGGTTTTTCGTTTGCACTATTTTTAGTTTACGACACAGCGCGGGCGCTTGCGCCTTGGAGTCCCACAAGACAACTGCGTTTAGCGAAAAGTATTTAATATGCTTATACAAGTCGTTGTCCATACGCATGCAAAAAGGCCCCATGTGGAAACAAAAGCAAATGTTTTGCATATCTATGTAGCAACACAGCCCATAGAAGGTAAGGCAAACGAAGCTGTTATTCAGGCTTTGTCCAAACATTTTAAAGTTGCCCCATCCCGCGTAGTTTTAAAGCGTGGTCAAAAGAGCAAAATTAAATTTTTTGAAGTGTTGGCCTAACAATCTTAGCTGTTATGTGCGTTTTGATTGTACAAAATAAAAAAAAGTTATATAGTAACAGTATAGAAAAATAATTTAGAAACAAACGTATGCCGAGAAAAACTATAAAAAAAGATGTCGGCCTTGGACGCGACCCCATAGCGCTTGGACTTGCGGGAGCGTACATAATAGGAATGCTTATGGTTGGTCTGCTTCACGCCATGGTAAGTCCTATTTCTGTGCAATCTAATTTAAGTTACAACACAACACGTGCATCTAGTTTAGAAAAGTCTGTGCCATCTGCTATAAAACAAGAGCCTGTAAGGCCTGCATTTGGTAACTTACTAACCAATGGTAGTTTTGAGTTTCCACTGCTTCGTACAGAGTCACAGCTTGTAACAGAAGCTACTCGCCAGTTTGGTTGGCGCATGGCTTGGAGTACACAAAGCAATCCCAAAATTTTAAGCCTTACGCGACAGCCAGCAGTGGAAGTTTTGCTTGCGCACGACTCTTGGCGGGCGGCCGACGGCTCACAATACGCGAGACTGGACACTGCAAACCCAACTGCTCGTCCCGTAAAAACTCCAACTTTAGTCACCATAAGTCAAAGGGTTTCTGGTACTCCTGGAGCCTATACGCTTTCGTTTGACTATGCTCCTGAGCCAAAGACTTCAGCTAAAGATAACCAGCTAACTGTAAAATGGGGTGGAAAAGTTATTGCAAATATTTCTGCAGATGGTAGCAAGGACACAGTGCCCGTGTGGAAACGCGCTAGTTATAGCGTGGAGTTAACATCTGAGCCAAGTTTGCTTGAAGTAGTCGGGGGTGGGGCAGAGAACAGCCAAGGTAACTTAGTAGATAACTTTACTTTGGTTCCAACTCTAAAATAACATTTTTTCAAATACTAAAAGACCGCGTAGTCATGGACGAAACGGTCTTTTAATTTGACTAAGTTATATTTTTTTGCTATAATATATTATATGAGAAATTTAGTGTTTTCAACTAGCCATACTCACCATCCTCATTTCTAGGGGCTGGTTTTTCGCGTACTTATTACCGAACTTTCAAGCCTCTAAAAAGAGGCTTTTTTATTTGTCCATATTTAATGTTACTATCTAGAAAAGGAAAAATTATGAAGATTGAACCAAGAACGCTTAAGGGGTTTAGAGATTATGCCCCGAGTGAACAGTTAGCAAGACAAGAAATGTTTAAGAAAATTCAAACCGTGTTTGAACGGTTTGGTTTTTTGCCGTTGTCGACCCCTGTACTGGAGTATAAGGAAATTCTTATGGGTAAGTACGGCGACGATGAAAAGTTAGTTTACAGTTTTAAGGACAACGGTGACCGAGATGTCGCCATGCGTTACGACTTAACTGTCCCGCTTGCGCGATACGTTGCGCAAAACCAAGGCCAACTAACGTACCCGTTTAAGCGGTACCAAATAGCCCCTGTATGGCGGGCAGAAAATACACAGAAGGGTCGGCTCCGAGAGTTTTACCAGTGCGATATAGATGTGGTAGGGTCAAATTCCAACATTGCAGACGCGGAAGTAATGGCTTGTATTTGTATAGCGCTACAAACGCTTGGTATTGATAATTACGAATTGCGCTTTAATGATCGTCGTATATTTAATTTTTTAGCTAGATTGCCGGAGGAAACTAACTATTTAACGGATGTTATTCGTGCGATCGATAAAATTGAAAAGATCGGTCAGGATGGAGTTATAAAAGTTTTAGAGGATAGAGGTGTTCCTTCAGTAATGTTAGACAGGGTTTTAAAATTTGTTAAAGTCATTGGATTAACGAATGAAGTTATTTCAGCAACAGATTTAGACTCAGATTCTATGGGTGCGGTCTCGTATATATCAGAGACTATGAAGCGTGTGGTTGCATTTGGGGTTCCAGAAAAGAATGTCCAATTTAATCAGACCATAGCTCGTGGCCTAGATTATTACACAGGTACTGTTTTTGAGATTGTTCTAAAAGACAATTCAGAATTTGGAAGCATTGCTGGTGGAGGTAGGTACGACGGACTGTTGGACACTTTTTCAGACAAGTCCCTGCCAGCTGTGGGTGGAAGTATAGGCATAGACAGGCTGTTTGAAGCCTTAGAAAGTTTGGGTAAAGTTCCCACTGCTCCGGGAGTTGAAGTTGTCGCGCTCAATTTGGGCACAACTACTTTTCCGGAGGTGTTAAGGGTTACAGCAGAGCTTAGGGGTGCGGGCGTAAATGTTGATGTGTACTATGATGAAGCAAAAATGGAAAAACAGTTTAAGTACGCAGAAAGTAAGGGCGCGAAGTGGGCAGTAATAATTGGGGAAGAAGAGCAAAAATCTGGAACTGTAAAGTTGAAAAATTTACAAACTCGGGAACAAATGGAAGTGCAAGAGTCAGAGTTGCTTCGAATAATAAAAAGTTAATAAAATATTAGTAAGAAAGAGCTACGCGCATGTGTAGCTTTTTCTTATTGGGTTTATATTTTAAACAGTTTTTTGTCTGTTGACAGAGCTATTGGCTAGGCTTAATGTAGGCTACATATGAGCAAGAGCCAAATTTTAGTTACCGCTTCTTTAGGGGTAATGGCCGGAGTGCTACTTGGGTCAGTTACCACGGTTCCTTTTGTGTTGGTTGCTTTGGCTGGTGTTATATCTGTGTCTTGGTTGGTTCTTGCGAGCATAAAAGTTCAAGTGCCGTATGCAGACCAAAAAATAGACCATGTAGCCAGCAAGCGCTTTGCGCATTTTTTACCTTATGCTTCATTTGTATTTTTGCCGTGGTTTATGTTGGTGGCAAGTCTTGGTGTATGGCGCATGCAAAAAGCACTTAGCGTAGAAAATGAATTTGTTAGTTGGATAGGAGAAAAACAAGATTTTGAAGCAGTTATAATGTCCGAGCCAGACGTACGACAGGACAAGCAGTTGTTGGCTGTTGTACCTCGCGGACATAATCAGCATATTTTGGTTACTACTACGCTTGGAAAAACCTACTTCTACGGCGACCTTGTGTGGGTGCGTGGTAAGGTAACTGAACCTAAAGCTTTTAGTGACTTTGACTATCCAGCATATTTAGCGCGGTTTAACACTTTTGCACTTATGTCTTACCCTAAAGTTATAACGCTTGAAGGTGGGCACGGAAACGTACTGGTGCGCCATATGTTGCAGGTTAAAATTCTTGCTAGCGAAAAACTACTTAAGCTATATAAAACAGACGATGCAAATCTTTTGCTTGGAATACTTATAGGTGCAAGGCGAGGAATAAGCAAAGATGTATCGGGTTATTTTTCTAGGACCGGTACTAGCCATATTGTGGCCGTTTCAGGTTTTAACATAAGTATATTTATTGGCATGTTGGGTGTTGTAGCTTATGTAGTTGGGCGAAGATGGCAGTTAGTGTTGTCTTTTGTTTTGGTGGTGTTGTTTGTTGTTATGGCTGGTCCAAGTAGTTCGGTGCTGCGTGCGGCAGGTATGGGTATGTTGGTAATGTTGGCTACTGCGAGCGGACGTTTGTATAACCCATTACCTTCACTCGCGTTTGTTTGTAGCTTAATGGTGTTGGTAAATCCAAGAATTTTGTATTGGGATATTGGGTTCCAGCTAAGTGCTACTGCAACTGCAGGCATAGTTCTTGGTATGTCGCTACTAGAGCAATGCAAAATTTTATTCGGTGGTTGGTATAAGGTTGTGCAACTTTTGGCGGTTACTATGTTCGCCATATTTGCTACCTTGCCACTCACACTGTGGCATTTTGGGCAGGCGAGTGTTGTTGCGCCCCTTGCTAATATGATAATTGTACCGCCAGTTCCAGTTACCATGCTGTTTGGCGCCCTTTCATTTTTACCCATACTTGGTTCTGGTTTTGCATTTGTAAATAGTTTGCTTTTAGAAACTTTAGTATTTTTTGCTCGGCACCTTGCAGAGCCTACTTGGGCCACATTTCAAATTTCAATATCTGCGTTGGATGCCCTTGGTCTGTATATACTTTTATTTTGCGGTTATATGTCGCTAACAGTACTTGCTTCTAAGTACTTAGCTAAGCTTGGCGAAAAAAAATAGGTGTGGTAAACTTACTTTTGGTATGCAGTTTTTTAGTACTATAGTAGTTTTTATTAACATTAATTTTTTAAACATCTATGTCAAATAAACAAATTATTGCATCGGTAGTTGTAATTATAGTAGCGGCGTTTGGTGCTGTGTATGCCGTAACACGAAAGTCCGGAAATACAGAGTCTAACACCAAGACAAACACACAAGCCCAGTCTAACCAAAATACTACTAACCCTTCGGCAACTCCAACTTCTATAGCGTCGCCAACCGGCACAACTACAACTGCAAATGGCTGTACTCGTAATTACGATTCAAACAAGCGTATGGAACCAAATATAGATTTCAAAAATAAGTTAGTCACATTGGAGGTAAAAGGTTTTGGCGCAATTACCATAAGCCTAGACGACAAGGCGGCACCAAAAACAGTAGAAAATTTTGTACGTCTTGCATACAGTGGTTTTTATGATTGTCTCACATTCCACCGCATAACGGACTTAACTGGAGATCCAAGTCACCCAGGTCGTATAGTACAAGGTGGTGATCCAGAAGGTACAGGTATGGGCGGTCCAGGTTACACTGTGCCGGCAGAGATTGGTCTTAAACATGTTAAGGGCGCTATAGCCATGGCTCGTACAGGAGATGCAGTAAATCCCAACAGGGAGTCGTCTGGTAGCCAGTTTTATTTTGCTGCCGACGCGGTTCCGTTCTTAGACGGACAATATACTGTATTTGGTCAGGTTACAGCCGGTATGGATGTGTTGGAAAAGTTGGCAGAAGTACCTGTAAACAAAGCAAGCGGTATGCCTACAACACCTGTAGTAATTGAAAAAGCAACAGTATCTAATAAGAATTAAGAATATGGAATTTAGAATTATGAAATAAAAAGTTAAATTTTTAATTCATAATTTACAATTCTCACAATATTATGGAATTAAACGATTTTCCAGTTTTTAAAACTCTAACAGAAGGGGTTGCTGAAACGTTTGACTTAAATAGCCCAGAAGGCAGACAAGCATATTTTCAAGCAAAAGCAGGACAAGAAATTATAAAGTTAAAAGCTTATTTAGCCGAAAAGTCTTTTGTCGCATTTTTGCTTGGTAAAAAGAATTCCGGCAAAGGAACCTACACCAAGTTATTTATGGAGGCGGTCGGCGCAGAACATGTTGGACATATTTCTGTGGGGGATATTGTACGCGATGCTCACCAGATATTCGAGACTGGTAAAGGCAAAGACGAGTTATTAGCTTTTCTTAAAGAGAATTATCGTGGATTTCACGGAGTGCATGAAATTGAGGATATAGTTCTTGGCAAAAATCAAACAACTTTGCTGTCTTCTGAACTTATTATTTCACTCATTAAATACGAAATCAGTAAGCGTCCAAGGCAAGCTATATTTATAGACGGTTTTCCAAGAGCTCTTGACCAAATAAATTACGCTTTATTTTTAAAAGAAATTGTTGGTTATAGACATGAACCGGATTTTTTTGTGTTCATTAGTGTTCCAAATTCAATTATAGATGAACGTATAAAGTACCGTGTAATTTGTCCAGTATGCAAAACTCCGCGCAACACCAAATTGTTGGCGACGAACAATGTTGGTTTTGATGAAGCCACCGACCAGTTTTATTTAAATTGCGATAATCCAAACTGTTCTGCTATGGGAACGCGCATGGTTGGAAAAGAGGGGGATGAGCTTGGCATAGAGCCGATTCGAGATCGTATAGAAATGGATAATCAAATATTTAAGCAACTATTGCAACTTGAAGGTGTGCCGAAAATTTATTTGCGTAATTCCGTGCCTGTTGAAAAAGCCAAAGACTTTGTTGAAGATTATGAGCTCACTCCCGCATATCATTATAGGCAGGACCCAGCCACTAGCAAGGTGGAGACTGTTGAAGAGCCATGGACTGCCAAAGACGATGCCGGAATAGAAAGTTATAGCTTACTGCCTTCTGCCGTAGCGCTATCGCTAATTAAACAAGTCGCCAAAACTTTAGGATTATAAAAAGAGTATCTAGCATAAATTATATTATTAAAAAGCTCACTTATGTGTGAGCTTTTTAATAATATTATATTTTAATGTATTAATATTATTTTTTGCGAAAGAAAGTTGGGAGGGAGAAGTCTTTAAGTTTAAGTTCTCGGACACGCTGTATAATACCTTTATCGTGTTCGTTTAAGTATTGGCGTATGCGACTACGGGCATTACTGGTTTTAGCAGCTGCTAGCCAGTCGCGGGAAATTTTAACTGGTTGTTTGCTTTTTAAAATTTCTACTACGTCGCCTTGCTCCAGCTCGTGTGTGAGTTTTACCATTTTGTTATTTACTTTTCCACCCATCATAAAGTAACCCAAGTCCGAGTGCACGCTAAAAGCAAAGTCTATAACCGTGGCGCCACTGGGCAAGTCTTTTACGTCGCCTTTTGGAGTTAACACAAAAATACGGTCGCGGAAAAAGTCTATTTTTAGACTTTCTATGAAGTCTTCAGCGTTGGTGGTGTTTTCTTGCCAGTTACGTAGTTCGTTTATCCAGCCAAGTCGGCTGTCTACGCTGTTTGAAACTTTGCCTGATTGGCTGTAGAACCAGTGAGCGGCCACTCCACGCTCGGCCTCTTCGTGCATTAAGTCTGTTCGAATTTGAATTTCAAAAGCACTACCCGTAGTGTCGAACACGGTGGTGTGCAAACTTTGGTAGCCGTTTGGTTTTGGCGTAGAAATGTAGTCTTTAATGCGTCCTGGAAGCGGGTGAAAATGTTGGTGTATGGCGCCTAGTACCGCGTAGCAGTCGGCGGTGGATTTGGTCATAATGCGCAGGGCGTACATGTCGTAAATTTTGGAAATGTCGCCAGTATTCTTCATCAACTTTTTGTAGAGCGAGTATACTCTTTTGGTGCGTCCGGAAATTTCTATAAACTTTGTGCCTTCTGTGCGCAGAACATGTCCAAGTTCTTTTTCTAGACTTTTTATACTACCTTGGCGTTTTGCCATCTCGTCTGTAAGCAAATCATGAGTTTGTTTAAAAGCGGTAGGGTCTACTATGCTAAAGGACAAGTCTTCTAGCTCGTCTTTCCATGTGTTTATTCCAAGTCTTGCCGCTATGGGGGCGTACATTTCCAGAGTTTCGGTGGCAATTTTTGTTTGTTTGTCTTCTGGTAAGTGCGCTAAGGTGCGAATGTTATGCAGGCGGTCGGCCAGTTTTATCATCATTACACGTACGTCCTTGCTTGTAGCAATAAACATTTTACGCAAGGTTTCCATGTACTGCGGGTCTTTGCTGTTGCGCAGACGAACTTTGCCAAGTTTGCTTACGCCGTCTACTAGGCCTGCTACTTCTTCGCCAAATTCTTTTTTTATGTCCACAAGTGTTTTTTCTGTGTCTTCAGTGACGTCGTGTAAAAGTACAGCCGCAAGACTTGTGGCGTCCGGAAAAATTTGGCCTAAAATAATCGCTGCTTCTATGGGGTGTGAAATATATTCTTCGCCACTTTTGCGCTTTTGGCCTTCGTGCGCTAACTTAGAAAATGCCAGTGCGCGTTCTAGTCGCGCCTGTTCTTCTGGTGTAAATTTATGCGGTATGGATTTTAGAAGCTGTTCAAAGGGCATGGAGTAAGTGTAGAGTGAAAATAGAAAAGAGAAAAGCCCTTATTTACTTTACACTTTCCACTTTCCACTTTACACTTTATTTATGCCAGAATTACCCGAAGTAGAAACAGTTGTAAGAGAGCTACATAAAAAGCTTGTTAGCCGAACTATAAAGTCCGTGAATGTTCGTGCCTCAAAACTTATAGGTATTGGTCCTGCTGGTCTTGGTAACAAGCGTTCCCCCTTCGTTAAAACTACGGGGGACAAGCAAGAAACAATTGATAAAGGTCGCATTTTTGAGAGATTACTTAAAGGCAAAAGAGTGCTCTCGGTAAGGCGCAGGGCAAAGCTACTAATTTTTAGTTTATCTGGTAATTATATTTTGTTGGTGCATTTAAAAATGACTGGACAGTTTATTTTTGAAGACAAAGTCTTAAAGAAAAAGACTGGAAGTAAGTATAGAATTTTAAATAAACTCACTGCTCCCTTAGTACAGCTTCCAGGTAAACATACACATGTAATTTTTAAGTTTCAGGACGGCGCTACTCTTTACTATAACGATGTGCGAAAGTTTTCGTATTTAAAACTTATAAAAGCAGCCGAGCTTTCGCAGGTAGCTGAAATAAATGAATATGGTCCAGAGCCGCTTTCGCGCGGGTTTACTTTAGCCATCTTCCTAGAGGTTTCTAAGAAAGCAAGTAAGAAAGTAACCATAAAGCAGTTTCTTATGGACAACAGTGTGGTGGTGGGCATTGGGAATATTTATAGCGATGAAATTTTGTTTCAGGCGGGAGTAAGGCCGGAGCGGCTAGTATTAGGAATTACGAATCAAGAATTAAGGAAAATTTACAGCCAGATAGGTCCTGTTTTAAAGAAAGGGATAAAGGCAAAAGGCTCTTCGGTTGGGGATTTTATTCGTACAGATGGAACTTGGGGAGCCATGGGTAAATATCATTTTGTCTACGGCAGGCGAAAACTGCCTTGTAAGGTTTGTGGTAGTATAATAGAAAGTATAAAACTGGGCGGTAGAACTGGCTCATACTGCCCACATTGCCAAAAGTAAAATATGTTATTAGTAAAGAAAATAATATTAGCATTGGTTGTTGCTGTAATATTAGTAGCTTTTGCACTTAGCCTTATTTGGCGCCCGCATATTACAAAAAGTTTTGAAGGGTCAACTGTGGAATTTTCAGGTTTATACATGGGTATATCCTATGACAATGCATACGCAGATGGTCCTACCATTGCTCGGGTTTTAACTGGAAGCGGTGTTGTGCAGGTGACCATAGGCGGATATCGCACCAGTTGTCAGGGAGGCGTAACTACACCGCTTAGGCGATTTTCTTTGGTTAGGGTGTTGGGG
Organism: Candidatus Doudnabacteria bacterium; assembly: GCA_023245995.1. Taxonomy (GTDB): domain Bacteria; phylum Patescibacteriota; class Doudnabacteria; order UBA920; family UBA920; genus JAEUSE01. The sequence continues at coordinate 5,882 of JAHFJH010000012.1, read as the reverse complement.
TTTTCTTATGATAATGTCCATGCGGTAACTGTCTGTAAAGATAAGGCTTCATTTATTAAACTTTTTTAGTTATAAGACATATATGACCTGTGAGTCATATAGAAAAAGTGGAGAAAATATGACAGAAGAAAAATGGGATGCTTTGTGCGAGAGGCTGGAGGAGCAGTATCCAGAACTTGAGCGCTATAGAGAAAACTTAGAAGGCGAGCATGCAGGGTTTCGCGAGGTGTTGGAGTTCGAAGGGCCTGTGGGACTTATGCGCGTGGTGCGGGTAAGCAAGCCAGCCGTAACAGGAGTGGAGCACCATTACTCTCACCGACAAGGTGCAACAGCCAGTACAGAATATAAATTTTCCGATACTGAGCTTTCACACAAGGTTCATGTGTATAAGGAAGTGGACGGAGACTGGCAGGAAATGGACGCGGCAGGTTTTACTTCGTAATGGACACTATTTTACTAAAAAAAAGAATTTTGCGAACGTTGCAATTTTTTGCTGCCCAGCATATGGCAGTAACGCTTTTAGAGTTGCATAGGTATTTGGTGGGGGAGCAGGGAATAGTTAAAGAGCCAGAAAGTAAAGATTTAAACCTTTCAGAGTACTCGAATTTACAACTAACCATGGGTCGCCTTCTTGTTCCATTACAAAGTTTAGTGGAAGAGGGTGTGGTGGTTTGCAAGTTAGGCTTTTACGCGTTAGCGTTGGACGAACAACTTATACAAAATCGTTGGCGCGGTTATTGTTTTGGCGTGTGGCGGGAAAAAAGAATTCGCAAATTTGTTCGACTGCTTGGTTATATTCCTTTTGTGCGGGGTGTGGCTTTGGCTGGTAGCCAAGCTCTTGGCTTGGAGAGGGAAGAGAGCGACATAGACTTACTCGTAATTACCAAGCCTTCGTGGGTATGGTTTCCGCGGACTTTGGTAACAGCATATTTTCAAATTTTTGGGGTAAGAAGACATACCACTTATACTGCAAATAGATTTTGTTTAAATCACTATATTGCTGGTCCAAAACGCATGCACACAGGGCGCAGTTGGTATACGGCCTTAGAGTATGCAAAATTACGCCCACTGTTTGGATTAGGAGAAATATATGCGTTTCAAAAGAATAATGAGGACTGGGTAAGAACTTTTTTCCCTAACATAATTTTTGGTCATGCGAAGCCTGAAGCGCAAAAGGCTTTGCAACGTGTACTTGAGTTTGTTTTTAACAATTTTTTTGGGAAGAGTTTGGAACAAATTTTTGAGCGTTTGCAAAAACCTCGTATTCGTACCGAAGAACCTTACGTTATTGTGGAGGCAGACGAATTGTCTTTTCACCCTGAAAGCAAGCAAGATGCTTTGTTAAGGGCTTTTCTTAAATAGCGTTTATGGTTTGTGAAATTCAAGCATAAGCAAGAGCGGGTAGCGGTAGAGTTGGTAGTTTAGGTTAAAATTTTCTGAGTCTTTACTGCTTTCAAACTCATAGAAATAAGTAAGTTGCAAACCAAGTTCTAAAAAGTAATTTATTTGTTCGGATAAGGTATAGAAGTGGGTGTTTAAAGAGTTGGTCCAAGTGTAGTCGCGGTTTTTTTTGTTTTTCATGCGATTGTATTCACCAACCAGTAGACGGGGTTTTTGTCTTAACAAAAAACCTTTGAGACCACGTTTCCACGAAGCTACGGGGTTTGCGTAGTAGGGATTTGCAGTTATAAAAATTAGTTTCCCTCCTTGTTTTAAAACTTTAGTAACATTTGTAAAACCAATGTTTGGGTCTATTAGCGCTTGGCTAACCATGCTTAGTAGTACTACATCAAATTTATTTTCCGTGTACGGCAGCGGCTTGTTTAAATGTGCTACAAGAAAAGGTATGTGTGGAAATTGTTTTTTTGCTATATCAATAAGCGGTGGTGAGCCATCGAAGGCCTTTATGCGCGGGAAGTCAGAAGAAAGCGCTCCGGCAAGCCAGCCACTGCTACAACCAGCATCTAAAATGGTTTGTTCTTTGTCGTTTTTAAGCCTACTGCGGACAGCTTTTAAAATGTGTTCGCGCTGCATTTTTCCGCTTTCTGAGTTTAAAAATTTTTGATAATCTGCCGCATTTTGCTGGCTTATATATGCATCCATGCCTTGAGTATAACATAGACTTTTGGTCGGCTGTATGGTTGACATTTGGTCAGGTATTGCTAGTGTGTATACATGAAAGATGAGGAAAATATTCAAGACGAATCTAATTTTAAAGTTTATATTCGTGACTCGCGTAAGCTTGCAGAGTTTTTAGCGCACGAGAGCGTAGACTTGGTAGTAAGCGGGCCACCTTACTGGAACGAAGTAAAATATTCGGAGCACGAACAACAATTAAGCGGTATAGAAGACTACCAAAAATTTTTAACGAGCCTTGCTCAAGTATGGGAGGCCTCAGCAGTAGTGCTTAAGCCTGGGGGCGTGTTGGCTTTTTGGGTGCACGACTTTTATCGCGGTAAGCAGGGAGACGCTTACTATGTGCCGTTTCATGCAGACATACAGGCTACTATGCCAAAGAGTTTGGTGCTAAAGCAAATTGTTCTTTGGGACAGATATTTAACGCGGGACAAAGGTGCGCTGCCTGCGCCTCCTGTTGGTACGCGTTTTGTGTATGTGTTAATTTTTAAAAAAGCAGGGGAGCACCCTCAGAACGAAAAAGTTATTGAGCGTTCGCTTGAACGTTGGTACTGGGAGCCAGTATGGCATAAAAAAACACAAGCAACGCTGCTTGGCTCAAAACTTTTATTTCGTATTATATTTTACTTGGGTAAGCCATTTGGCACTTCTTTGAACAAAGTAAAACAATGGATAAATAAAAGCTTCGCAGTGCGAGATGTGCATAAGTTTGCAGGCTACACTACGGAGTGTCCACCGGAAATAGCCCAGAGGTTAATAGCCGATTTTAGTCAGCAGGGCGACACAGTGTTAGACCCGTTTTTGGGCTCTGGCACTACCATGGCCGTTGCAAAGCGTATGAACAGAAAATGCATAGGCGTGGAAATAAACAACGCAGCGCTGCCTGCAATAAAAGCTAAAGTTAGGGGTTTTATTATTGGCACGTAATTATAGATATAATTATTGGAAAATAAAAAATGGGCAATCGTTTGTTAGGCGCGCCCGTATATTACCCTTACGACTATTGGCGTAGATGTTCACTTTAGAGTTCTTTCCTAAAGTCGTCTAGTCGAAAAAAGAACTCAGCAGAGTACTCTTGCGGTTTGGTTTCCCCTGACAGTATTACGGATATCACGGGAAAGCCATGGCCTCCGTATTGGTCTGTGACAACGTTCTGAAAGGTTGCTTCTCCAAGTTCGGGGCTTTTAATTTTCTCGCCTTGTTTAGGTACTTGCTTAAAAGTAAGTCTTTGTACAGCCATTTCTGCCTCCTGTTATTGTTCGGTGATTTTAGTTTCCAGCACTGATTGTGTATATGCAGGATAAGTTGTAATTTGGACTTAGTCAATTTTAAGACTGGCTCTTGACGTCAGTTTTAGTTTTGCTACACTGTTATCAGTCCCAGCTTGAGAGTGCTAACCGGCCTCTTCGGCTGGTCCGCCGAAGAGGCGGATTTTGGTTCAATATCAATATATATAAAATAAGTCATTAATACATCATAAACAGATATGCAAGTCAAACCTATTGGAAACAGAATTTTGGTAAAGCTCGTCAAAGATGAGGAAATAACTAAAAGCGGTATTATTTTAGCAGCTACTGTTGACCGAAAAGAAAAGAGTCAATACGAGGTGCTTGAGATAGGGACTGGAGAAGAGGTTGGTGGGTTAAATATTAAGATTGGGGATATTGTTATCGCAGGTAAATATAGTGGCGATGAGGTGGATATTGGAACTGATACAGATATTAAACATAAAATATTATATGTGGGACATGAAAAAGATGAGAGTGATGTATTGGCAATAATAAAATAATCGATTATTAACTTGTTCACGAGTTAACGGGTTAGAAATACAACTCGTTAATGGGTTAACTTGTTAACTAAGTAATAGGAATTATATTTATGAGTAAAGTTATTAAAGCAGGCTTTGCTGCTAAGCAGGCCATAAAAGCCGGTGTAGACATAGCGGCAGATGTTATTAAGGTTACGCTTGGTCCAACCGGCAAAGCAGTTATTTTAGACAAGGGTTTTGGTAGTCCTATTATTTCCGACGACGGTGTAACTGTTGCAAAAGAAATAGAGTTGGAAGACAAGTACGAAAATGTGGGCGCATCACTCATTCAGGAAGTCGCCAACAGAACAAACGAAGAAGCGGGGGACGGTACAACTACGGCAACAGTCCTAGCTCAGAAAATGATAGAAAAAGGTTTGGAAGCAGTTAGTATAAACTCTAGCCGTGCCAACGAAGTTAAGCGTGGTATGGACAAGGCCGTAGCTTTTGTAGTGCAGGAACTGCGTGCAATGAGCAAGCAAGTGTCTGGCAAGGAAGAAATAGAACAAGTTGCCACCATTGCGTCTCTGGACTCAGAGGTTGGAAAACTTATAGCCGAGGCTATGGAAGAAGTGGGTAAAGACGGCGTTATAACTGTAGAAGAAGGACAGACTATAGGTTTAGAGAAAGAAGTAGTAAAAGGTATGCGGTTTGATAAAGGTTTTGTTTCGCCTTACATGATGACCGACAGTACACGCATGGAAGCCGTGTGGGAAGACCCGTATATTTTAATTACCGACAAAAAAGTCTCCGCAGTGCAAGACGTGTTGCCACTTTTAGAAAAAGTTGCGCAGAGCGGTAAAAAAGACTTAGTTATAATTGCCGACGACATAGAAGGCGAGGCTTTAACTACCTTCATACTTAACAAGCTCCGTGGCACCTTTAACGTGCTGGCTATAAAAGCTCCAGGCTTTGGAGATCGTAGAAAAGAAATGCTACTAGATATAGCAGTGCTTACGGGCGGACAAGTTATAACTGAAGAATTAGGCTTTAAGTTAGACAAAGCAGAGCTTGCAAGCCTTGGTCGCGCCCGAAAGATAATTGCTACTAAAGAACACACCACTATTATAGACGGGCAAGGCGACAAGGCAGCTTTGGAGGCTCGTGTACAACAAATTCGAGGTGAATATAACGAAAGTAAGTCTGACTACGACAAAGAAAAACTCCAAGAGCGTATGGCAAGACTTTCAGGTGGTGTTGGGGTTATAAAAGTTGGTGCGTTTACGGAAACAGAAATGAAAGCCAAAAAGTTTAAAATAGAAGACGCACTAAACGCAACAAGAGCCGCAGCTGAAGAAGGCATAATTCCTGGAGGTGGCGCAGCACTTGCTCGTATAGCTCCTAAGTTAGACGGTTTTGGGGCAGACATGACAGACGCAGAACGCGCTGGAGTAAAAGCCGTTCGCGACTCGCTAGAAGCACCACTTCGTCAAATAGCTAGTAACTCCGGTATAGAAGTAACAGGAATTATTCACCAAATCCAGACCGACTCAAACAACAATATAGGATTTGACTTCGGAAAGTTTACAGAAAAAAATTGGAAAGACGGTTTAGTGGATATGATAAAGTCCGGTATTGTGGACCCAGCTAAAGTAACTCGTTTAGCCCTTGAGAATGCTGTCTCCATTGCCTCCACTCTTGTAACCACCGAAGCAATTATAGTAGATAAGCCAGAACCAAAGCACCCAGCACCTCCAGCCGGTGGTATGCCAGGCATGGAAGGCATGTACTAGTTTAGCCGCAAGGCGGCGAGAGGGGATTCAAGGTCGCGACTTTATGTCGTGGCCTTGAGGGGGCGACGCTAGCCCCTATAATAGCTAAAGCCAGAACCAAAGCACCCAGCACCTCCAGCCGGTGGTATGCCAGGCATGGAAGGCATGTACTAGGGGAATTGAATAGTGCTTAGTTTTTAGTGCTTAGCTAATGCACGACAATTTGT
>JAHFJH010000011.1 GCA_023245995.1 Candidatus Doudnabacteria bacterium | reverse complement strand
GAAGTGCAAAACCGTCAACTGAGAAACTACCAATTTCATCTGGACTCAAACTGGCCACATTTTTATAACTCAACTTTCGATTTTTAAACAATTCAGCACTAAGTGGATGCAAGCTCCCTTGACCCATTTCATAAATAGCAGAGCTGTTGGACGCTTTTACTAGCGTACCGTTTAAAGGAGCCACGAAACCAGCTTTCGGATATGTGCCAATTTCATTGTCGGAAACTAACTGAACTTTTTTTGCGACTCCCGACTGTTTAAAGGTAAATGCGCTGTACATTTTTAGCTTACCGGCATCTACAATATATACTTCGGGTTTTGTTTGACCCCGCACTACCGTTCCGTCCGCTGGCGTAAGTACATCACCTGCGGTAAACAACTGCGACTCATCTTGGGTTATAGCTAATGTGTTAGCAATATTAAGCTTTCGTTGAGCAATAACAAAGTCAGATGCTGGATGTTTTATGTTATCCAAAAATACATATTTTTGAGGGTCTCCACTGACTGTTACTATAGTGTTATCGCTTGGTCCATAGAGCTTACCCTGTGGGTAATTCTCAAGCTCGTTTGGAGAAACAACAATTGCTTTAGAAACGTCTAGGCCACGAGCTTTAGCCACAAACTGTGGTAGCTGTAACCTACTGCCATTTTGGATAATATACAGGCCCACGTCACTACCGACCTGCATAATAGTCCCATTGGCGTACTTAAACCAAGCGTTAAAAAAGCGCCAAAAATTATAGTTGCCATTATAAACATGGGGTGTAAAACGATATAAAGCTGCCGTAGCGTTATTGGACAGCATGACTGTCTGTTGTGCTGGAGCACCGTCGTAACTACCAAGTGTGTTGCTTAAAGAAATAATCTCACCCACCTTAGAAACTTTCCCGTCTCCTGAAGGCCCCCTACCACCAGGAGTAGAAAATGACTTCATTAAACTTTTTGCAGCACCAAGGTAACGGTTATTGCTGGAGTCGAAGTTACCAAACAGTTGAAAATAAAAACCAGGGAACAAAGTATTTTGGCTACAACCAGTAGAATCTGGACATGCAAATCCCATAGAAAAATCTAACGCCCGCTGCAACCGGTCTGAGTTTGGAGTTATACCGTCTATGAGACCTTGTTCTTTATTGAGCGTAACTAAAATAACTTGTGGGTTTAAACCGCTACTTTGTGAAGCGTCCCAAATTAGCTCTGCTGCCGTGCGCAAGCGCGGCAAAGCTGGCTCTGGGTCCTCAAGGGCAGTTTTTAACATGGTAACAGTTGGCTCTTTAAGGCGCGCCAAAAACTCCGGCGACGTATTTGCCAAAACGCTATTTCTACTTTCTAAAAACTTTTGTATGCCAGCCGCGCCCCCAAAAGTTTGTGTATCACTAAAAACCTTGTCTTCTATTAGCTTATTTGGGTCAAAAGCCGGATTTATACTTTGAGCATAACTGCTGTTTGGAAGTAGAGAAAAACACAGCGCACTCAAAACTGCGTAAGTAAAATATAGTTTAATTTTTATATGTATATTCATTTTAAAATAAGTGGTATTAACTTTTTTGCTCAATGTTAATTACTAATATTAGTATACATGAAGCTTGGAATAAAACCATTAAAAATTTAACTAACGAATATACGCCTCGCCTTTTGGAAACTGTTTTATATCTGCATCGCTAAAATAAAGAATGGGAAATATTGAAAGTCCACGCTCTACGTAAAAACCCCGCGTAATTGGGTGCAATGTGTTACCTACAACCCAATACACAGTCGGATTTGTCCGCGAACGCACCAAAGTGCCATCTACCGGCGGTAAAAACCTACCAAGCAACCAAGAGCGCACTTCTGCATCTGTAAGGGTGACCATGCGGTCAAAAGCCAGACCTCTAGAAAGAAACACTTGGTAAGTAACGGGCATTTTGAGTCCGTTCATCATGTAATAGACTGTTGGGTCGTAAGGATTCTTAAATAAAGTGCCATCTACAGGTGGAGCGTACTGGCCCTCAGGAAAAGTTATTACCTCCGATAAATTTACTTTTCTGGGTGCTACACCAGAATAGCGTTGTTGATGAACAAAATCGCTCAGCAATAAGCGCTTGCCACCGCTTATTACGTATCGTAAGCCTGTTTCGGCTACTTCTATGACGTCGCCTTCGTTAATTGCTTCAGGCAAAATTTTGGCAGCAAGACTAGATATTACATTTATTCTACCCGAGCCGAGTTTACCAGTGCATGGGCCACCACACTGGGTTGTATTTAAAGCGTCTATTGGGTCGGCAGTAGAAATAATTCTGTCGCGAATTTGTTTGTTGGTGGCATTTGGGAACGCTGATTTAAGTAGGGCTGCTTGACCAGAAACAAAAGGAGCTGCTAAAGAAGTACCAGAGGCGTAGGCGTATGTATTCGGTGACTTAGCCCTAGTTACTGGATCCCTGCCTATGGTGCTAAGTATTCTTTTACCTGGAGCAGAAACATCCACACAATTTTTTCCATAATTAGAAAAAGATGGCTTTTGATCGTTACTGTCTACTGCGGTAACACCAATAATCATGTTTTGACTATTGTCGTCGCATATTGGGAAAACTGGTTCAACGTCCAAATTCCCTCCAAACGAAGCCGTGTCATTACCTGCCGCTGCAACTATAGTGACGTTATGGTTAAAAGCGTAGCTAACCGCATTCGACAAAGCAACGTCCTGACCAAATCCTACACCACCAAGACTTAAATTAATAATATTGGCACCCTTGTCCGTAGCCCAAATAATAGCTTTAGCAACGTTATCTGAAGTACCATTTCCGCTTGCATCTAGGGCTTTAAGTGGCATGAGCGTTACCGACCAATTCGTACCAACAACACCCAAACCGTTATTCGCTGTTGCCGCCAAAACTCCCGCTACTAATGTACCGTGTCCATTGTCGTCTGAATCTGAACCCGAGTCTATGCCTAAATTATGTATAAAGTCATACCCAGACAAATACTTAACTTGTTTTAAATCTTCGTGTGTAGCGTCAATACCGGTATCTATAACCGCTACCACTACTGCTGTACTTCCAGTTGTTTTGTCCCAAGCGTCGGTAAAGTGAGCCTTAGACAAAGCCCACTGCCTGTCTACATTTTGTGAGTTAGGAGTATACCCAGGGTCTATGGCATCCAAATTTGTAGAAAAGTAAAAAGCCTTAGCAGGTATTGCTGCCAAAAAAAGCACACACAGCATCATACACACAAAAGCTGCTGTCTTTACGCTATTTTTTATAATTGAATTATGCACTACAAAATATATAACGACTAAAATGCGAATCGTGTTACACGCACAACGAACAAATAAAATATGGCGACAAATTTAAAAAACCTTAACGAAAATTATTTATATTTTCCGCCCCACAAATTCATACGCACTTGCAACACCTCAAGCAACATATTGACCATACCTGAAAACTTAACTTGACTTTCCGTGTCATTTTTCCATGTAACTGGTGCTTCTTCTATTTTTAAACCCTCTTTCCTTGCTAGGGCCAAAATTTCAACATCAAATGCCCAACGGTCTATAGTTTGCTTTGGAAAAACTTTTACTGTTGCGTCTGCAGTAAAGGCCTTAAAACCGCACTGTGAGTCTGTAACGCCAACCGGCACGAGTGTATGCACAATAAAACGAAACACGCCACCCAAAAAATCTCTAAACCATGGTTGGTGCACAGTTATATTTGCACCTTTTATACGCCTTGAACCAACTACTACATCGAACCCTTTATCGAAATAAGGTAAAAAAGAAGTTATGTGGTCAACAGCTGTGGAGCCATCTGCGTCCATAAACAATCGAATTTCTCCAACCGCTTCTAACATCCCTTGTTTAACTACAAAACCCTTGCCATGATTTTCTTTGTTGTTAATCATGCGCAAGGCAGGAATGCGTGATTGTAAACTTTGGACAACTCCTGCTGTGTTGTCTTTTGCACCATCTATAACGACAAGTATTTCATAGTCCATACCCTGTTTAGCCAAATAAGCATTTGTAGCTTCAAGGGTGACGCCAATTCTATTCTCTTCGTTATATGCAGGAATAACTACAGATAATTTTTTCATTTGAATAAAATAATAACAATATTAGTATAAACCAAACCCCCAGTTCACTCAAGCACTGTCTTGTTGTGTATTTTATTTAAAGTCTAGCGGATACTAACTCGCGCGTTCATGCCCTGTCCTCCTTATTGATGGTTGTTCTAAGCACTCGGCGCTTGCCAAGCAGATTTAATAATATCTTCCAAACTGTACTGCGCTTTAAACCCGAGCTCTTTAAAAATTAAAGAAACATCTGCTACAAGTTCAGCGCTATCACCTGCCCTGCGCGGACCAACTTGCATAGGAATCATGCGTCCAGTTACTTCGGTTGCTGTTTGTACCACATCATTTACGCTAAAACCATGGCCGTTGCCTACATTGTACGCTCGAAAACCAGTGTGCTTCGCCTTATCCAAAACTGCCATGTGCGCCCTTGCTACGTCGTGTGCATGCACATAATCTCTCACGCAAGTCTTATCCGCAGTTTCCCAATCACCCCCATTAACTGTCAAAATTGCAAGGTTTCCTTTGGCAACGTCCAGCACAACAGGAATTAAGTGCGCAGCTTTATGTGTGTCAAAAATTCCCCACTCCACAAGGCTACCTGCGACATTAAAAAACCTTAGCACAGTCGCCTGCATACCAGCGTACATGCAATAATAGGCAATAATTCGCTCCGCCATAAGTTTGCTTTCCCCGTAAGGATTTGTAGGCTTGCGTTCTGCCTTTTCGTTAAGTAAAGATTTATCGTGTGATTTATAAACCGCGGCAGTAGAAGAAAAAATAAGCCGACCAACCCCTGCCTCCTTCATGGCCAACAGTAGACGTGAAGTTGCTATAGTGTTTGTCTCAAAATATTCAATTGGTTTTTCAACCGACTCTCCAACTTCCAAAAGCGCGGCTAAGTGGACCACTGCATTTATTGCGTGAGTTGCAAAAATTTCGCGCAACAAATTTATGTCACGAACGTCCCCTTCTATAAATATTGCCTCAGCAGGGACATACTCTTTTTTTCCAGAAAATAAATTGTCCAGCACCACAACTTTATACCCACAAGCTAAAGCCTCACGCGCGACATGAGCACCAACGTAACCTGCACCACCGGTAATTAAGAGCGTCTTTGGGGTAGTTATGACGGTTTCGCTTGGCGCACTATTGCCAGTAAGCAACGCGCTGGGCTTACCGGCCAAAAGTTCCGTGTAGGCTGCAACACTTAACACAACCGCTTGCGGAGAGTCGCCTACATTAAGCAAAATACCACCCCCGCGCTTTTGCGCCTCAGCTATAAGTTCAAGTAAATGTTCCTCGTCCATACCCATAAAAAACAAGATAATAATAAAACAAACCGAAAATATTTTTGGTTTGTTTTTTTATGTTTGTGAAACCTTACTTTTCTACTATAGCACCAAAAAAAGCAAAGTCAATTTATTACCAAATAATAACTACTTTTTTCTTCTGGCCAAGCGTTCCCTAAGTTTTGCCTGAAGTGGATCTTCCGCTGGCTTTACTTTTGGAGCACTTTTTACTACCGCTGGAGCCTGCTCCGCAACTACTGGCTTGCTTTCTTGCTCACCCCCAACTGGCACATACTTTTGCAGACGAACATTCCAAACATACCCTTCGCGTTTTCCTGTTTTTTCACTGGCGGCCACTGGCTGAACTTCCGGAGCACCAGGTTTTGGCCTAACTTTTCTTATATCTGTAGCGTTGTTTGCTAAGTTGACCAAATTTTCGGCAAGTGCAATAGTACGACCCTGCGCCTCTTTGGCCTGCGCTATACTTTCAGAAACCAAAACTTCAGCTAAAAAGTCTTTCATTTCATTGCTACCAGGGAAACCAACAAACTTGGCCTTCTTACGTAACGGCAAAGATATACCCGCAGCATGCAAACCAGTAAAAACAAACTCCTGCCCTTCATGAACATAGTCGAACACCGCACCAGCCGGCTTTTGCTCAGCCGTTTTATTTTCAGACGCTGTATACATAAGCGTGGCAATGCCCTTAACTTGGCCTACAACTTTATGCGCTTGTTCTTTTGCTTTTTTTTCTGCTGCGCCCTTAAATATACGCATGCCTAAATCTGCCATTCTTCCTGCAGTTGTATTTGTAGAAATGCCAGCAGATCTCTCAGTTTGTAAAACAATCGCTTCGCCTTCCTGTGCAATTGCATTATCTTCACTCTGTCTTGCGGCTTGTGCACTTGGAGAAATATGCTCTTGAATTTGCAGTGCAGTAAAATCTAAGTACAAAGTTGGCAGTTCCTTCTTTGGAACACGCTTATTCGCATCTGCCCACTGCCCGACAAAACTTTGCACCTCCCACTTTATAACACCAGTATTTATTGTTGCTCCTTGTATTTCCACGCCAACTGCTATTGGCCCTGCCTGCTCCTTACCTGTTTCTGGATTTTGCTTCTTGTCCAGCTCCGCACGCACGGCTTGTGGCACCATTAACTCTCCAGCCAGTGCCCCCGCACCAACTGCTAAAATCTTAAGCGCTTTTCTTCGGCCAAGATCTGGCTGTTTATCTGGCTTGTTTTTCTTATCTTCTTTATGGGCTTGAGCACCAAATTTGAAATAATCACGAAACATAGAACATATGTTACTTCTTATATACAGTATACATCATACGTGCTTATAAATTTAAAACCAAACAAAAAGCGCAAGGAAAATAGTGGCTGAGAAGCCTATTTCCTTGCGCTTTGCAAAAACTAACACATTGCCCTAGGTTTTGCCTCCTTTCAAAACCTACGGCTTCCTCCTTACTCTACTCTGTTTTCTTTTTCACCGACCGCTTTGTTGCAACTGGTTTTGGGGCAGTTAACCCGCCAAACAACTTAATGGTTGGCAAGTCCAACTCTCCTGTTTGCTCGAGTTCACGGCAGCGCTGAAGCTGTTTTGCTGCTGCTTCAGTCTTTTCCCCAAAAAGACCAGGAATATCTATCTTTGGATCAAGATGAATAAGTCCCATTGTGGCTGCCCACAATTGGAACTCACGCACCTCTTGGCCTGTGTCCTTGCGCTTGTAGGTCTTGGTAAACCGAAGCGTGAGCAGCTTGCCAGCAACGAGGCTGCAATCGTATGCAACTCCAACTGCCGGAACTGGGTCTTGCTGGGTTGGAGCAACACCTTCAGCAGCAGGTGTTGCAGTTGGTTTAGGCTTTGGGGTTGGTGCCTGCTTGGGAAGTGCGCCTGCTGCGCGCATTTCCTCAAGCTGTTTTTGCATTACAGCAACTTGCTCGCGCAATTGCTGCACTTCTGCGGTTTGCGCCGCCACAGAGCGTGGCCGCTCGTTAGGCAGTTGGCCAGTTATGCCGCCAATTGGCTCCCAAGTTTGTGTGCGTTTATTCCACACCTGACCTGGGTGTTTTTCCATTTTCACTGCCGGTGCTTGTGAGGCATCGGCAGCGGCTGGAGTTGTAACCGCCGGCAATGTTGATGGTGCTTTTGGAACCGCCAGCACTGCGTCGCGCAGCGCCGCCAGCTCCTTTGCACCTTGGAGTCGTTTTGCCCCGCTTGCTTCTGTAATCAAGAGACCAAACAGCGCTTCCTGCACCGCCTCTAACGGCGGTGTTTGAAACTGACCTTCGCCAAGAAAAATCGGAGTTTCAGGATTTAGCAACTTTTTTTCATCTTTATCGTTGCCGTACCTGAGCAGAGTGTACTGATGCCACTGGCCTGTGCCATCGGTAGCATTTTGCACACTCATGTATAAATTAGCCGGCACACCCTTGCATGCAAGCCCAACGCAAACCTCATATCCCACAAGCTGATCCATATCTCTACGGGTCGACTTGTAATAAATATCGCGTTGAGCTTTTTGGCTTGCTGCATTGGCCGCACCTTGGGTTGCAGCCCCTGCAGCAGTACCTGCAACTGTTCCACCATGGCGGTATGCCGCACCAGAAACTGCATTACCTGCCGCTTGCACGCCGGCTGAAATCCCAACAGCGGCAGCTTGCTGGCCAATGGAGGGTTGCTTAGGTTTTTGCGATTCAACTAGCAGTTGTCCGCATTTGAGCCGCAAGACTGACCTAGCAACCGTATTTTCTGTTGAGGCGCTAACAGTCACGCCCCATTCGTCGGCCAATCGTTGTGCCATCAGGTTTTTTACATTTTCCTGACAGCCAGATGTTTCAAGCAACACCGTGACCTGCGCCGATTTGACTTGCGCGTGTGCGGGTGAAATTAACACGACCAAAGCGATTGCCAGCAACGCGAGCAGCGTCAGCAAACGGACGATCTGTTTTTCGCGAACCAAACTGCAATAAGTTTTCATGTTGCCCTCCCTTGAGCAACGGCGGTATGTTTACACATCCGCCGAGAAAATATTTGTCATTGCGAATGACGCTTGTAGTAAAACTAGACTCACTACAAAGCCTCTTCGCAATGACAAACGAGTTGTGAAAGAACAACGCTCGGCAAAAATTTGTAAACGATAATTGGTGGCCACACTGTATGGCACCAGCTAACGCTAATAATTTACCGGACGCGTGCCTAAATGCATTCAAAACATTCATTCACGCACGCGCCAAGATGTTAAGTCTGGGCAATATTTATTTTTCTATCTACTGCACTTTACCCTATATTCCTAGCGCTCAGTTCGGTTTAACACACCATAGGCAACACGACGTTGTTTGGTACTGTTAATAGGCCAGCAAGTAGAAAGTGCGACACGCGACTGGGCGGTGTTTATAAACTGCGCCTGATCGCTCGGTTCAAAAACTTTTTGCTCTTGTACAACATAAAACAAACGTATATCTTTACCGTCCTTACCTACAACAGTAATTTTGAAAGTTGTGCCATTAGCAAGCTCATTTATGCGAGCAAAAACTTTGTTGTAATCTGCATGCACCCAAGCATAGTTGCTGGAGTGACCAGAAATATAGCTCGTTCCAACATCACCAGGCAATGGTGTACATGGATAATGAACAACTCCAGTTTTTAAATCTGCATCAAAATTATTGGTGGAGGTACTCCAAATAATTGGTACATTCACACCAATAGACGGCACTTCCAAACGTCCCGGAATGCTCGTATTTATTTGTAAAGTATTATCGGAACAATTACTAGGATTTTGAGTTGTAGGACGAACTGTCGGAACAACTACGGGAACAGCTACTACAGGTGTCTTGGTTGGCACAGGAGTTGGCGTTGGAGTTAGGGTGGCAACTGCAATAGTTTGTGCAGATACACTATCTGCCGGCTCTCCACGTGGCATAAGTACAGTACGAGTTCCTGCAACAGTTGGTAAAACAGTCGCAGGAGCCACAACACCGCCAAAACGCTGAGTAATGGCAGCAGAGTCAAAATACTGTGCAACTATATCGCGTTGCCAGTCAGCAAGACTTGTTCCAGTAGCAGGATCTATTCCAGCCAAAACATTCTCTGCGTCAGTTTTACCTGTGTGCATGACGTCATTTGTCTTTGGGTTTATCTTTAACAAATAGTTTTCAAAATTTGTTAATTTGTTGGGCGCTACATAATTCATGCCAACAAGACTTGCGTCTGTGACAGTGTAGTAATAGCTGTTTATCCACGCGACAAAATCGCCTTGGTTATTTTTTTGCAAGGTTGCAAATGTTTTTTGCTTTGTGACAATTGGGTCGGGTTCTTTCTTGGCAAAACTTTGAAAAAACTGTGGCCTATTTGCAGGATTTGCCAAAAATGCATAGTACACAATAGCACCAATGGCGAACACGACTACATATGGAAGTACAGCAAGTAAAATCTTTCCTACTTGCACGAGCGCCGGAGCTTTCTCTTGCAATGAAGGAATATTTTTTAAAATACTATTATCTGCATCAACCTCGTTAGTGGCAGGTTCAGAAGAAGAAGTTATAGGTAAAGACTCATACTCGGCGGGCTTAGGAATTTCCAAAGACGCCGAGACTTCTTCGGTAGTCTGTTTAGGTAGACTATCCTGTGGTGGCTTAGGTACAGTTAAACCTAGCATATGCACCATTTCATCGCTTGCTGCTGGGTAATATTTTGTAAAATTCTCGTCTTGCATAGCAAAATAGCAAACTTTAACTTAAACAATATAGTAACATAAAAATATACCTTTGTCAATTATATACAAAGGCCTAAAGCTACTAATTTATGGCTTATTTGTAAGCCAGATTACTGTTGTATAGGAGTAATATTAATAACTAGACTTTTACCGTTTCTGACTATCTCAAAAGAAATGCTCTTATTTACCGATGCGCCCGTTAACAAAATATCCGGCGTTGGAGAGCTTGCAACATCCTGTCCGGCAACTTTTCTTATAATATCACCCACTACAAGACCAGCGACAGCTGCTGGAGAATTTGTTGTTGGCGCAGTTTTATTTATTAGCTTTGTTACCAAAAATCCTGCGGTCTGACTACCATTAGTTGCAAACGATGCAGGTATATATGTATATGCAAAACCAAAGTATGGCCTTGCAATGACCCCACCTGAACTTAAGTAGCTTCCAACAGCTTCAGCTATAACACTTGCAGGAACTACGCTGTTGCCGTCCCACATACCTGCAAGTTCGCCCGAAAGCATAAACACCCCCTGCCCAGGCACGCTTCCAGAAACGGCCTGCATAGGTAAACTATGTGACGGTAATTCTGATGACCAAGCACCAGCAGACAAACTCTCACCACTAGAAATAAAACTAGCTAAAAAATACGGATTGCCATTTGTTGTTGAACCAAGCAACATAACTCGCTCTGCCGGCAGAACATCTTCACGCTTAGCAAATGAGGCTACCGAAAGTCCGGTAATATCTGTTTTAAGCAAAGCTATATTGGTTGCGCCGTCAAAAACAATCTTAGTTACTTTATGCGCACGACCGTCTCCACTCACTAACACCAAGCTGTCCTGTTTTACGCCCTCAAGCGAAAGCTTACTAGTTACAAAAAGCCCATCAGCTGAAAGTGCGGTGGCCGCGCCTCGAAGCGCTGGTGCACCCAAACCCATGTCAACAACAGCCACGACCTTACCCTTACTTTTATTTATTACAGCAACTAAATCATTTGCTTCATTTACTCTCACCTCTTCACGTGTATTTATAACTAAAGGCGCACGTGGCTCAACTAAATGATATTTCTTCGCCACAGACCATGTAGCAAAATGCGCAGCTAATCTATCTCCCAAAAATAAATTAAATACAAAAGCAACAATTGCCGCACACAAGACCAATAAAAATGTTCTAGAGCCAATCAATTTCATGTAAATATAAGACAAAATTAATAACTAGCAAAGATATATTTAATATTATGACACAATATGCCACGGTGTGACCAGCAGTAAAATAGCAATAAGCGCTAACACAAGCCCAACGTAAAACACGACACGCTGACGAGTAAGCACGCCAAACTGCCAGTAGTAAGTACATAACCACAATACGTAAAATGCAGCAAAAGTAAGAAAGCCAAGTACCGTGTAATGATACGGCAAAAAAAGAACAGCCGTATGAATTTCGGTTGCAAGCAAAGCAACCACCAGAGAGCTAGCAAGTCTAATAGAAGACGTCTGTGGCACAAAAACGTAAGTCGCGCGGGTTAAGACAAAGAGCACTATAAATACAGCCAAAGTTAGAACCGTACTACCAGCATGAAAATAATACTCTGCGCCACTCGCTGCCATTAGAAGTCCAAAACTGGTTAATATGGTGTGTGTAATAAGTATGGTTTCACCAGCGTAACCAACCACCCGTTCTGCCAAAAACAAAATTGGCACGCTTATAAACATGTACCAAATTTGTAAGTGTGAGCTTGGAAGCAAGAAAAACAAAAGAAACCAAGCAGTATAACACAGGACACTGCGGGCAATTGCCCATAAACGAGCATCGTGCAAATCGGCTAAAGTGCGCATGGAAAACAACTGTACAAAAGAAACTATAACCACAAAAGCCAAGACTAATAAACCAAAGTTTGGCGTCGGCACACCCAAAGTATAAATAACTGCAGGTAAAATTACTGCCACAAGTAAACTTAAGGCTTGGTGGTTATTTAATCTGTTCGGTTGCTTTGTCATAACTGTTAAGAACTAATAGCCCGATAAATGCAGTAAGGCACAAACCAGCAGAAACTAAAACATTCAAACGTACCCCTGCCCATAAAAACGTGCTGTCTGTACGTAAAAATTCAAGAGCAAATCTCATAGCATTATACAAAAAAAGATACAAAAAGAACAGCCACCCTGGGCGTGCTATGCGAGTGCTTGGCTTGGCCCCGAGCTTGAGTAAAACATACAAAATACACGCGTTGCCCAAAGCTTCATACAAAAATAATGGATGAAAAAAAGCAAAGCCAAGCAAGCCGTCTGGGCGAAACTGTTCTGGAACAAACATGTGCCACGGCAAGTTGCTTGGGTAACCAAATGCTTCGTAATTGAAAAAATTTCCAAACCTGCCAATTATTTGGCCAAGCACTACACTTGGCGCAAGCCAATCTAGTAAGCGTAAAGTAGAAGGCGGAAGGTAGGAAGCATTGCGATTAGAAAATTGCTTGTCGGTTAGAAGCTTTTTACCAAAAAAAACAATCACAATAAAACCGCCTATTAAAGCGCCAAAAATAGAGAGCCCGCCGTGCCAGACCTTGAGTGCGTCAAATGGAGCCTCTAAATAATACCGCCAACTACTAGCAACGTGGTAAGCCCGTGCGCCCACAAAACCTCCAAAAGCTAACCATAACAAAAAAGTGTCAATCTTTGCTGTGTCTATCCCATACTTAGGAGCACGTTTTGAGGCCAACCACCAGCCCGCCCCAACAGCCAACGCCATAGTTATGCCGTAATAGTGAACAGAAATTGAACCTATAAAAAAATACTGTGGCAATGCAAATGAGCCAGAAAATACAAAAAAAATACCCACTACTAGAAATAATAACAAAACTATGAGTATACTACTTACAAGAAACAATAATTCTTTTTTATTCATATGCGTAGAAAACTGCAAGGCCAACAACCAGATCAAACACGGAATTTCCATGTAGAACAATACACCATAACCACGGAAGCCTTAATTACTAGACTAAAAAGGTTTGGACTTGAACCTGTGAATGTGGCCTATCACTCACCGGAAGGAAAAAGTTTACTCGTACACCCGCACAATAGCTTCCCAACACACACCATTGCGGCCAAACTCTCAAGTGGATGTAAAGTAACAATTGGATTTGAAATCCCAAAGAGTCATGGCATGATTGGCTCTGTAAGGTTATCGACTTCTGCAAACAAAGAACTACTCGTAGACTACGATTCAGAAATAAACAAATTAGTCGGACGCTCAAAATCTTAAAACAAGCTCGCCTGATGTAATACCTCGCCCCTTGCCTCTGCTTCCAAAAAGCTCACTGGGGCTTCTTTTATGCTAAAATAATCGGAATATAAAAGCTTGCCATTCTTTTTTCCATATTCGTAAACCTGTTTAGTTACACGTACATCGTCCAAACAATACTTTTTTAGCTCGTCCAACTTACCTGCTCGCCAGTAAACTATGGCTTGCAAGCCTGTTCCTGACTTACCACTACCAAGAGTTGCCTGCGCCACGGACTCTAGCTTCACCCGATGCCCAATAACTTTTTCTATTTCTTGCAAAATATCTAAGTATGGTACTTCAAAAATATTAAAATTTAAGTACGGTTGCAACACTTCAAAGTCAAAATCCTTAATGTTGTAACCAATTATTTGGTCCGCTGTCTGTAAGAGTGGCGCCAGTTTTCCCAGTTCGTGCTCTTCAAAAGTTTGGTATTTATCTGTTTCGTAAAAATAAACGCCACAAACAGAAATTTTTAATAAATGATTTTTGCCTCTACCGCCAACGTCTTGAAAAGAATTCTGAGTCTCAAGGTCTAATACTATCTTTTTCAACGCCATAGGTCTTATACGTCTTATAAAACTTATTATCTTACAAATCCTATTATATCACAGGCAAAATAAAAGCCCGCTCTTACTAACGCGGGCAAAATCGCTATCTTCATAACTAACTGTTAGCCATGTTAGTCTTATTCTCCACAAGATTCTTTTGCCTGAACTAACTCAATAGCCCGCTTAGAAAGCACATACAGTCCGGGCTTACCCCGAACACTCATTTGAGTTATCCCAATATTTCCAGTAACCACAAAACCTTGTCGGTCACGAAACCAAATGCGGTAACCAGGAGCACCGCATCCGTACTGCGACATGTCTGGCTTCTGATTAAAAGCTTTTACAATTTCCGCAATATCGCTAGCTTTAGCTATGGAAAAAACTGGTTGCTGGCATGGATTTTGCTCATTTAGAGTAACTGCAATAGAAACAACATGTTGCCAATCAAACTTTGGCTTTGGACTCTGGGCAAATGTGCCATGAGCAAAAAAACAAAGCAAAAACAAGAAAAGACGTCTACTCATAAGCCCTCCTGACTTGTTGTGACGGTATTTCAACCGTAGTCATACACCCGATATTTGGCAAAAACCTGCACATTTGTATTTGCCTTACGTATATAGTGCATGATATAATATGGAAAAGCAATGAAGCTGAAAACACAGCCGAGCTAAGAGAAGAACGTGTCGCAAAGCGACAGGTGAAAAGTTAATAAAGTTTTTAAAGTTCATAAAGTCATAGATACTTTATAAACTTTCTACTTTACAAACTTTCTGCTTGAGCCTATGGCGTTAGTAGACCTCTTCGGGCGCGCCCGTTATAGTGTAAATTTGAGATTCTATCTTAAAATAGAACAAAGTAAGGTGGCACCACGCACTGTTTACTAGAGCGTCCTTACAAACTAATCATTTAACTATGGTCAGTTTGTAAGGACTCTTTTTATTTTATAGAATACATATATGCAAAGAACACTTAGTTTAGACACTACACTACATGTTGGGAAACAAATTACAGTTGCCGGTTGGGCAGCTAGTACTCGCGACCACGGTGGTTTAATATTTATAGACCTACGCGACCACGCTGGACTAGTACAACTTACAGTGCACCCAGAAACTGCAACGGCTTTTGAAATTGCAAATAAAATACGCGACGAATTTGTTTTAAAAGCCACCGGCACAGTGTTAGAACGAGAACCTTCGCTAGTAAATAAAAATATTGCAACTGGTACCGTAGAAATAAAAGTAGAGCACTTGGAAATACTAAATCCGAGCAAGCCTCTGCCTTTCCCTATTTTCCATCAGGAAGCAAATATAAACGAAGACCTACGTTTGAAATATCGTTTTCTAGATTTGCGTCGAGAAAAAATGCAGAGCATGTTGTTAAAGCGTCATAAAATGATTAAATTTATCCGCGACTGGATGGATGCAGAAGACTTTATAGAAATTACAACACCAATTTTGACATCTAGCTCTCCTGAAGGCGCGCGCGACTTTTTAGTGCCATCCCGTTTGCATCCGGGCAAGTTTTACGCACTTCCTCAAGCGCCCCAACAGTTTAAACAACTACTCATGGTAGGTGGAGTCCC
Organism: Candidatus Doudnabacteria bacterium; assembly: GCA_023245995.1. Taxonomy (GTDB): domain Bacteria; phylum Patescibacteriota; class Doudnabacteria; order UBA920; family UBA920; genus JAEUSE01. The sequence goes on along the minus strand of JAHFJH010000011.1, from coordinate 17,833 downwards.
GAAGTACTTCCAAATCGCCCCCTGTTTCAGAGACGAAGACCCAAGAGCCGACAGAAGCCCAGGGGAATTTTATCAGCTAGACTTAGAAATAGCTTTTGCCGACCACCACGACGTTGTGTTTAAACAAATGGAGCCATTGTTTATAGAACTTACCGAAAAATTTGCTGGCAAAAAAGTTTTAGAAAAACCGTTCCCACGCATTCCCTATGCAGAAGCAATGGAAAAGTACGGCTCCGACAGACCCGACCTTAGATTTGGTATGGAAATGGTAGAACTTACCGAAGAGCTTAAAAATACTGGCTTTAGTGTTTTTGCCAATGCCATAAAGTCAGGTGGATGCATAAAAGCCATAACCCTTGAAGGTGGTAGTAGGCTTACAAGAAGCCAAATAGACACTCTAACCGAAATGGTTAAGCGCGAGGGCGCAGGGGGGCTTGCTTATATTGTACTGGAGAATGGCGAACAAAAATCCCCTATTTTAAAATTTTTATCATCAGAGGAAGTTTCTGCGATCATTACAAAAACAAAAGCACAGGATGGGGACATTGTTTTCTTCGGTGCGGACGAGCGAAGTTTAGTTAACAAAGTCCTTGGCAAACTAAGAGATCAACTCGGCGCAGACTTCGGTCTTAAAGACCCTAGTGTTGTTGCTTGGGCGTGGATTATAGACTTCCCCATGTACGAATGGAGTGACACGGAAAAGAAAATTGATTTTTGCCACAACCCTTTCTCTATGCCAATTGGTGGCCTAGATGCGCTAAACACACAAGACCCGTTAACTATAAAAGCAGATCAATACGACATAATTGCCAACGGCCTAGAACTTTCAAGTGGAGCCATACGAAACTACAACCCAGAAATTTTGTATAAAGCTTTTGAAATTGTCGGTTACCCAAAAGAAGTAGTAGACGAAAAATTTGGAGCCATGATTCGCGCCTTTGAGTATGGCGCTCCACCGCACGGTGGGTTTGCTCCAGGAATAGACCGTTTATTAATGCTGCTCGAGAACGAAGCCAATATTCGTGAAGTTATTGCTTTTCCTAAAAATGGCAGTGCTGAAGACGTAATGATGGAAGCTCCAAGCACTGTAAGCGAAAAACAACTGAAAGAGCTTCACATAAAGTTAGATCTACCACCAAAAAAGCAAAGTTAGCGTCCAAGCTAACTGTTACATATATGCACAATACCAACGAAAAAGAAATTAAAAAACCAAGAAATTATTGCTTTACAAGAAAAACTTGTAGAGTTACAGCACAGGCTAGCCGCAACAGATATTGTTCATAGCGTAAACCCAACAAAAAGTCTGGCCGAACAAAGAACCGGACTTATAAAAGAAATAGCTGACACAGAACAAGTGATAAAATTTTTAAAAACAAGCGCATTGTAAATACTAAAATAATTACAGAACATATATGGACAAAAAGATACAAAAATTTTTTGAACAATCTGACATAAAATACGAGAGCATAAAACACCGTAAAGTCTACACGGCTTTTAACTCGGCTGAAACCCAGCACATAAACCCAAAAGAGGTGGTAAAAACTGTGCTAGTAAAGTTTGATAAGCAAATTGCGTTCATTACAGAACCTGGAGATAAAATAGAAAAATTTAATTTAATTTTAGTAGCAGTGCCGGCTGGTAAACACCTAGACTTTAAAAAGATAGATAAATTCGTATTAGATGTCCAAACAAAATTATTCAAAAAACTTATTAAACAAAACCCTAAACTCCCCTCCCCCATTAAAGTACGGACATCTGTAGCCAAAGAAAAAGACATAGCTGGCAAACTTAAAACTAAATATTTGCTAGCTCCCCTGCCAATATACGACACACCCTTGTTGGTAGACAAAAAGCTAACTCTGAATAAGAATTTAGTATTTAGTGCAGGAAGTTTTACCGAAAGCGTGAAAGTTTCTAGTAAACAATATTTTAAAATTATTTCTCCTATATTAGGTGCTTTTGCAAAATAAACATGGAACAACATAGCATTACATTAACGAAAAATGAATTTGAAGGACCTTTAGACTTACTGCTGTCTCTAATAGAACAACAAAAGTTAAGCATAACCGAAATTGCTTTGGCCCATGTTACAGAACAGTTTTTAGCCTATGTACGAAAACTGGAAGAACTAGACCCGACTGTGCTCTCCGACTACTTAGCTATAGCAGCTAAACTCTTGGTAATTAAATCTCGGGCAATTTTACCTAGTCTAGAAATAGAAACAGACGACGACGATACCGAAGTGCCCCTAGAGAGCCAACTCTTGCTTTACAAACAATTTAGGGAAATTGCTAGGTATTTAAAAATGCTGGACGCAAAACAACAACAAAGTTTTAGCCGTACGTTGGTATTTTCCAAAAGAGTAAGTTTTTTTCCAGATCCAAGCATTACGACCGGAACACTTCATGCGAACATTCTCAAAGTGCTGTCCGAACTGACTGAACTAGATAATTTACCAAAAGCACGCATAAAGGAAGCTATATCTATTCAAGAAAAAATTTCTCATCTACAAGGCCTACTCTCTCAGCAAATAGAAACTAAACTCTCTAGCGTTCTTTCTCAGGCGAAAAATAAATCCGAAGCAATAGTAACTTTCTTAGCCCTACTTGAGCTTATAAAACAGCGCATATTTAGCGTTGAACAAGAAGCTCTATTTACCGAAATTACCATTAGGAAAGTGGAAAAAGAGCAAACCAATATGTTATAGAGCCTTGTCGCGTATGATATATTAATACCATACTATCTTGTTAAATTAATTTATGAACAGAGATTTGTTTGCAGCCATATTAATACTCGCAGGGTACCTCTACGGCACCACCCTTTACGAGCCCTGGTACTTTATTGTCCAGCGTTGGCTCATAAGTCTTGGCTTGATTAAACTACCTCAAGGCTCTCAGGAAGGTACCAAGCTTCTTGGCAACCAAGTGCAAATTGTTATAATTTCAATATTGCTTATTGGCGCAGGTGTTTGGCTATTTTTACTCAGTAACAACTAAAAATACTAAATTCAGTTTTGTACATCTATGAACGACCTTATTCCCAAACTAGAAAGCGTTTTATTCGTGGCTAGCAAACCAGTTACCACCAAACAACTAGCAGAACTCGTGAGCTCTAACACAGAGCAAGCAACGCTAGCACTCACCGAACTACAAAGCATGCGCGCAGGTAGCGGAATTGTACTCATGGAAGCAGGCGGACAGTGGCAACTTGGCACAAACCCACAACACGTTGAGCTAGTTAAAGCTTTTCTGACCGCAGATTTACGTGAAAAATTAACCGATGCCACAGTAGAAGTTTTGGGTATAATTGCATACAGACAACCAATTTCTAAAACAGAGATAGAGTCCATACGCGGAGTTAATTGCCAATATTCTATAAGGCAACTCTTAATGCGTGGCTTAATTGAAAAAGTCAGTAATCCAACAGACAGCAGAAGTAGTTACTACCAAGTAACAACAGAATTTTTACAACATATGGGCCTGCAAACAGTTTCCGAGTTGCCTGAATTTGCAAAACTTACCGCAGAAATTAAACTCCCAGAAACTCCAGCAACCGCCACAGAAAAAGCGGACGACGCACCAGTTGGGCCTGTCTCAGACTACCACGACCCAGTGCAAAACACACAAAACATATAATCAAATAAACATTTAAACAAAATTAATCCGCCAGCTGCGGATTAATTTTTTGTAATTCTCTAAGCACTAGGTACTACGCACTAAGCACTAGCTATCTCGGCAACTGCTCGTAGCTCTCCACAGGAGAACTTGGCACCTCTCTTGGCAAAGGTTGTTTTGTGCACCCAGCTGCCAATAGTACAATTGATAACGTTACCAAAATAACCACACGATATGTATTCATACACTTAGTATATACCCTAACAACCATCTTTACACCTAATTTAAGCGGCCGCTTAAATTAGGTGTAAGTTAATTTTAGATGTGTAAATTACCTTATACTCATCACCACCCGCGTGACTTCTTTCACCAACTGTTCAACGGGCTTATTGGTTTCTAACCTAATTTTATACCCTGGTATCAAATCGTATACGTTCGGAGTCTCTTCAAAGCTTCCGCTACCAATCCGCTCCATATCGTGGTGCGCTGGATGCCGAGGACGACTTAGAAAGCGTTCTTTGCGAAGTTCAAGTGCCACATAACAAATTACACTATAAATTTTGACGCTATATTTATCTATCCAACTTTGAAAGATCTTATAATCCTCTAAAAATGTAAATGGAGCTTCCAAAATCACATCTACGCCATTTACCAGCTGCTCCTCTGCCATGGCGAGCAAGAGCCTAATAGAATCATGCCCAATTCGCTTACTATCCTCCAAAGAAGTTAAGCCCTGAGTGTCGTATAAATTCTCCTTAAATGTATCCTTATGAAGACAGACTATATTTAGCTTTTTCGATAGTGCCCTAGCAAGTGTGGTTTTACCGGAGCCAGGAAACCCGCACACAATAATTACCTTAGACATAAAAAATCTTCACAATAACAAATCTAATAAGTAACTAACATTATAGCGCCAAGGCGCGCATGCATCCACAGGCTCTTTATTTTTTCTCTTATCCCTGCTAAAATAAGCTGGAATTGTTGTAAAAGCCATAAGTAGTAAGTAATTAGTAATAAGAAATTTAGGATGTTAATTTGGTCTTACTAAACACTAATTACTAAGCACTAACAACTAACTATGGCGGTATCGTCTAATGGTTAGCCATTCATATGGTCCGCCTATGGCGGAGATATGTGGTTCTTCCGCCAGAGGCGGACCCTTCTTTGGAGGGCATCCAAACAATACAAAAATGTATTATTTATACATTATTCAAAGTACAAAAAGAGTGTGGCGTTATATAGGAATAACTTCTGATGTGCAGAAACGATTAGCTCAACACAATTCTGGTAAAACCACATCTACAAAACCCTATAAACCATTTTCATTAATATATACTGAAACATTCTTAGATAAAACTACTGCTCGCAAAAGAGAGATTTATCTTAAAAAAACCACACAAGCTAGAGAGGAGATCTATAACACTATCACAAATTAAATTCTTTCTTTGGGGGCGGTATCATCTAATGGTTAGGATATGTGGTTCTCATCCACAAAATCGGGGTTCGATTCCCCGTACCGCTACCAAAGAAAGAATTTAAAACAAGGGTTCTTCCACCAGAGGTGGATCCTCCTTTGGAGGACATCCACTAAATCGGGGTTCGATTCCCCGTACCGCTACCAAATAAAAATACCAGACAAACTGGTATTTTTATTTTTACTATTGTATTTGATAAACTTTTTGGGTTGAAGTAGAAAATAACACGGTTTGGTTTTTAAAGTCAGGACTTATTTCTGAAACTAAAATAAGCTTTTCTTTAGGTTTCGGGCTTGGATACGGTAAGTAATACACAACTCTATTTGAATAAAAAATAATTGAAGGTTTGGTACCTATTGTTGAGTAGTAATATAAGGACTCATCCAAGTAGCGACTTTTTAAAAATGCGCCAACAGCCCTGCTGTCTAAAACGTACTGTTCTTTTTCTTTAGTAAGTTTAAAATGGTTGAACTTATAGCCAAAAAACATAAACACAACTACAACAAAAAACACAAATAAGCCACCGAGTACTTTATGATACCTCTCCAACAGCCCAGCAAAGTCTGCAAAAGCCATACCAATAACACTAGCAATATATGGAAAAATAACTAGAATATAAGCAGGCAATTTTGTACTTGCAGTGCTAAAAAATATAAATATGCATAACAGTGCGGCAAGTGGAAAAAAATAATTTTTATCCTTGAACGACTTGAACGCACAATAAACCAAAGAAACAATTAAACTGCGAAACATTATCCTGTGTTCAGCAAGTATATTCCAGTAAAAGGAAAAAGGCTTGCCGTTTCCTTCTAAGCCCGAGCTGTATCGGTCAAACACATGATAAAACAAATACTGTTGCCAAAAGCCTTTACCGTACTTTATGCTTTCTACTATATGCCAAGGCAAGATGGTAACTATGAACACCAAACCGGCCATATAGAAAAGTTTACTCTTTAAGTAAGCAAAGTCTCTGGCTAATATTGAATAAACTAAAACTACCGGCAACGGAAGTAAACCAATAACACTCTTAGTTAAAACTCCCAAACCCAGCGACAGCCAAAACAAAAAATAAAATTTGCCATTCGCTTTGGCAAGCCAAAAAGCATATAGCGTAAGTAAAATAAAAAAACCAACTGGAACGTCAAACTGAAGTACTCCTAAGTTGTAAATATATTGGAAAGCAATAAAAAAAACTGAAGTAGCAAATACTGCCGCATAAAAAGATTTGGATATATTTTTTACAAAGAAAAAAGTAAGCACCATAGTTAGCAAGCCAAAAATGGCCGGCCAAAATCTTGCCGCAAACTCGTTTACCCCAAACACCCAATACGCGCTTTCTGTTAGCCATATCATTAACGGTGGTTTTTCAAACCATAACTCTGTCCTGTTAAGACCCAGATTCCCATACCATGTAAATCCGAGCTGATGTCGGCTTTCATACGCCTGTCTCGCTACTTGTGCGTAAATAGACTCGTCGTAGTCTAAAAGCGGTTTTTTACCTAAGTGATAAAAAACTATATACGACATAGCCACAACCAACACGACCAATATAGCAAGCTGAAAACGTTTAGACTCAAAGCTCATAATTCTTGTGCAAATCAGCTACTTGAATACTAAAATTATAACCTAAATTTAACATCCGACCAAATAAACCCCTTATTTGAAAAATTTGGATTGGTTGCTACAATGCACTATATGACGACAGAAATAAAAAACTTAGATGGAGTCGGAATAAAACCGCGGAAACACCATTACAATTTTGCAACGCCTCCTAACATAAGCGTACGCACGACTACAGCAGTAGCGGTAAAAAAGAACATACCGCCCATAAAACACACGCACATATATTTTTCGCAATACACACGAAACATTGCCATGCTTTTATTGCTCGTATTTACTTTTTGTACGGGTGCATACGCGATGTGGCAAACCGGAAGCATACGCGCGCTTACAAAAACTGCAAGCAGTGCTCAAGACGGTACTCCGCCGGGGTCCATTCCACTTGTGGCAGATAACTTCAGCCTTGGCCCAGTTAACAGCATACCAAATGACAAATTGTTTAGTATGACCTTAGAACAACTTGAGTACTATTTGCAAGAAGGGTACAAAAGTCCGGAAACGAGACAAAAAGAAACGGAAGCACGCATTCACGCAGCCAGGACAAAAGGCCTTGCCGAATATCTAAAAAGTAAAAAATCGCCTCTCATAAGTATTGCAGATACATTAGCAGACTTGAAACACTGGCGACTGGTATTGGCCATAGCCAACTCAGAAAGTTCTTTAGGCAAACATTGCTCAAGTAACAACTGTAGTGGCATTGGCGTGGCGCCAGGCCACCCATTATGGCAAGAATACGCAACTAAAGCCGACTGGGCAAAAGCGCTAGACAGACTTATAGAAAAACGTTATAAAGGTTGGACTTTAGAAGACATGAATGGTGTGTATAACAAACCTGGCAGCGATAATTGGATATTTGCCGCAAAACAAGTCTTGACTGACTTACAGAACATAGAATAATCCGTTTTGTAAGGTGGGCAATTATCGGGTATGCTATAACCATGCGAGAACAACTTCAAACATATTACCAAACAATACGTGGACACTTTCGTCCCATTTTTTACCGTAACACGGTTACACTGACAAACATAATTTTTATTATAGTTATTTTATTATTACTTATTTTTGGAGAGATACAAGAAGGACTATTCCTGTTTAGCATAGTGTTGTTAAATAGCGTAATTGGCACAGTACAGGATATGCGCGCAAAAATTGCACTTGAGCGACTGCAAATTTTAATGGCACCTAAGGTAAAAAGAATTTTGCCCTCAGGCGGCACAGAAACAGTACTACTAAAAGAAGTAAAGGTAGCAGACAAAGTTTTAGTAGAGCTCGGAGATCAAGTGCCGTCCGACGGAGTTGTAGAAGCCAGCAACAGCGTAGAAATAAATGAAGCGCTCTTAACCGGAGAGTCTAGGAATATAGGCAAACAAGTTGGGGACAGGCTTTTAGCTGGCAGTTTTGTTATGGCCGGATCTGCTGTACTGCTTGTAAAGAAACTGCCAGCAGAAAGTTATGTTTCAGCTATGACTGAAAAACTAAAAGAATACAAAATTTCCCTAAGTCCTATACAACAAACACTTACTTTGTTTATTCAGTACATGACTTACGTACTTTTGGCCGCTATTGCGTACGTACTTATAAACGGCATTTCAGGACATGAACTAGTTATAACAATTGTTAAAGACATTGCCGCACTTACTGGGACTTTAGTACCACAAGGACTTATTCTTGCAACAACAATATTTTTTGCCTATGGTGCAGTACGACTCTTTAAAGAGCAGGTCTTACTGCAAGAAATTAACGCGACAGAAAAACTTGGACGCATTAAAAACTTATGTATAGACAAAACCGGCACACTTACTGAAAACATCCCTGTCCTAGAACAAATTATCCCGAAAGAAGTAAATGGCGAGCCGGGCGCTCTTACACTTGCACTCGGCTACTTTGCCGCTACTAGTGACGCCTCGCATACAGCTCACGCAATTAAACAAGACGCTGCAGTTGCATTTAATGGAGAAATATTGGCCTCTATCCCCTTTTCTTCTGCTCGCAAATTTGGTAGCGCCACGCTAAAACTACATGGCAAAGTACGGACAGTAGTTATGGGCGCACCTGACATTTTAGCCCCATATATTGCCTCAGAAGAAGACAAGACGTGGGTAGAGAAACTTATTCATACCCATGCACCACAAGCCAAACGACTAGTACTACTCGCGACAAACGAAGAGCAGGTGGACGAGCAACTTGCAGGGGCAAAACTTTTGCCAGTAGCCTTATTTGTTTTGGCAAATCCGCTTAGACCTGGTACAAAAAATATTATAAACTTTTTTCAAGACCATGGCGTACGCATACGAGTAATATCTGGCGATAACGCAGAAACTGTTACTGCTATAGCCAATGAAGCGGGCATAAAATACACCGACCTTAGCATTACCGGACCAGAAATGGACACTTGGGACGACGATATGTATAAAGACCGAGTCCCTGCATACCATATTTTTGCGCGCATTCACCCAGAGCAAAAAGAAAAAATTATTGAAGTGCTAAAAACCACAGGTTTTACAGCAATGGTGGGCGACGGTGCAAATGACGCACTGGCAATCAAAAAAGCAGATTTAGGTATAGCTATGTTTGACGGTTCTGGAGCAACACGTTCCATAGCACAAATTGTACTTATGAATAACAGCTTTTCAGCCCTGCCTGCTGGAGTAAATTTAGCTGATAGCATAATTACTAACATAGAGCTAGTAGCTAGTATATTTTTTAACAAAGTCGCTGTGGGCCTACTTTTGTTTATTACTCTCGCATTTTTAGGAAAAGACTTTCCACTCTCGCCACGCAACACTACAGTAATTAGCTATTTTACAATTGGTCTGCCAATTTTTTATTGGGCGTTATGGCCAGTCCAAAATCCAGCGAGACTGCTTAATCGCCCGTTCCTTAGAAAAATTTTACCCTATTCACTCTTACAGTCAATCATTATTGCAGCAAGTGCGACTGCGGTGTTTCTTGTAAGTCCTAAAGCTATGCAACACAGCTCTTCCAATGTTCTTATTACTCTTGCACTAATCGCCTTAGGATTTGCGTTCTTCATACTGTCGCCGATGGCCTACACAGGTGGAGCATCTACGATCAAAAAAAACACTATTCTTGCCCTCGCTGGTGGCTCCAGTCTCGTGCTTATACTAATACTCTCATCACGAGTAGCAAGACATGTGTTTGATTTAGCACTGCCTCCATTTTGGCCATTTATTTTGACTGCGGGAATTGTCACAACAACAATTTACTTGCAATATCGCATTACAAAACGTTGGTTCTCGGCAAAATAATCTTACGACCATAACAGCAATGGTCAAAGTAAATAAATAGAGTATTCTTTAGCGCAGTTTAACTTGCGCTTTTAACTCGTAGATTCACAACTATATAAATAAAGAAACAATCGCTGCAAGACCAGAAAAAGTCATTAGCGCTACAGTAAGCCAGCCAACGCTAGTTGCGAGCGGACCACTCACATTTTCACCCATAATTGTTTTAGAACCTGCCATACGAACTATTAACACTAACACGAGAGGTGCAACGAGGCCATTAAATACAGCAGAGTATATAAGCGCTTTTATTGGGTCTATGTGGGTTAAATTTAAAAGTATTCCTAAAACCATTGCTATAATTATGACCCCGTAAAACGCTTTTGCCTGACCAAGAGTCCTATACAAACCCTGTTTCCAACCAAAAGTTTCCGACAATGCATACGAGGCAGAGCCTGCCAAAACAGGAATCGCCAAAAAACCAGTACCAATAATTCCCACAGCAAATAGCCAAAAGGCAAAATTACCCGCAAAAGGTTTTAAAGCCAGTGCCGCATCTGCTGCCGTTTGTATTCCTCCCAAACCGTGTGAAAAAATGGTTGCTGCACATGCGGCAATTATAAAGAACATTACAAGGTTGGAAATAAACATACCGGACCACACATCTGTTCGCATATCTTTTATTTCGCGGGGCGTTACAGAACTACGACGAACCGCCAAAGTCTTTTCTCCGCGCAAAATTTCTTCTTCAACCTCTTGCGAAGTCTGCCAAAAAAACAAATACGGAGAAATTGTAGTTCCCAAAATTGCACAAATTAGTAAAATTTGGTCTTTAGTAAATGCAATAGTTGGCACTATGGTAGCCCGAAAAAGCGCACCCCAGTCCATATGCACACTAAATGCCGAAAACATATACGCAAGCAACACCAAAGCTAAATACTTTAAATAACGCGCATAACGAGCATACGTAGTAAAAATTTGCAATAACAAACTTATCAAAGCAAAAAGAACAATGACAAGGTAAAAATTCAAACTCGGTGCAAGCAACTGTGCACCCTTAGCCATGGCCCCAAGATCGGCACCAATGTTAAACACATTAGCAATAAACAAAAGAACACCACATGCGTAAAGTACTTTACGAGAAAAGTGCAAACGTATATTCGCAGCCAACCCCCTACCTGTAACAAGACCAATTCGTCCGCACATTTCCTGTACCACTGCCATAAGAGGAAATGTAAATAACGCAAGCCAAGAAAGACCAAAACCGTACTTTGCCCCTGCCTGCGAATATGTGGCAATACCAGAAGGGTCGTCGTCGGAAGCTCCTGTAGTAAGACCAGGCCCAAGCGTGTGCCAATACTCCTCGGCGGCCTTCAACGGTTCCTTACTAACCAATTCTTGTTCTACATTCTTTAGTTTTTCAAAACCTGCCTCAACAAAAGAAGCAGGAGCGCTAGCGGCTTTTTCTAATATTTTTTTTCTCATACGCTTCTTTCTCTAGTATAACACCAAAAAATGGAAAACTGGTATAAATATATGCATATGCTACAATTAGCTCATGCTCAGTAAGACTTCTTTGCACAGCTTTATTCCATAAAGTATGCAAATAAAAAGTCCTTATATGGGTACTAGTTTATTATTTATAAGTAATTATTGCACCGCCAATTCAAATTGGCACAAATGCAAAGAAGCTCTACTGGGAATGCAAATAGAGACAAACGAAAAACCTTGGCCTGTGGGCTACTTAATTATTGCGTGGGTTGGAAGCTTAGTTGCCATGCTAGGTAGCTTATATTTTAGCGAAATTCGACACTTTCCACCATGCGTACTTTGCTGGTACCAAAGAATTTGTATGTACCCACTTACAGTACTCCTAGCGGTAGGAATTATTACTCGCGATAGAAACATTTATAAATATGTTCTACCGCTGACTATAGTCGGGCTTGGTATATCCATCTTCCACAACTTACTTTATTACAACATTTTACCCGAAGCCGCTGCACCTTGCATTGCTGGCATTTCCTGCACAACAAAATTTATAGAATGGTTTGGCTTTGTTACTATTCCCCTGCTTTCTGGACTTGGTTTCTTAGCCATGCTAATACTTATGCTTTTATTTAAAAAAGAAGTCAAGAAAGTAGCGTAATTCATTATTTATTACCCTAAACATATGAACAAAGAAGTAAAACTTGTCGGAATTGTTATTGCTATTGTCGTAGTTATTGTTGGTATAGGTATTTTTCTCATGAGCAAATCCCCTCAGCCAACCAACCCATCTACCGCAAGTAGCGAAGACAAGGCTGCAGCAGTTGCTAGAAGCACACCGCGCGTCCGTGGCAAACTAGACAGCAATATTACAGTCATTGAGTTTGGTGACATGCAATGCCCAGCCTGTGCTTCTGCAAACCCCGCAGTAGACCAGTTGTTTAAAGATTATGGAGATAAAGTAAAATTTGAATTCAGGCACTACCCACTTCCTCAACATCCAAATGCATTTGCTGGTGCAGACGCGGCAGAAGCCGCAGGTGACCAAAATAAATTTTGGGAAATGGTAGACGCTATATATACAAACCAAAAACAGTGGGAAACCGCAACCGACCCAAAACCAGTCTTTAGACAACTTGCAGCAAATATAGGGTTAGACGCAGAAAAATTTGATAAATCTATAAGCGCCCAAGCGAATCGTAGTAGAATAAATCAAGACAAAAACGATGGCGACACTCTTGGCAACCCAGGCACACCAACTTTCTACGTAAATGGTGAGCAAATTTTCCAAGGTGGAGTAGCTGACGTTAAGAAAAAAATAGATACTCTCCTTACCCAAAATAAATAGCATGGATTATAAAGCAAAAGCATTAGAACTACATAAAACCCATCAAGGTAAAATAGAAACGGCCCTAAAAGTTCCACTAGAAACAAAAGACGACCTTGCAACCGCCTATACCCCAGGAGTTGCGGCTGTATGTGAAGTCATAGCAACAGAAATTTCCCGCGCTCGTGAATACACCATAAAAAGAAACACTATTGCTGTTGTCACCGACGGCTCTGCAGTGCTTGGACTTGGCAATATTGGCGCTCTGGCTGGCTTACCAGTTATGGAAGGAAAAGCCGCACTCTTTAAACGCTTTGCTGGGGTAGACGCATTCCCTATTTGTCTAGACACTCAAGACACAGAGGAAATAATTCGCACTGTAAAATTTATAGCCCCAGTCTTTGGCGGCATAAACTTAGAAGACATAGCTGCTCCAAAATGTTTTGAGATAGAAAAGCGGTTAAAAGCCGAACTAGATATTCCTGTAATGCACGACGACCAACACGGTACGGCCGTAGTAGTCTTAGCCGCGCTCATAAATTCTCTAAAACTTCGTGGGCTAGATAAAACAAGTACTAAAGTTGTTATTAACGGCGCTGGCGCTGCTGGCTTAGCTATAACAGACTTATTGCTCAAATACGGTTTTACTCACATAGTTTTACTAGATAGTAAAGGTATAATTGCAAAAAGTCGCACTGACATAAATCCAGAAAAAATTGCAATATTAGAAAAAACAAACCCCGATGACATCTCGGGTGGCCTTGCAGAAGCTATAATGGGCGCAAATGTCTTTATAGGCGTAAGCAAGGCTGGTCTGTTAACACCAGACATGGTAAGTAATATGAGCACAAACCCTATTATTTGCGCTATGGCAAACCCCATTCCAGAAATTATGCCGAGTGACGCACTAAGTGCCGGTGCTTTTATTGTGGCCACTGGCAGAAGTGATTTTGCAAACCAAATAAACAATGTCTTGGCTTTCCCAGGCATCTTTCGCGGGGCACTAGACAACGGCGTTACTCAAATAACAGACGCAATGCTTACAAATGCCTCAGAAGCTCTAGCCAACCTAGTTGAACACCCCTCTATAAACGAAATTCTACCCTCGCCATTCGACACCCGTGTCGTACCCGCCGTTGCCAACTGCATCCGCTGATATCTATTTTATAGTAAAAAAATATTACGCAATAAAGAACAGGAATACCCTGTTCTTTATATAAATATAAATAATTAAACTGAATTTAACGCCAAGCACCAATAATAGCACCTGCTGCAAGGAGAGTAACAAGCATGTTGGAAATGCCTATCCAAAACAGAGTCCAACTACCACCCCAAATAGCATCGCCAAGTTTAACTGGCACAACGAACCCAAGCCACGTCCAGAAAGCTATAGCAAGGTTACCGGTTACCCCGCCAACGCCTGCATGCATAAACACAGCCAAAATGTAAAACATAACTAAGCTTGCTATAAACTGCAGGGCAAAGCTCATACCCATGCTTTTCTTCATTTGTGCTTGCTTCTCTGCACTCCACTTATCCATACCCATGGCCACGCGAAACTTTTTACCAAATAGTGGCCCATACCACACACTACCTATAACCATAGAAGCTAGTGCGCTTACAAATACCGCCCAAAAATTTACACTCATACAAATTAGATACTTAATATTTATATGCCTATATTATAGCAAAAAATTTTAAATTACCTGTAAGATAAATTTAAAACCCCGCGAAATTCATCATTTACTATAAGTGGGACACCACGAATAGCTTGAACCCGGAGTGCAGGTTCTTTCACCACAGACCGATATCGTATATATACGAGCAAAATAACTAGACTTCGCACACACGAGCCAAATTAAAACACCGTCCAAGAAGGCCGGTGTTTTGCCAAAGAAAAAAACTAGTGTAGATTTACAAAATTTACATAAGCCACACATTGACCCTGGTTTCTAAATACAGGAGTGTTAAACGTACTCCAACCACCATTTTTACATTCATCTCTAGTTACCGGAGTAAGAGTTGGTTCAAAATTATAAGTGTCTCCATTGAAACTTACCAAGTCAGTTTCCACGTCATAGCTAGGGTTAAATGAACCTATATTCACCCCAAAACCAAGCACTATAGCCTCCGGACACATAGTCTTAATTTGAGTTAAGGTGTAAAAAGGAGCTCCGCCAAAACCGGCAGATACGCTACCGTTTGAACAAGTTACACTACGAGACGACCAAAACATGCCTGCATCTACATCCCACTGTTGCCACACCCCGTTTATAACAGTGCCATTTTGATATGGTTCAAAAACAAAGGTGGTAAACCCACTTGTACCATTCAAAAAAACTGGTAGTTGATAAGACACGTCTCCTCCAGAAAAAGCAGCGCTATTTTGCTTAGTGTAGTAGCTAAGATCTGTGACATCTGTCAAAGCTATATTCCCCGCGTGCATATATTGAGCCTTAGCCGCTGTAGTGGCATCTGTAGTCATTTGCAATGCTCCAACACCGCTAGGCGCGGTAGCGTCTAAAACAAAACCAACAGCACCACCCGGTCTTGTATCTGCTGTGCTCCAACCCTGAGGGCTTGCGGAAGTTACTGTAGTTAAACTTACTGCCTTAACTGAAAATGGCACAACCAAGCCTGCCAAAGCTAAAGTACAAAATGTAATTCTAAATTTATTTCTCATAAGTTATATTTTTCTTTGTTAATAGTTTAATAAATACTAAATAAGGTATCGACCTACTGTAAGTATACAATACAAAAAGATACGTGGATAAGTGACACTTCTAGTGATACTGTAAATTTAAAACCCCGCGAAATTCATCATTTACTATAAGTGGGACACCACGAATAGCTTGAACACGCAAAGCAAGCTCACGCACGGCACAACGATGTTGCAACGCGCTTCCACTACTACAATGCGCGCAAAGCTTGCGCAATTGTTTTACAATGTTTTCTTTTGTAAGTTCCATCTCAGACATAGCCTTGTCTCCTTATTGGCCACAATAAACAATACTCTATAAAAAATAGAATTATTTTGTGGTCTTTAAACTAAAAACTAATGACTAAAAACTTTATTATTCTAAATTACGTATTACCCCCACTACTTTACCTTGTATAGTCCATTCTTCTTTGGGGTATATGTTTGGAAATTCTGGATTTTCCGCCTTAAGATATGCGCGATTTTTAACGTAAATAAGTCGCTTTACAGTTGCCTCGTCATGAAGCAAGCCTACTACAATATCGTTATTTTTTGCTTCTTTGGTAGGGCGAACTATAACGAGGTCGCCTTCGTAAATTCCTGCATTTATCATACTTTCGCCACGGACCTTAAGCAAAAATACGTCTCGCCTGCCTTTTACCAACGTTTGAGGTAAATTAACCCATTCTTCTATATGCTCTTCTGCCAATGTAGGACCACCTGCCTGAATACGTCCGAGTAACGGAACACGCACTAGCCCCTTTTCCAAACTGTCCCCAAGAGCATCTAGCACTGTTACCCCCCTTGCTCTACCGTCTGTTTTAATAAACCCCTCGTCTTCTAAAGCTGTAAGTAACTTCGCAACTGCGTTCTTAGAGCTTACCTTGAGAAAGCTGGCCATTTCAGAAATAGAGGGAGGCAAATTATGGTCACGAATTTGCTTTATAATAAACTGCAGTAATTCTTTTTGCCTTTTTGTAATTTCTTTGCTCATAAGAAAATAATTAATTTTATCGTTCCGCCATTTCACTTCTTACTTATAAAGAGGAAACAAAATAGCGGAACGTTCGTACACGTTTAATATATACGAACGTATACCTTTGTGCAAGTCCAATAAATAAAGCCCTTTTACGGGCTTAAATAGACTTATCCACATGCAAGCAAACTTACGAATGGGAACCAAACAGAAACTTTAACACTACAATAACGCCGTCGGCAACCCCACGCAATACCGGAAGAGACGCAGGAAACAACACCACAAGTACAACAAACCAAATAAACTGCCGACGAATAATTTGCACAAAACTAAAAATCAACAACACCCCAATGGCAATAGAAACGGCCGTATGATACTGATTTGGCACCCTTGTAAGCGCCATAGCGTATACCGCCTCAAGATCGTTAAGCATGTTTGTGTTTTGTGGTAACGTGGTCTACCACAGTTATGTATGGATAGTCGAAAATATCTTTAATAAATCTATCAAAAGTATTTCGGCGCACAGTAAATTCTGCAACATCCATAACACAATAATTTACTTCTTGACCCATCATATGTTCACAGGCTTCTATAAACTTTTGTAGTAACTTTTCTTTTATGTCCCCTACTAGAAGCATATCCACTTCTAAGTCAGGCTTACCTACAAACAAACCACTCAAAAACGCGCCCTTTACACCTAATTTCTTAATTGCCACGAACAATTCGTCTTCGTACTGTTTACTACGGCGAACAAGCGCCTGACGCACTTCTGGATAAAATTTATGTTTTGGGTTTAGACGGTAGTAGCGTATAGAACCGCGACTGCAGGTTACTAGCTGTCCACCTTCTACTAACCTCGCAAGGCTATCTACCAACTTATTTGGCCGAAGGTTAGTACGAGCACCAAGCTCTCTTGCAGAAAATGTTCGTGGCGGAGCAAATAACAAAAAACCTATAATATTCGCTTCTGGCGTGTCTTCTAACAAAGCGTGCGGAAAATGCGGCTGCATACGCAAAAATAAATTTAAATGGATGGTTAATTTGACTATATTATAGCACCATTTGACCTTGAAAAAAACTGGCCAGCATGATAGAATCAAGTACATTGGTGAGGGTCGATACCCAAGCGGTCAACGGGGGCTGACTGTAAATCAGCTGGCTTTACGCCTTCGTAGGTTCGAATCCTACTCGGCCCACCATATAAAAACAACCTACTAGTGTAGGTTGTTTTTATATGGAGCCGTTGTGCGGGATCGAACCGCAGACCTTCTCCTTACCATGGAGATGCTCTACCAACTGAGCTACAACGGCGCGTGGACTAGAATATTATCTAACAACTAATACCTAACTCAAAAGTGCCTGTCTGGTTTGTTCAAACTTAGGGTTGGAGCCA
>JAHFJH010000001.1 GCA_023245995.1 Candidatus Doudnabacteria bacterium | reverse complement strand
GCCACGCCCTTGCTGGATAAAAGTTCCTAATTAAAGTAAGAGAAACGCTTATCTAGCAAGAGATTTGTATGTAACAGCGAATTATAGCATATATGGGTATATTAGTCAATATAGATATTTTAAGCTTATTTTAAAGGTAAAAAACACACCAAACCACTTAAGGCTTGGTGTTGTTAGAATATATGTTATATATAGTAGAGACTATTAAAAGACTAAGCCTCCTAGTTTCCCTTGTGGGTATTTTGGATGATTTGTTAGTAACAGAAAACACTTTCATAAGTGAAAGTCTAATGTGTATATAGTTAGTATAGCATGTATATTTTAAAAGACTCCAGAAAGTTGCTGGAGTCTTAAAAAAATATTTAATAAACTTTACTGGGCTGGCTGGCCTTCTGCAGGCAAAATACCTTCGGCCACTGCTTTACCTGGCTTTGTTTCACTAGCAGCTCTTTTGCTTACAACTATTTTTGCTGCAGTGTACCACTCTACTTTTCCTGCACCACCCCATAGAAACTTTTCTGTTTTGCTATTCAGTGCGAACATTTCACCTGCATAAATTGGCACAGCAGAACCAGCGGGTACTACATAAACTTCGTACTTTTCGCCACTAGCCAAAGCAGGGGCGGAAGTGAGGCGCGCTGCAAGTGAAGTTAAATCTGCTTTTAAAGTTATAGAACCATCGCCTGCAACACCCGAGTTACCAACTGCCTTTAGCGTAAACTGTTTCATCCCCTTTTTGGCGGAAGCGGCAGGAGGAGTCGCTTTATCTCCTGGCTTCATAGTATCTGCTTTTTTCACTGGAGTAGCAGTTTGCTTTTGTGTCTTGTTGTTATACACCGCAAAAACGCCAACTGCTGCAAGTACAACAACTACTAAAATTCCGGCAAACCATAAAAATTTACTATTCATATATACTTTCGTTAATTTTGTTTCATGTGCGGACAGCTCTCCAAAAAAGTATTTTGAAAAACAAGCGCACGAATTTATAACTTATTATAAGAATAACACAAAAACAATATGAGTCAAATGCGCTCGCTACTTAACAGGCAATACAACTATAACTTCCTCTGTTTTAGCACTAGGGTCTTTTGTTAAGGTTACTAAAACTTTATAGCCGTCCTTCTCAAACTCATACAAAGACTTCTCAAGGGTAGTTTGGAAATGCCAAACACTATGATCTTCCATAACAAAAGCTTTCCACGAACTTTGTGCATCTGGCAAGCTTTTTGCGGTAGTTTGCTCTACGCGGTACCCTGTTCCACCACCTGCAAATGCCACACTAAACACTTTTGCAGTTGGCGATAACTTTTCTACTATAAGCGCTTTTGCAGCTGCTGGTATGCTCTCAACTTCTGCGCTCTCGGCACTAACTTCTGAAGGCATTATTTGCCAGTCTGCAAGCCGAGATGTATCTGCCTGCTTGTTAGAATCTGTTTTCTTAGTAGGAACATTTAATTGGCTGTCTGCTTGTTCCACTTCTGGTGCGTGGGTACGTTTAGGCTTAAAAACTTTCTCGGTGGCAATACCTAAAAGTAAAATTACTATAAAGCCCAATACAATATAGACTACGTACTTTTTTGTCATATATTTATTACTTAGCTAGTGCCTCGTCTATGGTTTGTTTAAAATTCTCGTAAGGAAGAGCCCCCACGACAAACTTACCGTTTATTACGAAAGCCGGAGTTCCAGTAACACCTATTGTTTTACCGGAGGCTGTTTCAGTTGCAACGTCAGACTTATATTTTCCAATATCTAGACACAGGTTAAAAAGTATTGGGTCTAGACGAAGGGTTCGAGCAAAAGCTTTTAAGTTCTTTACAGCAAATGTACCCCTATTTTCCCCGTTTTGGTGGGTAAATAAATAATCATGATACTCCCAAAACTTTTGTTGATCAGCTGCACACCGAGCCGCTTCTGCTGCCTGCGTTGACTCGGTACCTAAAAATGCAAAATCTTGATACACAAAAGCAACTTTGCCGGTGTCTATATAGTTAGCTTTTATTTGTGGGTACACTTCTGACTGGAACTTGCCACAGTAAGGACACTGGAAATCTGCAAATTCTACCATAGTAACTTTTGCGTCTGCCGAGCCTTGTCTTGGTGCGCCTTGCGGTGGTGTAAAGGTAACAAAAGTAGGAGCGGCAGGAGCCGGCCTAATACTAGCCTCAAGTTTTGCCATTCTGCCGTTTAACTGTTGCATGGTCTCGGCAGCTTTGTTGTTTACTTGAGTTAGCAACACTACGCTGTAATAGCTCACAATCCATGCAAACAACATTATAACCAAGACACTCACCGCTGCAGTGTAAAATGTTATTCGAGCTAAACGGCGATTATGAGCTAATATTGGGTCTTGCAAAATTTCTGGTTCTGCCAAACCTTCAACTTCTAAGACTTCTAGTTCTTCTGCATTTTCTTCCATAGTTTCGTTTTTAGTTTTCATATTTTTACTTTATTTCCGCAACAAAGAAATAATTATTGTATTTCTTGTATTGTTGGTGCGCCAACCGGCAAAACTAAAATATAAGGAGTTATTAAGAGTGGACCCGTAACGTTGTTTACATATGCTGTGTTACGAAAACGGTATGGCTGAGTGCGTAAGTTATTTGGCGCTTCAGTTTTTGCGGTAAATGTTATAGTCCATACTTCACTTGAGGCAGGTGCTAGAGTATTACCATTCTTTGGTCGGACTACCATGCTTAGGCGTCTGGCGGTTCGGTTATAAGGCTTTAGTTCAAGCGTGCACTGTCCGGAGTCCTCGCAGCTGGCATGAACGTTAAAACCATTTACCGGTTCATTTAAGTTAGTCATGACATCATCCACTGCAATTGGCGTAGTAACTGGAGCGGTACCGCCATTTACTAAGTTTATAGCGAACACAATTTGGTCGCCGTCTGTAACGGGCAAGGCAGGGCCTACCGCATGGTCTTGGTCTATAAGTTTGTTATAGGCCAGCGACACATTGCGAATTTGTATAATGTCTTTGTTAGATGGCGCAAGGTTTGGTTCGCCGCCAGTTCCTGGACCGCAAGGAACAGCCGCAATTGGCGAGCCATTGGCGTCTTGGGTTGCTGGAGTCTCAAGGCTTCCAACATAGGTATAGACTCTGTAACGGTACGGGGTTGCTATGGTTGCAGGAGTAAACGCGGCGCCTAGTCTTTGTACACCAGATACAGTATACGAATGCGCCTGCGAAGTTGGTACTTCCAGTATGCGCTGCCATTGTCCGGCAGTAATGTTGTAATAATAAATTCTAAAACCATCTACCGGCTGACTTGGTTTTGTCCACATAGCAAGTATTGTATCGCATGCGACGTCAAATCCCGCACCAACACCGGTATTGGAATTGTAAACCCAAGATTCCGGACCGCCACCTCCACCACCAGGGCCACCTTGCACTCGGATAATTACGCTATCACGAGCTTGCCCGCCGTTTCCCGTACAAACAATGGTGAATTGGGTTTCAGCTAAAATTGGAGCTGTAACTTGTCTGCCAGAAGTAGCGTTGCTCGTAGTCCAATTATTTTCTGCTACACAAGATGTAGTGTTGGTGCTTGTCCAAACAAGCGGACGGGTACTTCCTTCTGGTATAGTAACTGGACCATCGGTAAGTGTACCGTCTGAATTTTCTATTTTAAGATCTACTGTTGGACTGTTTCCTTGTGGACAGCTCTGCGTTGCGTGTAACACTTGACGAGCAAGCTCAACATTGCCGTTAAACGGCGCAACAAGTCGTATTACAGTTCCCTCTTTTACCCAAGGACCAGTAGCAATAGTTTTAGTTGAAAATGCTTGCACAACAAATAACAGTGAATTGTCAGCTAAACCTACTGCGTTGTCCACACGCACTTCAGCATAAACATTGGCGCTAGCGGTAACTTCGCTACTACCCGATGTTGCTGGTGGACAATATAACGCGGTCGTACCTGATAAGCTACCCGACAAACCATTTTCTACTGTTAAATTTGCACCACCTAAATTACAGTTTCTGGCACCGTTAGGTGCGATCCACCCAACCCCGCTAATGGCACTACTCCCAGCAGATACTCCAAGAATAGTCGCAGATGTAGCATTTTGGTCTGTAATTCTTGCAACGGCAACTCTGCTAGAACGGAAACTACCTGAAGTCCAGCCATTTGGTGCGAACCCTTGAGTGCTTTCACCGACATGCACAACAGTGTCAGCAAGCACCACAAAATTTTGACCCTCTTCTGGACAAACGGCCACTTGAGGTGGACAAGTAACCGACTTTGGTGAGCCACTAAGAACTGGATGAGGACCCACGCCATTCGGGTTTAATGCATATACATATATAGTGTGGGTTAAACCGTCTTTTAAAGAACTTGGTAAAGGACTAATAACAAAACCATGATTACCCTGAATGCCAAAAGAAGTATTTAAGTCTGGCCTTGGCTGGTCTGCTAAGTAGTCGCCAACCGCTATGCCACCATTGCCTCTTGGGCCGTCTCTGTATACACGAACAGAAATAGAATTTGGCAAAGTATCAGCGTTATAAGCCCAACCATTTATTGAGTCGCAGGTCGCGGCATCTAAACTTCCACGTGGCACAGAACCCGGCGGTGTGCCTAGTTTGCCAATTACTCTAACCGAGGCCAATAAAACGCCACGACTTCCTCTACTATAGTCGTACAAAGAAAAAATATAATAATCTGGCTCTTGGGTTATAAAATTTGCTGGACAGTCTTGGTTGCTACACTGCAAATTGCTTCCAAACAAGCTTTCCGGTGCACCACTCGCGCTTACATACACTCGCGCACTGCTTACATTTTGGGTAGTCCAAACAATGTTGCTTGTGCAAGTATTTTGGTCTTGAGCAATAGTACACGGGTTCGGACTGGCACCAATGGTTCCGGTTGGCAACAAAGGTGTAGGTGTAGGTGTACCAGTAGGAGTTGGAGTAGGTGTATCGGTTGGAGTTGGGGTAGGAGTTGGAGTAGGTGTAATAGTAGGACCTCCGGTAACAGTTGTACTACAAGAATCGTTAACAACAGAGTCGTAAATTACAGTAACAGTATGTGGGGTTGGGCTGGTACTGCTATAACTGGTTGTGAAATTTTGTGTAGTAACACCAGCAGATACCCCGTCTTTGAACCATAAAAAGTTGGTACCAGTGCCAGCCGTTGGTGTAGCAGTATAAGTAATACTTTGGCCAACTGCAATTGTTTGTCCTTGTGGACTACACGCAACATCAAGTGGTGAAGGAGTGGGGGTAGGTGTTGGCGTAGGTGTAGGTGTTGGCGTAGGTGAAACTCCTGGAGGCGCTACATTTACTATGCAGGTAACAGTTCTAAGGCCGTCTCCAGTTTGTTCGGCATACTGGTCATGCAAAATAATGACTTGACCAACTCCTTGACGCTGGAACTGGAAAGTAAAAGTATTTCCAGAACCCGATTTGGGTTCGTTGCCGTCTGTACTCTGCCAAAAATAATACTGAGTTCCGTGACCACCGTGTGCTGTAAAAGTAACTGGCGGGGCGCCAAAGGCTAAATTGGAAACCTCCGGAGTACAGCTGAGTGGTTCCACTTCCGTGGGCGTAGGGGTCGGAGTTGGGGTAGGTGTTGGTGTCGGACTGCAAGACTCTTTTGCCAACACAAAACTCTCAGAAACATTATTGGCCAAAGTAGTATCTGTTGGAGTTGATACTTGCAAGCGAGCAATGTTTCTTGCCATGCCAAAGTCGCCAGAGCCTGAGCGCAATACTAATGTTAGAGTGGCACTGGCTTGTGGGGCTAAGTCCCCAACTGTCCACCGACCAGTAGCGTTGTCGTAAGCTCCTTGGGATGCACCAGCTCTAAAATATTGAAAAGGAGGCGCGTCGAACACGTCCGTAACCACAACGCCAGTAGCCGCTTCAGGACCGCTGTTTGTGACCTGTACAGTGAAAGTTACGTTTTCATTCCGAGAGACACATACTTTATCGGCTGACTTGCTAACAGAAATATCCGCACCGGTTGGTGGATTGTCGTAAACATTTATTTGAACAGTATCTGTAACTGTTTTGTTATTGCCAACGCATTGTATGGTAAATGAAGTATTTACATACAGCGGATTGGTTACTTGCGTACCAGCGGTTGTGGTGTACTGTGTCCAAGGAGCTCTACAGCTCGTTGTATGTTCGCTTGTCCACTGCAGTTTTGAAGCAGTACCAATAAGTATACTTACTGGGCCATCTGTCAGCGTCCCATCTTCATTGACAATTTTTAAGTCGACTGTCGGGTCTTGTGGCTCTGGACAATTGTTGGTACTAGTAGTAATGGTCTTGGAAGCGAGCAATTTATTACCATCAAATGGCGCTACCAATCTAAATATAGTACCTACCTTTACCCACGGAGGAGTTTCAAGGGTTTTAGTTTCAAAAGCAGCTAAAGTAAAAAATAAAGTATTGTTAGGTAAGCCCTCTGCATTGTCTACTCGCACTTCCGCATAAGTATTAGCACTGGCAGTTACGCTAGAAGTACCCGCAGTTAAAGGAGAACAAATGTTTGGGTTACTTGCAGAAAGCGTACCCGAAACAGCAGCAGTCACAGTAATAGTTGCAGCGCCCAAACTACAACCCGTAGCGCCATTTGAGGCAGTCCATCCCGTACCTGAAATGTCTGACTGACCAGGACTTTCTCCGCGAACAAAGGCCGACACACCACTTGCCCCAGAAATAGTTGCTACCCCAGTGTTTGATGAGACAAAAGTGCCAGCACTCCAACCACTTGGAGCAAAGACAGAAGTTTGTTCACCGCTACGGATAACTGTGTCCGCCAACACAACGCTGTATTGGCTAACAGAAGGACAAGTCGGCGGTTGCGGACAACCTCCAAGACTTTTAGGTGAACCACCTATAAGCACGTTTGCGCCTGCTGGGTTGGTGTTTATGGCGTATATATAGACAAGATGACTAAGTCCGTCTTTAAATGAGTCTGGAATAGGACTTAAGGCAAACCCATGGTTACCCTGAATACCAAAAGCCGCGTTAACATCTGGTCGCTCTAAATTTGCCAAAGTACTACCAGCATATATACCACCGCCACCTGCTGGTCCGTCACGGTATATATGTACAGCAATGGACTGACTAGGCGTATCGGAATCAAATGCCCAACCAGAAAAATAGTCACAGGTAGCCGCTTCAAAATTCCCTTGTGGGACATGGTCTACTGGCGTTGGGGTTGGAGTAGGTTCTGGTTCGTCTGTTGGAGTTGGTGTGGGGGTGGGTGTTGGGGTTGGACAAAAATAGTTATCTTCTGTACACACACATACAACAGAGCAAGTTCCAGGTCCTGATGGAAGTGGAACATCTAGTGTGGGAATACCACAACTAGTAAGGTGATACCCAGAACCGCAGTCAGGGCTTCCGTATTCACAAAATTCTCCAACACCTCCACTAGACCTGTTGCCATAAAAAGTTACGTCGTGCTTAAGCGGGCACGATGTGGTTTGTGCGGTGGTGTTGTTATGCCCTGCAATAAAAAACGCGAGCAACAAAAATGGCACAAACAACCACACACGAAAACTGAAGTTGGAATGTGCGCGTTCCAAACAAGCTACTAAAAAAAACTTTAACTTTATTTTAAAATTCATACCCTATACAAGTTTATGTAACAAACCAAACGCTACTAACGAACCGTAACTTCAATTAAAGAACCACTGCCGCTTGGAGAAGAGTGGATAGACACGGACATAAACTGTTTGTCACGCTTAGCACCCAGCAACTGTACAGTTGGCTGGTCAACATTCGTAACAATCTCCCATCCATTCTTTGCAAAATATTCGGTATAAGCTGCCTTAGCGTGTGTCACAGTTTCCGTACTTTGCCATTTCCTAACCGACTGTTTAACACCGTCGTCACCCATTACTTCAAAGTTATGCACCACAACAGAAGCCTTAAGCAGTGGTAAATTTACGGGAAAACCGTTCGGGAGCTCAGCTGTGTTTATTACTTGCCTTTGGACTGCTGGCTGTTTTTGAGTAAACGGCAGTTTGCTCCTCAAGCTAGGTATAAACCAAAACAAAAGACCTAAAATAATAATTAACAAGACCACTAAAAAAATTAGCGGTTTAATAAAAGACCTTGTTTGTGTTTCCAACATATTTTTTTATGTCTTACTCTCTAAAATACCTTTGCAAATATTATATCACAAAATATCTAAAAACGAGAAAAGAGGGAGCAGACCGCATGCTCTCTCTTTGGTATGATTGCTTTTCTTATATGAATTTTTTTGCACTTTAAAAAGTGCGAAAAGCATGTATGTCCCCTCCTGAAGGTTGGGGAGTTCTTGTTTTGTTCTGGCTGCGCAGAGGCGCATGCAGAACTATTAATTCTCTTTTTTGCCCACAAGGCTTTTGTAAACTTATTAAAGCTTTATTAACAGGCGTGGCCTGTTAGCGGTTTTTCACATTGCAAGCGCAACATGAAAGCTTTAAGAAATTTGCCCAAGGGGGCGGCGGAAGAGAATAGTTAACAAGAACACTTTTAGTATATAGGGCAAACTCCAACCGCGCAACTGTGCATAAGTACCTATTTTAAACAAAAAACACAATTGTCCAAGTTTTTTTGAGCGGACAATTGTGTCTATACTTAATTCTTTATTCGTAATTCCTAATTCCACCCTCCCCTACTGCACTTCCTTCAAAAACGGCACCGACAAGCTCCTAAAGAACAGAATAGCAGGAGTCTCTAAAGGACAGAGAGGTGCTCCACCACTGCAGTCTATGTAACTTGGTCCGTTGACTGGATCGGTGTAGTCT
>JAHFJH010000037.1 GCA_023245995.1 Candidatus Doudnabacteria bacterium | reverse complement strand
TTGGTGGAGCTATACAACACAGCTCGAACCTATTTTAGCAAGAACGCCTAACTTTGACCAGCTTGACAACCGTACAATTTCCTCTAAGATGTGAGTAATCCCAGTGCGAACAGATGCTAGGACTACTGGTAGAATCTGGGTTCTACTAGTAATCGCTCCAAGTCATCCATATTCATTAGCCTTTCTTTACCTACTATACGTTGACTACTATACCACCAGGTAATCAACTGAACGGCATACTACTTATTACAATACATAACTACAACAACCATACTACCAATACCTAACTCTTAACTATATCTAAATACTTAACTAATCTAAATTCTAAATACCTAAAATACCCTAAAACCAAATACCAAAAGACCAAAGACAAATACACGAACAAAAGATGGGAGTGGAAACAAACAATCAAGATATAATCATTTACACAGAACCACCAACATTACTACTCCACATAAAGACATATTTCTCCTCATTACAGGGGATTTTTTACACCTAAATACAGAAGATAACCCCTACATGAGTAAATACGCTTGCCCCACCCACCCGTGCGCGCGTATCTGAGGGCTAATAGACTCCCTTAAAAGCATGGATAATAATAGCCAACAAACCTAGTCCTTTTACTTACTTAGGGCTTCCCAGTGTAACTCTGGTTTTTGCCTGGTCAAGGGTAAAACCTCTTTATCTGCCGTAAGCCATAAATCGGTTATTAATCCCGTTGACAGCCAAAACTTCCAGAGTTCTGTTGCTTGCCATAATAAGTAAGCAAAAAAGGAAGTATATGCAATATCAAGTAAATGTTAATTATCAACTTAACGCCGCCAGTGAGGCAGAGGCTAAAGATAAGGCTATGGAGTATCTAACTACTCATGTAATAGTTACTCCGGTAAAGGATGGCATATTTAGTCCGCTAGAAGTAGCCAGCCAATGTGCAGAATTTAGACAATCCTCCAAAGAACACTTTTGTGTCTTTTTCTTAGATACTCAGAACAAAATTATAGGTAAGGAAATTGTAAGTACCGGCACCCTAAATGCCAGCCTTATTCATCCGAGAGAAACGTTCAGATCAGCGATTATGCAGAACTCGTGCTCTGTCATTGTCGCACATAATCACCCAAGTGGTGGTTTGGAACCATCAGCAGAAGATATTACCGTTACCAAACGGTTGGTAGAAGCTGGCAAGCTTCTTGGTATTGCAGTATTAGACCATGTGATTGTAACTATGGATTCATATACAAGCTTTAAAGAAAGGGAGTTGATTTAGCTCATAACATAATCTGTCGCTCAGGATGGGCTGCATTATGTGCGGCAACAACATCATGGAGGAGCGCTAGTGTTTCTTCATTGTAACCACCGCTATTGTTATTTTGATGCATCCGGACTGCTATCTCTTTAAACAAAGCATCAAATTCAGGTAGGGCGGTTTTTGTTCCAAGCAATCCATACTCACAGACAAAGCTTAAAGCAGCTCCTTGCCGGTGTTTACTCGAATTAGTATCTCCGCTGAAAAAGCGTTTACCACTTAATAACATATCATGGGTCATTGCATCGAGCAGTTTAGCTTTGTCATCTGAAGTCACTTCCGTTTTAGTAGTAGTTGTAAGTTGTTCTACGAAGGCATCTATTTCTGCGTCTGTTTGCCACTCGGCAAAGTCTGGCAACACTGGTATGTGTTTACCGCTTTGAGCCATTTGCTCTACTGATTCAATAATATACCGCATAACTTCTGCTCGGTCATCTGCAGATAGATAAGCATTCCACTGCGGGTGCTCTATGGCTAAGTACTTGAATATGTCTTTTTGTATATCTATTGAACCTTGGGAGAAATAAAAACTCCAAAATATAATTCGGCTAATTTCATGAGTGGAAAGTTCTGTCTTTTCTCCAGAAATATCAGGCTTTTCTATATGTGGGTCTTTAGAATATTCGTTCATATAATGTATATTACCAAAGTCGAATCTACGCCACAAGCGTGATTGGTTACTTTCTAAACAGAGGTTAATTTATTTCTTATCTACACAACACAAAAGAAAAAAGGCTGGTTCACAAAGAACTCAGCCTGAAATTAAAGCCGCACGGCACCTACATCAGCTCATTTGTCCCTATCATACCGACTCTTAGGGACAACACCCATTATTCGGGCTGAATGAGCGTCTGATGTATCAATGACGCCATGCATATAGGCATCCGATTGTAACCTCACCCGCTCCTCAAACTCTCTCTTGGTTCGTTCGGCTTCCTTTGCTTTAGAAAGACCGTAGAACAACAGTGCAATCGGGATACCTACAAAAATCAGCAGCAAAACAGTCGCCACCATATAAGACATAAACGCCTCCAATCGAAAAACCAGCGGCTGCTGGTTTGTGTTTTTGAATTGAGCGTACTGTACGCTTGTACTGTATTTTGCCACTCAAACCTACGGATAGACTACTAGAACTCTCTCTCTCTGTCAATTTTTGTGAAACGATGTAAAACTATACTCTCTACCAAGTGCAACACATAACTTTTTTGCGCCATGCGTCAAAACTGGTAAAATTGGTTGCCATAAAAAGATACCGTTCAGCATTGAGTGCCTAAGGAGCCTAGAAATTGACAGCTACAAATACAAAAACATGTAAGAGAAGAATTTAATACAGCATTTAAAGGGTAAAGACATACATTCGAACTAATATCTAATATATATTTCTACACTTTAACAAATGATAGCCACCGAAAGGTGGGTTTTTTGTTATGGCTAACAGCGAATACTAAAATCTCAAGAACTCCAAACCAAACGGTAAGCGTATCCTTCTTGCTATAATACTAATAGAAAGGAATTAATATGTTTAAAAAAACAGTCCAAAATGTCCTACGTGTGACAGCAAAAAGACAATAAGAAAAGGGAGTGAGAATAAACGGAAGCGGTATTTTTGTAAGACCTGCAAACGGTCTTTTTCTATTTATTATGGCCCGAAACGTCCCGTACTCTGGATACCGCATGTTGACGGCGTACCATTTCGAAAGCTCGGAGATGAGTACAAACTCTCACCAGCGCAAGCCTATGCAAGGGTTATTGCGGAACTAAATACTATTCCAGATAATACGTGGCTTACTAAAGAATACTGCGACCCAAGCAAGTTTTCTGGAATACTCGTCCTCGATGGTAAGTTTGTAAAGATAGCCGAGCACGGACACAAAATACCATTTATTTATGGGATTGACTACATGACTCATGATATCCCCGTAGGACTACTTGCTACTGGAGAGAGCCATGTGGCTTTTACCAAAATGTTTAAGATGTTAAGGGACTGTAATTATCCATTAAAGGTGGTTGTTTGCGATGACCGTGTAACTGTTAAGTCTGCACTGGCTAAAGCATACCCACGAGCAAAGATTCAACTCTGCCAAAATCATTATTTAGAAAACTTTAGAAAAGCATTGCGTGTCAGAACCGAAGATACCTACCATCGGTTTTTTGCGTCTATGCTTAATCGAGTGTTTCGAAAAATAGATATTACCGACTCGACTATTACAGAGGGGCTTCGACATGTAATGGCTCGGTATGGGGAGAATGATGAACTCTGCCGTTCTATTATTATGGAAATTCATGACAGGCGAGATTATTTATTTCAGTATTTAAATGTACCTAATTGTCCTCGGGACACGAATTTAGTTGAACTATACAATTCGCACTTGCAGGGTAGGCTTAAGTCTATGAAAGGATTTCAGACATTTAGCGCAGCGCAGCGCTGGCTCAATGCGTATCTAGTTCGGAGGAGAACCAAAACACTGACTGATTGTGATGTGAAGTTTAAAGGGTTGAATGGACATTCTTCTCTGTTTTTAACCATTAAGGATGGTAATGAATGGCCTAGGATATTAGGCGTCAAGTCTCCCCAACCCCCTCGAAATGTTCAGTAAAAGAAATCGGCAACCACAATCCATTGTGGTGGCCGATTAAGTAACATTGCCCATACTTACCGGTTGACGAGCAAAACATTCTCGCCTCTCCTTTCTCTGGTGCATTGATCACAAGGGCAGTGCTTCAAGCACAACCCATCGTTGTTTGGACAGCGGCCACCACAGCCGCGGTCACAAGGTATGGTCGTTTTAGTACCTGGTCGCACGAGACCAGGTTGTTTCTTACAGCACTGGCACTCGCCAGTGTCTTGTATTGCGCTCATTGTAGACCTCCAATTGAAAAACCAGCCTACTCGCACTGGCTTTTGGTTTGTTTCTTGGTTTCTACCCATAAACAAAGGCTTACGGGCAAATACAGTCTACTAAAGAGAGAGAGAGAGAACGCAAGTTGGCAAAAGATTGTTATTTGGATGATTATACGCAGTTAATCATTCAAATTGACAAATAAGGTATATATATATAGTTCCTTTTGTCGCAAAAAGTGAGCCGCGATTCAAACAAAAACTGAATCGGGGCTTTTGTGTTTTCAATGCCGAACAAAAAGGAGAGCGGATGGACAATACTACTTGGGTCGTTTTGGTTATAATCGCAGGGTTGTTATTTGTTTCTGCGATGAGGAAATGGTGCCCGCAATGCTGGCGACTCACAGTGAAGAAACATGTGGAGCGCAAGGGTAAGCAGAAATACATCGAGAAACGATGTTGGAGATGCGGGT
This sequence comes from Candidatus Doudnabacteria bacterium, assembly GCA_023245995.1. Classification (GTDB taxonomy): domain Bacteria; phylum Patescibacteriota; class Doudnabacteria; order UBA920; family UBA920; genus JAEUSE01. Next base: position 4,407 of record JAHFJH010000037.1, on the reverse strand, counting down.
GGGCTGCGGGGTGGCGCCGCGGCTAGGAACCAAACGGTAAGGCAAACGGAAATAGGTGGACGTCTTATAGAAAGAGCCGTCCACCTTTGTTTATTTCCCCGTATACAGTCCATACGTATTTAGCACCTGCTGTGTCAGATTAAAGTTATCTCCATGCTTTAACAGTCCTAAATAAGACTGGAGTGTTGGGTTAGTTGGATGTGTGCGCAATTGTCTGAACATCCGTCGTTTGGTTACTGTACGCAGTACCTGGTGCTTCGAAAAATGCACAAATCCTAAAAAATCCACACCGGAAGCAAAAGTTTTAATAAATACTTTGTCTGGGTGCAGCGAGAGCCGTAAGTGGTCTTGTAAAAATTGTGACAGTACAGGAAGTTGCCTGCTCAACCAGTCTTTGTCTTCTGATAGGAAGACAAAGTCGTCGGCATAACGAATATAGTGTTCAGCTTTGATCTTATGCTTTGCAAACTGGTCTAATTCGTTCATGTAGACGTTGCAAAATAACTGGGAGGTTAGGTTACCAAGCGGCAATCCCACTCCTGATTTTACTCGAAAGCTTTCAATAATTTCCTGTAATAGCAAAAGAATACCGAGGTCGGGAATGTGTGCGGCTAACATGTCTAACAACACCGCGTGGTTAATACTTGCAAAAAACTTTCTAATATCACATTTTAAAACCCAAGCTGTCCGCGTATTGTTTTTACTAACTTTTCGCCCATATGAAGCAAACCTGGCTCGGGCTTTATGTGTGCCTTTGCCCAAACGACAGGAAAAAGAATCTGCAATAAACAACCTGTCAAAAGATGGATATAACTGCCGGTACACAGCATGGTGCACTACCCTGTCCCGCACTACTGCTTTATGAATCTGCCGTGGTTTTGGGTCGCAGATTCCAAAGGCTTGATATTCTCCATGCCGATAGGTATGATTAGCCAAGTCCGTATGTAGCTCCAGCAGATTATCCATAAGTCTAACTCCAAACTCCTGCACATCTGTTTTTTGCCGTTTTCCGCACACAAACTCCTGCCAGGCCGCCAGCAGGTTCTCCAGGCTGATAATATCCTCGTAGCTTTTGTCGAACTGTTTTTTCATAGTTGACTTTTGAGCATTAAAAAATTTTACATGTATGCGACCCCCCCCCCAACGGAATTTTACCCGTCTTACAACATTTAAAAACGACTTATATCACCTGGTTTGGTTGTTACCAAACATTACCGAAAGTTCATAGATACACCCTTGGCCAAAAAGTTGATGATTTATTTGTGGAATCTATAGAAGCGGTTATCTGCGCAAGCTTTCTCTCTCCTCAAGAAAAGCTGCCATATGTTCGACTGGCAATAAGAAAAATAGACACCATAAAAATATTGCTTATGATACTATGGGAAACCAAATCACTTGATAATAAAAAATATATCAACCTATCAACACCATTAGCGGAAGTTGGTAAAATGCTTGGTGGTTGGAATGGACAGCTCATAAAACAAAACTCTTTCCGCTCACAAGACCGAGAGCGGAAAGAGAAATAAAGAGAGTTGCGGCGAGCAAAGACGAACATATTGTCGCCATTCCAGAACTCGTCAGGCTTGCCATTGTTCGTGTTCAACCACAGGTCACTGTCGTTCCGATTCAGGTTGAAAATGTTCAGGTCACCATCGGAGTCCGTAGCGTGTAAAGTGCCATCTGTATCACCACCCCTCAAATACTTTTGGGGTTGTATTATATTCGTGATGTTAAATCACCCAGCACTCTACACCAAGTATCTCCATTTTTGAAAGTTACACATACCACTCTAGCTCAAGCCATAGCCAAAGCTATACTCGGTATATGGATACTGGATTCGGCAGTGGGAAGCCGTAACCACCCGCTTACGTGCCTATTACCGTTTTATATGGTAACACAGGAGCAAAAATTCATCCAAAAATGAACTACCTCGGGGCAGAGCCCACGAGGTATCGCATGAATAGGACTAAGATTCCGCGGCAGAGCCACGGGGTATTAGACCCGCACAAGGCGAATAAAAAAAGCTCAGCACATATCATGCGCTGAGCGAAAAGTCCAAAGGACTGAGTTTCCAAGGGCCACAGGCCCAAGGGACATAGTCCTTAGACCTTGCGGCGAGCAAAGACGAACACCGCGACGCCATCCCAGAACCCGCCAGGCTCGCCATCGTCCGCGAACAACCACAGGCCACCGCCGCACCGAACCAGGCGGAAAAGGCACAGGCCACCATCGGAGTCCGCGATTGGCTTCATGGCGACGAGCAGCCAATCAGCCGTCTTGCTCTGCTCGCGCAGAGCAGGGCCGACTTCGGCCGGGCACAGATACAACCCTTGTACCTCAGCCAACTTGCACGTCTCGGCATACGTGCAGCCCTTCGGACGGCCCAACTCAGCATTCGTGACCGCAACCAACTCGAGTTGGGTTTTCGAACGTTGAACCGACATTTTGCCGAGAATGTCGGCCGCCCACCGGCTGATGCGGCAGCCCGCTTTTTCCAACGGCTGCCGGTAAGCATCGGCGTTGGGATACTTACCCAACGTGACACTTCCGAGGTTCTTACCAATCTTACTCATAAAGTTCCTCCAATTTTTTCTGCAGTGTACATTTACAATTGTCTTAGCTTCAGACGCCAAGACAATTGCCGAAAACGAAAAACAAGACAAAAATACTAAGCAAGAATACTCTTGCACACTACTTTTGTCTTGATTTAACTCGTATATTATACATATTTCCGGTTATATAGTCAAGTAAAACCTAAAACATACCTTAAATATGGTACATTCTTAGTCGAATACAAATAGATCTATGGCAAAAGTGTCATTATAGGTAAAAATTGACAAGTAATTGATATATATATATATATATAGTTCATTTTGTCGCAAGAAAATGAGCCGCGATTCAAACAAAAACTGAATCGCGGCTTTTATATTTCAACAAAAGCCGAACAGACCGGAGGGATAATAATATGGCTAAGCAAAAAATTCTCTACGTTGAGGACAGAGAACAATGGCTGTCTATAATCGAACGTATCCTAAAAAATGCCGGATACGAACCAGTGCTCTTTAATGCAATGATGCAGGCAAAGGCGCACTACGCCCGTCACCAAAACGAAATAGCCCTTGTGCTATGTGACGGAAGCATTGATGCTAGCGACGACGGGCGAAACTGGGCAAAAGAGTTGCAGGCGGCAGGAAAGAAGACTGTCGTACTCTCGACTGACCCAGCAAAGGGCGTTCCGTTTGTTACTAAGTCCCCACTGAACAAGGACGAGCTACTCTCAACCATCGCAAGAGTACTCAACGCATAAGACAGCCAAAACTAATCTTCGAAAAAGCGGACGCCCTGCGTACAGGAAACGTCCGCTTTTATTATCGCCTACTAATAGCGAAATAAAACTCTGGATATAAAAAAATAGGGACAAGATTGCTCGAATCTTGTCCCTACTGGAGTGACAAAAGCTGTCGGCTTTCACTGGAGAGCCTTTTCAATAGCAGCAAGGCCAGCCCTTTTGGAAACAAACGGGCCATCGTAGCCCTCAACCGTGTCGCCGGACATCAGCACTGCTTTACCTCTCCAGCGCCGAACGAACGATACGCCGCGTCGGTCGTGACTGTCGGTGTCGTTCCAGCGACAATCGACGAGTACGCGGTTTGGTTGGTGTTTGGCAGCTTCTGCAAGAGCATTGTCTACGGACATGTTTGTCGTGTTGACGAACACAATGGTATGACCACACGTCTCAAGATACTCTTTGACAGTTTCTGCATAGCTTCTTTGGTTTTCCAAAATAAGAATCAGCATAGCTTTTCCTCCAAACAAATACACCGCCTACGGTAGGTGGTGTTGGTTTTGGGGTTCAGCATTTTGCACCAGGGGTGCTCATTTGAAACGCTCAACCTACAGATATGCTAGTAGAACTCTCTCTCTGTCAATTTTTCAAATTTTGACCAATTGGTTGATTAGAGATACATTTTGTGGGAAAAAATAAAGGCGCACTCGATGTTTGCACATCGGACGCCTAAAATGGTAAACATTTCGGTCAAAGTTTTGTCTACGATTCGACACTACGTGCGTGTTAATTACGGCTTTATTGTCCAAATTTTCTGAATACCATGTTCGTTAAGCGTACTTGGAGCATTTACATATTACTACTCCCCCCAATTACTCAAACTTGTCTGCGTAAATGCGTAGCTTGGGTCTATTGGTTGCCCGCTTCTCCATAAAGCAAAGTGCAGATGCTTACCGGTTGCCCAGCCAGTTGCGCCTTGGTAGCCAATAATTTGTCCACCGGTAACAAAGTCTCCAAGATGTACTAATGGTAGTGAGGCTAAATGGCAATACTGGCTCCTTAGTGAATCCGCATGTTGAATAACAACTTCAAAACCGCAGGCATACTGTATGTCTGCTTTT
>JAHFJH010000036.1 GCA_023245995.1 Candidatus Doudnabacteria bacterium | reverse complement strand
TTTTGTTTTGTCCGCACTGCGTAAAGATTTCATTTTTACACCAAATCAACTTCTACCTTTGTTATTGTTGATGATGGTGCATGTCACCAACATAATAGTGTTAGTAACACGCATATGTTTTGGTATAAGAATGTGTTTTGCGCAGTGCGGCTGAACTTTATATTTATGCATTTGTTTTCCAAATTTACTTTTACATATTTGCCCCGAAGAATAGCGGTATTGTTTACCCTATTTGTCGCGGTTTTTATTTTTAGTTTCGCGTTTAGTGGAGCTCAGGCCATAAACGGTGTGCCGAATATTACAAATGTAGAAGGGTGTAACGCAGACCACACAGCATGTACGGCAGGAGAAGTTAAGCCTGGCCAAGTTGTTTTTGTTACTGTCACTGGTTTAAGCGCTGCAGAGTTAAGTGGCGCAAAAATTGTTTTCGACACTACTTATTTTGACACTGGTGTTGCAGGTGGTAATATTTTAAGCGCTGGAGTACCAACAGATTTGGGTTATAACGGACATTACGGTTTAAAGGTAATAGGATCTTTTACGGATGTTGTTTATACGCCGGGTATAACAGTAACAGCTGCCACACCAACGCCTACCCCAACTCCTGTTGGTGGTACCCCTACACCCACACCGGTAGGTGGTACTCCTACCCCAACTCCGCCCAGTGATCCTGCTGCAGGTGGGGCAGTACAAACGGGTCTCAATCAAATTAAAAATAAATTTCAAGGACAAAGTGAAATTGCTAAGTCCCAAACAATTGGAGACATAATTCTTGCTATTATTCGAATTTTGATTTTCTTGCTTCTAGGTGTTGCAGTGCTTGCGCTCATTATAGGCGGGTTTTTATATGTTACTTCTGCTGGCAACGAAGACCAAGTAAAACGTGGGCGCAGAACTATTACTTATGCAATTATTGGTTTAGTAATAGTGCTTTTGGCCTATGTTATTGTAAATATTATTAGCACTACCGTTGGAGAACCTACGACAACAACTAAAGGTTGGTCTAGTACGGTTCGAGTATAATTTAGTATCTAGCAAAATATTATGAATAAGCTTGCGTGGGCAAAAAATTATCTATTTTTAAGTTTACTGGTATTTGTTTTTGCAATATTTTCTAGCGGTAAATTTACTCACTCCGTTTTTGCGATAAATGGTACCGCACATTTAAACGCAGTCTTTAGTTGTAATGTATATGAGCATGAGCTTGCAAGTGATTGTATTGAAGGTGTGGTTGTAGACAGGCCATATATAATGGTAACCGGTCAAAGTTTTGACCCAAGTAACGACACTATAGTCGTAAAGGGCATACACGTTACTGCCATAGGTACAGATTCCACAGAGCTAATTGGCAGCATGCCCGCTAACTTAGCAGCAGGCAATACAGTTTCTGTTGTGGTCGCGGTTAACTATGCTGGTGGTTTAACCAACAGCATAGAAGCGGACATTTTGTGTGATGACCCAAATTCAGCTGCTTGTAATGGTGGCTCTGGGCCAACCCCAACTCCTACTCCTGTGGGTGGCACTCCAACCCCCACCCCAGTTGGTGGCACTCCAACTCCAACACCACCGCCTGCTGGCACAAGTACGCTTGGCTGCGCTGCGCAAGGTTTGGTCGCAGACCCAGGTGGCTCAGGACTTTGTGTCCCGCCAAGCCCTTTTAAGCCTGCAGCTGGTAGCATTGCCGCCAGCACCAGCATTGGCGCGCTTCTTAAAACTATTTTAGATATATTGCTTACTTTGGGCGGTATTGTTGCTGTTTTGTTCATCATAATTGGTGGGTACCAATATGTAACTTCAAGAGGCAGTGAAGATCAGGCAAAGGCTGGACGTAAAACAATTACCTATGCAGTTGTTGGTCTTGTTGCAGTATTACTCGCTTACATGATAGTAAGCGTGTTAACAAACACTATAACCCAAGGCAGGCTTTTCTAAGACAACCTTTTATAGGGCATCCAAACGTGGTTTGGGTGTTTTTTTAAGACTTGGACTAATCTCTCAGACCTGTTAAAATACCAATACTCGTGTTGTTATGGCTATGATATGCGTATTCTCTCGTAACTAAGAGAAATATTTGTCTATAACTTCAGTAGTATATATAGACAAACTTGCGCCGGGGTGGCGAAATTGGCAGACGCGCCAGCCTTAGGAGCTGGTGGGAGAAATCCCGTGCAGGTTCAATTCCTGTTCCCGGCACCATTAAAAATGGAATTAAGAATACAGAATTAGGAATTTTTTACTGCGAATGCATTGTAGTATTTAAATCGGACTTCCGTTTTCTTTATTTATACTTCACTCTTCATAATTCAGAATTATCTTATGTGGAAAATTATTCGAAATATAATATTAACTTTAGTAGTATTTTTGCTTATTATAGCCGGCATAAATGCACTTTCCGGAGACACTAAAACTAAATCGGTATCTATTACCGAAATAGTTAATTTGGCCAATGGAGGAAAACTTGAGTCAGTGGCAGTGGATGGTGATAAAGTAATTGCAAAAGTAAAAGATGGTAGTACTCAGCTTTCGGCTAATTTAGGTAAGAATTCAGAGTTCATTACCTTGCTTAAAGACAGTGGTGTGTCTGCTGACGTAATTCGGGGTTTGAAAATAGATTATAAAGTTCCTGGGTGGGGTAGCGCATTACTTTCTAATGTACTTCCTATTTTGTTGCCGTTTTTGCTTATTTCTTTTTTCATTTATTTTCTCATGCGACAGGTGCAAGGAACCAATAACCGTGCGCTTAGTTTTGGCCAAAGCAGTGTGAAGCTCTCGGATGAACGAAAGAATAAGGTTCGTTTTTCAGACGTAGCAGGGGCCAAGGAAGCAAAAGAAGAGTTGAAAGAGGTTGTTGAGTTTTTGCGTTTTCCACAAAAATTTTTACAACTTGGCGCGAAAATTCCTAAAGGTGTTTTGTTGCTTGGTAGTCCTGGCGTGGGTAAAACTTTACTTGCACGCGCAGTAGCAGGTGAAGCAAACGTCCCGTTTTTTCATATTTCTGGTAGTGAGTTTGTGGAAATGTTTGTGGGTGTTGGGGCAAGTCGTGTTCGCGACCTATTTCGCAAAGCCAAACGTAACTCTCCATGCATTGTATTTATAGACGAAATAGATGCAGTTGGACGTCAGCGTGGAACAGGCCTTGGTGGAGGACACGACGAACGTGAACAAACACTCAATCAAATATTAGTGGAAATGGATGGTTTTGAAACAGACACGAACGTTATTGTTATTGCTGCAACTAACCGTCCAGACGTTCTTGACCCAGCCCTGCTTCGCCCAGGTAGGTTCGACCGGCAGGTAGTTTTAGATTTGCCAGACATAAAAGACCGTGAAGAAATTTTAAAGGTGCACAGCCAAAACAAGCCATTAACTAAGGATGTTAATTTGCGCAATATTGCCGAGAGGACTCCAGGTTTTAGCGGGGCCGACTTAGCAAATCTTTTGAATGAAGGTGCAATTCTCGCAGCACGTGCCGATAAAACAGAAATAAATATGAGCGTCTTGCGTGAGGCTATAGAAAAGGTCATGCTTGGTCCTAAGCGTGCAAGTTATATATTGTCTCCTAAAGAAAAAGAAGTTACTGCCTACCACGAAGGCGGGCACGCACTTATTGGCGCTGTCTTATTAGAGGCAGATCCGGTACATAAAGTTACTGTGCTGTCCCGTGGTCGCGCTGCAGGTTACACCATGAAGTTGCCGACCGAGGAAAAACACATGCAGACTAGAACCAGTTTCTTAGATGAAATTGCCGCTCTTCTTGGAGGCTATGCTGCGGAACAATATGTTTTTGGCGAGTTAACTACGGGTGCTTCAAATGACTTAAAAGTCGCAAACACCATGGCTAGAAAATTAGTAACTGCATATGGAATGAGTACAGCACTTGGTCCCGTAACTTACGCAGAGCCACACGAAGCAGTATTTTTGGGACGTGAGCTAGGCGAGCATAAAAACTATAGTGAAGCTGTCGCTGCGCAAATAGATGCAGAAGTAAGTCGCATAATGCGCGAACAGTTAGAACGGGCAACTAAAGTGCTAACAGAACACAGAACGCACTTAGACACCATTGCAAAGCGTCTTGTGCAGGATGAAACTTTGGAACAAGAACAGTTTTACGAAATAGTAAAAGACATCATTCCCGCAGGCAAACAGCAACCAGCTATGCACGTACCCACGCCCGAGCCTATAGTGGTAGAAGAGGTTAGTGAAGCTGTAAATCAAAGTACAGATTCTGTTTCTTAAGTCTATATTGAATGTTGCGTTTAGTAGCAAGCATTGTTTACAATTAGTCATATCGTTCGGTTCGCCCTTACATCCCTGTTGGGCTCGTAGCTCAGGGGTAGAGCATTTCTTTGACGTAGAAAGGGTCAGAGGTTCGATTCCTCTCGGGCCCACCATAGATGTAGGGGCGAACTTTGTATGTAACTGGTATACTATATGAGCAGGTTATTAAGTCTTAATTATTAATTTTTGATACATCGAAGAGCCAAACCGCATTTTAGTCTTGTAGGCTACGAAGTTCGATTTGACGTTTCGATTCGCCACGCGAGTCGCGATTATGATAACTAAAGAAGCAGCCGAGAAATTACTCGGCATAGAAATAAAAAATTTAGATTTATACATTTCTGCTTGTACACACAGGTCCTACTTGAACGAACATCGAAGTTTTCCTCTGCCCCATAATGAGCGTTTGGAATTTTTAGGCGATGCAGTTTTAGAGTTGGCAGCTACAGAACATTTGTACACAACCTATCCATATTCGGAAGGCGAGCTAACTAATTTTCGTTCAGCTTTGGTGAACTATAAAATGTTATCAGAAATTGCCAACCGTTTAGGGTTGGAACAATTTTTACAAATGTCCAGAGGAGAAGCAAAGGACACGGGTCGCGCGCGGCAAGTAATTTTAGCTAACGCAATTGAGGCAGTTATTGGGGCTATTTACATAGACAGGGGCTTTGCAGTTGCGGCAGATTTTATTGCCCGCGAAGTGTTGGTTGAATTGCCGAATATAATTAGTACAGGGCAGTATGTAGACCCAAAAAGCCGATTACAAGAAATTATTCAGGAGAAGCGTGGGGTGACTCCAACTTATGGTGTTGTTTCTGAGACTGGGCCAGACCATAATAAGGTATTTGTTGTTGCAGCGTATGTGCAGTCACAGGAGGCGGGACGAGGGAGTGGGCCTTCCAAACAAGAGGCAGAAATTGCTGCTGCAGAAAATGCACTTCAAAATATGGGAGTTATGAGTTAAAAACAGTAATTTGCTTGCATATTTTAAATTTACGCAGGCAATTTATTAATTTTCCTTTTACGAAACATAAATATAATTGTTTTTGAATAAATGCATCTTAAGAGACTAGACATACACGGTTTTAAGTCCTTTGCGCAAAAAGCTCAATTGGACTTTGAGCCAGGTATAACCGCCATAGTGGGTCCGAATGGTAGTGGAAAGAGCAACGTCGCCGATAGTTTGCGCTGGGTTTTGGGTGAGCAATCCGCAAAGCAATTGCGTGGCAAAAAAAGCGATGATGTTATATTTGCTGGTAGTGACAAAAGAGCAAAAGGGGGTTTTGCAGAAGTCTTCGCCACTTTTGACAACAGTGATAGGCGCATTCATATAGATGCAGCAGAAGTGAGTATAGGCCGTAGGGTGGACCGCAGTGGCGAGAGTGAGTATTTAATAAACGGCAACAAGGTTCGCTTACTCGATATAGTAGATTTGGTGTTAAAAAGTAACATTGGAACTTCTCGTTACACAGTTATTGGGCAGGGTACTATAGACCAGCTTATTTTGGCAGGACCTACAGAGATTAAAGGTTTGCTAGATGAAGCCAGTGGAGTAAAAACTTATCAGGTAAGGAGAGAAAAAACTTTAAAACGGTTAGATGTGACTGCTCAAAATTTAATGCGTGCCGAAGACGTTGTGGCAGAGTTAGAGCCACGTCTTAAAAGTTTGCGCAGGCAAGCTAAACGACAAGAGTCACGCGAAGGGTTAGAGCTTGAGCTTAAAGTTTTATTACGTGAACGCTTGGGGGGTGCTTTTTTTGAACTGTCTAAACATATAAACGAAGTTTCGTCTCGGGTTGCAGTCCTTGTAAGTCAGCGTCAGGTTTTAGAAACACAATTGGTATCTCTTCAGTCTATGATTGAAGAGGACACAGCGGGGGGTAGTAAAGAGGCAACAGAAGTTGCTTCGCTACGTCGCGACATGGTGACTCTGCAAGAACAGAAAAATAAATTGTTAGAACAGCGGAGTATTTTGCAAGGAAAAATGGCCAGTAGCCAAACTGGCGCAGCCGGCGACCCTCGATCCTTGCAGCTGCAGACGCATCAATTGGAGCTAAAGTTAGCAACCTTAAGCAATCAGCAAGATGTAGCGGACAAGGAACTAACCGAAGCTCAAGAACAAATGCGAGTTTTAACAGAACAACGAGCAAGCCTTGAAAAACAATTTGCCGAATTTACACATGTATTAACTCATAAAGACCCAATACAAGCAGAGGAGCTAGAACGCGCTTACACTAAGCTGGAAGAAGCAGTAGACTCATATATTGTGCGTATAGAGTCGGCTTTGGATGTATTACAAGTGCAAGAGTTTACCGCTGAGTTTAAAAATGCGTATTCTGCTTTAAAACAACACGCTTCGCGCCTTTTAGCCCCTAAAGAAGCAGATGAAGTCCCAAGACAAGAACAAATGCAACAGCTTTATTTAGCAAAATCAAAGTTGGAGCAGGAATTTTCGGTTTTATCTGGTCGTCGTGCAAGTGCAGAGACTAGTGTTAAATTATTGGCTGCTATGCAACAGGAGTTGTTGCAGGAGCATTTAAACGTGCGCCTTGAGTTGCAAAAAGCGACCAGCGGTGGTTTGGACGGGTTTATAGAGCAATTAAACGCAGAATTTAGTAGTACAGAAGAAAAGATTTCCTCTTTGCAGGTGCAGTTGCGCATACAAGAAGAACGTTTGGCCAACTTCGACGCAGAAGATGCAAAACGCAGACAGTCACTAACAGATGCCGAACGTCGTATGCGAGTTATGCAAGACGAAATAAATAAATTGCGTGACGCAGAAGTTGCGGTTAGTGTCGAAAAAGCAAAGTTTGACACGCAAGCAGAAGGAATTATCGCTGAAATAAAGCAAGTTTTTGGCGAAGAAGTTGGTGGTGAAATTATGCGCACGGCAGTGCCCTCAACTACAGCAGATTTAGAAGATAAAATTTCTAAGTTGCGTCACCAGCTTGAGCTTATTGGTGGGGTAGACGAAATGACCATGCAAGAGTATAGGGAAACAGAGGAGCGTTTTACCAGACTTTCTGAGCAAATCGCAGATTTACGTCGCAGTATGGATGACTTAAAACAAGTTATGGACGAGCTAGATGAACACATAAAAACCCGCTTTAATGAGGCGTTTTATAAAATTAACGAAAGATTTGAAAATTATTTCAGAGTATTATTTAACGGCGGGAGAGCACAGTTATCTTTAGTTAAAGCACAGGAAGAAAAGTTATCAGAGCAACTAGAAGAGTCAGAAGAAAAAGTAGAAACAGAGCAGTTGCGTCCGGAAGAAAAATTAGTCCGGCGGTATGAGTCTGGCTCTACTAATATAGTAGGCGTAGACATGAAAGCCACGCCACCAGGTAAGAAATTGGCAAATATACAAGCTCTTTCTGGAGGCGAGAGGGCCTTAACTTCTATTGCCCTTTTGTGTAGTTTGTTGGCCTGTTTTCCTTCCCCCTTTGTAGTTTTAGACGAGGTAGATGCAGCTTTAGACGAAGCAAATACTATTCGTTTTGGACAGATTCTAGCAACGCTCGCTCATCAAACTCAGTTTGTGACTATAACCCACAACCGAGAAACCATGGCGCAAAGTAAGATGTTGTATGGTGTAACTATGGGTGACGATAGCGTGTCTAAAATTTTGAGCATAAAGTTCGACCAAGCCACTGCGTTTGCCAAGTAGTTAATAAGATTCTTAGGTATTACGTGGCTAATAGAGACTTATTGTTGCACAAACAATAAGTCTCTATTAATTTTAGCCAGTTTCTATATAGTCTCAAGCTTTGCTACCGCTTGACTAAAGCATTAAAACTGTCTAGAATAAGCAAGTATTGATCTTAGATATAACCTATGTTAACTATTCGTTTTCAACGTACTGGTAAGGCAAATAGAGCGGAATTTCGTGTTGTGGTTGCTCCTAAAACAGCGGCAGCTCAGAAGAAATTTACCGAAATTTTGGGTAATTACAACCCTAGAACAAAGGAGTTGGTTATTAAGAACCAAGACCGTTTGCAACATTGGCTCTCGCAGAATATTGACACCTCACCAAGCGTACACAACCTCCTTATAGCAAAAAATTTGCTTACAGGAACGAAAAAGAAGTCTTTTTCTGTACCAAAGAAGCCGGCAGTGGCTCCAGAAGCAGCTACACCAGCAGCAAGTGCTCCAGATGCAGGAACAAGCACTCCTGAAGCAGTTGTCGAACCAGTAACTGAGGCTCCAGTCGCAGAAGTTGCAAACGAGAGTGTTGCAGAGACAGCTAAATAAAATTTGTTAGTACATTTATTTAAAGTTTACTTACAAAGGAACAACATAGTTATGTTGTTTTTTTGTAATTTAACCTAATATTTATTTGGATATTTATCTTTTTACATCTAAACCTTTGACATGATGTAAAATTCTTGCTATAATGAATATATAAAAGTTTGTGGTTCGCAAAAAAACCTGCGGACTTGAAACAAAAATAAAAAACAATTAAATTATTTCAACAGTTACGTAAAGTTTGTTTAATTTTGCAACAACTCTATTTTTTAGCTAGTTGTTTCGCAAACTTGAGATCTTTTGTTCTCCTGTAAGCAACTTTTGCGTTATTGGTGAAATACAAAAACAAAAATGCAATTTCAAAACTCGGGCCCGTATCCCAAAGAAAGTACGGAAGTTCCTGTTGCCAAGAAAACGCTCGCTGAGCGACTTTTGACGTTCGCAGGGCCAAAAACCGTCTTTATAGTTATATTTGGCGGTATTTTGGTTTCAGCAGCTTTAATTTTAACTCTTATTGCTAACTCAGGCGGAAAAGGGTTTGCTATACGAGGT
>JAHFJH010000010.1:18001-37269 GCA_023245995.1 Candidatus Doudnabacteria bacterium | reverse complement strand
AACCCAAACCGCAACCAACCCGCCGACTTTCGAGCTGTTGGTAAACCATACTCCTGCCATTCAAGAGAATTTTCGCAAATCTGTAGAAAACGCCATTATAAAAGAACTTAATTTTTGGGGTACGCCCATAAAAGTCCATTTAGTTAAACTGCTCAAAAAAACATAGCTCATACATTTGACTAGGAAAATAAACTGGCTCGGGATTCCACCCGAGCCAGTAGTTTTTGCGAAGAGCGAGTTTTATCAAAGAAATAACCTTGACCTCAGGTCAGTTCTGCTAACTTGTGCCACCGGCTTTTTCTCGGGCTGCTTGTAGAGACACCGTCCACCCCCCTCGCAATGACGACAATCTCCACCGATTAGTCCAATCCTTGGATTGCGCGGAATTTTCCCTGTCCCAGAACAGTACACGCACTTCTCCGCAGTACAGAATCGTTCGCACCTCTGAGTCATATGCCTCTCCTTTACTTGTCGCAAAATCTACAGCACGCTACTGCAAAAACGCAACAATTACATAAATTGTACATACGCAAAATAGTATTTGCAAATACGCCTACCTTACTAGGTGTTTAATAGGAGCGACTAATATGTTGCGTGTTATAATGTACACATGAAACTCATTGTAGGTTTAGGCAACCCAGGGCAAAAATACGAACACACACGACACAACGCAGGTTTTATGGCTGTGGATTTTGTTTTAAAAGACTTAGAGACTATTGCCTGTACATCCAAGTTTAAAGGTCAGGTTTGCGAAGTACACTTTGCAGCTCGCGACCATGAATCTGGACCCATTAAAACATTTTTTGTTAAACCGCAAACCTACATGAACAACTCTGGTGAGGCAGTACAAGAAATTGTAAGCTTTTATAAAATAAATGTGGAAACAGATCTACTAGTAATACATGACGAAATAGATTTAAAATTCGGCTACTGGAAACTAGCCTTTGACTCAAGACCAGCCGGCCATAACGGTGTAAAAAATATTGTAGAACAACTTGGTACACAAAAGTTCCACCGCATTCGCATAGGCGCAGAGTCTCGTAAGTCTCGTCTAGAGAGCCCAACAGAAGAATACGTCTTAAGTCCGTTTAATTCGGAAGAGTTGACCACTTTACAAAACACAGTTCTTCCGGAGGTTAAAAAAACTATTGAAGAATTTATCGCCGGTTAAAAATATTAAAAAACTTAAGACTAGGAAACTGTTATAGAGATTATTTAAAACTAATTATTTCCAGAAGCCAATCTCTTAGTCTCCAATAATCTCTATCAATCTCTTCTGTAATTAATTTTAGATATTGGAAATTAGACATTTAAAAAACTCTTCTCGCCGGAAGAGTTTGTTTGCGCTTACTACCCCACCTGTAAGTGAAAGATTGCAGACAAACGCCTACAGACCTTTACTCGCTGCTAGTAACAGAAGATAGGAGGGATGACTTCTGTATTCGCACTTACAGGCAGGATACTAAACGCAAATTAATCTATTGTTTACTATAGACGTAAGGAGAAGTCCCCGTCAATAGTTAAGTTATATTTATATTATTATACACCTTTATAGCCAAATTGTCAAGTTATAAAAATAACCCAATGTTTTTAAAGTTTCAGACACTAATAATACATGCTATATTCCCTGCATGGAAGATATCTATTATTTGCACTGCTTGAACCTTTTCCCAAGCCTTGGACCAAAACGCCTAGGCTTACTCGGAAATATGTTCGAAAGTTTTGAGCAAGCTTGGCATGCAAACCCACAAGACCTAGCCCCCTTAGCTCTTACGCCAGATAACTTAAGAGCATTTTTTGAATTTAAAAATAATATAAATATTGAAGAAGAAAAACTAAAACTAGACCAGCTAAGTATAAAGATTATTGCCTTTGACAATCCGAAGTACCCAAATCTCTTGCAAGAAATACCCACCCCGCCAGCAATCTTGTACTGGCGCGGAACGCTACCCTCACATGATTCTCTTATGTTTTCCGTGGTGGGCACAAGAAAAATTACCACCTACGGCAGAAGCGTTGTTCCGCAGTTAGTAGCACCACTTGTTGACGCAGGAGTAACAATAGTCTCGGGGCTTGCATATGGCGTGGACAGTCTCGCGCACAAACAAGCAGTAGACAAAAACAAACCCACGGTTGCAGTACTGGGCGGTGGCATAGACGACGCAACGCTCTATCCAAAACCGCACGTACTTTTTGCCCATGAAATAATAAATACAGGCGGGTGCATAATAAGCGAATACCCACCCAAAACTCCAAGCTTTAAACAAAACTTTGTAGCACGTGATCGTATTATTTCCGGTCTTTCTATGGGAACGCTAATTGTTGAGTGCGACCTCAAAAGTGGCTCTCTCATTACCGCAAAATATGCGCTAGACCAAAACAGAAGACTCTTCGCAGTCCCAGGGCCAATTTACGCTAGTGAGTCTCGCGGGCCAAATAATTTAATTAAAATGGGTGCGCAACTAGTAACAGAAAGTAGCGACATATTAAACGACTTAAACATTATACCCACAAAATCTGAGATAACATTTGCAAGCGATATTACTCCACAAGAGGAAACAATTCTTGCTATACTCAAAACAGAACCTCTAATAATAGACGAAATTATCAACAGCGCGAAACTAGACGCAGCTACTGTAACCACCGCCCTTACTTTTTTAGAAATGAAAGGCCGAATTAAAAACCTTGGCGGCCAACAATATGCGCGCGTGCACTAAAGTTTATAAATGTTTACATAAATTAAAAAATCCACGGCCTAACGACCAAACTCCTGCAGTCTCTATAAGTCCCTACTAATCTCAGCTACTATGCTTCCTAAAATCTCAAAATTGTTACCCATAGTTATTATTGTTATTACTCTTGTTACACTTGGCGTACTCCGTCTTACCAACAAAGAGTCTATCCCCCACTACAAAGCCGACTCCAGCGCCAAAACTTTGAGCGACTTTTTAGCCGAATCACACAACTTAAAACCACAACTCGTAGAAACACAAGAACAAACTGTAACTTTTTTAGCAGTTGGTGATATTTCTCTTTCTCGCAACATTGCTGCAACTATAAAAGCAAAAAACGATGTTCTCTACCCCTTTCGTAGACTAGATGAACTACTTCGCTCCACCGACTTTAACTTTGGCAATTTAGAAACACCATTTTCTAAAACAGATATTTTTACAGCTAAAAACACTTTAGTTTTTAACGCTCCCAAAACCAATGTAGCAGGGCTTAAAGATTATAATTTTGCAGTGCTTAACTTGGCAAACAATCACGCACTAGACCAAGCGACAGACGGTGTAGACACTACATCCAAAATACTTAATGAAAACGGTTTACTCCACATGGGAACGGGAAAAAATTTAGACGAAGCATGGAAGCCGGCAATTATAGAAAAAAATGGAATTAAAATAGGATTTATAGGAGCCTCCTACTCTTCTGTAAACGACGGCGGAAAAACTAAAAACGATTACGTTGCGAGAATTGAAGATGTTGAACATTTAAAATCTGCAATCAACAATCTGAAATCTACAATCGACTTCTTAGTCGTGACTATGCACGCAGGCACCGAATACACCGCCACAGCCAATGAAGCCCAAATCAAATTCGCCCATGCTGCCATAGACGCTGGCGCGGACATAGTTATAGGTGCGCACCCTCACTGGGTACAAAATAAAGAAGTATACAAAGGGAAAACTATATACTACTCTTTAGGAAATTTTATTTTCGACCAAAACTGGAGTGAACAAACAAAAAAAGGTTTAGCACTAAAAATTACTCTTTCAAAGCTTAGCTCAAATAATTTAAATTCATCCACCTCAACACCTAACAATGCTGCAACCCTATCTGACTTACAACCAGCAGGAACTAAACCAAATACCGAAATAAAAAACATAGAAGAAATTCCTATATTTATACAAGATAACTGTTGCGCAACACTGGGTATAAAAAAATAGCGTGGACAGAACTCAGCAGTTCGCCCACGCCTCGGTCGCCTCAAGGCCACCATTTACTCACCAACCCGCTAACTAAATCTGTGTGGTCAAGGTCATAATCATAGTCACGACTAAAGGCGTCGCTGACTGATCAACTACCTTTGCGCAAATATGCGTAGGTCTTTCGTACCTCGCATGTTCGCCCACCTCTCGCAGGTAGTAATGCACCACATCGCGCCCGCGCTTGTCCGGCTCGTCGCGGTTATAACAACGTGGACAGTACAAAGCAAAACTCCTCGGGTAACAATGTTTTGGTAAAGGTTTCATGCGCCAATCCTCCTTGTCTAATCGCTAGTTCGAGCCCAAATGCACGTTAATGCACGTGTCATGCACTTGGTGCTCCTCGCCATTACACCAACACAAGACCGAGCGCACTTCTTGCTCAGGTGTAATGTCTTGGTCACATTCACCACAGATAAGTTTCTCACCCATAGTTATGGCCCTCCTCCGGCCGCTGTTGCAGTTGGTTTAAAACGATATGGAAGATTAAAAACCAACTAAAAAGATAGCTGTAACTTCGGAAAGGACACTTGCCCGGCGTTTCCGGACAGTGTGGACAAGGCCCGATATCGGCCTTAGTCCTACAGCCCACTTGGCGGCCAGTGCCCTTGCAAAACGCGCAGTGGTCCGCCGTGCAATCATCTTCGCAGTTTACAAAAGGCACTGCTTGCAAAGCCTGTTTCATCATAAGTTCCTCCGAAAGTACGTCTTTCATGCATCCGTATACTGCACATGCGAGCTTTACATAGAGTACACATGCAAAGCGCCTTTGACAAGGCTAACATAAAACTTCTAAGAGACAAAAAAACTGTGTTTATTACCTTCTATGAAGGTCATCTGTAAGCCAAATGTCAATAGATTTACATTTAAGTTGAGCCCCTTTACGATTGCGACACGAACGAAAATGGATGAACTTACCACAACACCGACACCACGAGCCCACTTGGCCATGCTTTACAGGCTTATTACAGTGGGCGCAGTGTGTAAGCTCGCTCACCAACACAAAGTCGTCGTGTGACAGTTTAACTGGCATACTTCAGCCCTCCTTAAGCTTTAGAGTAGAATATATGCACAGCACAAATTTGACAACTAATACACTTCATGGTTAAAATTGCCATTGTAACTAAACAAGTAGTCTGTTGTTAGTACTCAGTTGTCTGTATCTGCATTTACTGAGTACTATATTCTGACTACTGACTACATCTTTTATGTCCAAACCACTAATAATAGTAGAGTCCCCAACCAAAGCTAAAACTATTACCAAATTTCTCAAAGGCGCATACGACGTTGAGGCCTCTTTTGGACATGTACGCGACTTACCAAAGAGCAAAATTTCTATAGACGTAGATCACAACTTTGAACCCACATACATAATTCCGCCTAAAGCAGAAGAAACAGTGGCCAAACTAAAAGCACTCGCAAAACATGCACCGGAAATTATACTTGCACCCGACGAAGACCGAGAAGGAGAAGCCATTGCTTGGCATCTTGCGCAGGCCTTAGGGCTTGATGAAAGCAAACCCAAAAAGAAATCTTCGCCGGAAGACTCCAAAACCGATGAAGTTAAAGTAGACAAAACTCGAGTCAAACGCATTGTCTTTCATGAAATTACTCAATCCGCCATTGAGGAAGCCTTGGCACATCCACGTAGCATAGACCAAAACCTTGTCGACGCCCAACAAGCACGCAGGGTGTTAGATAGGTTAGTTGGCTATGAACTCTCACCTTTTTTATGGAGAAAAATAAGATACGGACTTTCTGCCGGTCGCGTGCAAAGTGTGGCAGTTCGCTTAGTAGTAGAACGCGAGCGAGAAATCCAAGCCTTTAAAAGCGAAGAATATTGGAGCATAGAAGCAAAATTGTCTAAGTTAGAAGGCGAGCAAATTTTTGTCGCTAAACTACAAAAAATAAACGACAAGAATGTTGGGAAGATGGACATAAACACGCAAGTAAGTGCAGACAAAATTGTCCAAGACTTAAATGGTGCAAATTATATAATAAAAGATATACAAAAAAAGGAAGTTAAACGAAACCCTGCCGCCCCATTTACTACATCTACATTACAGCAAGAAGCAGCGCGCAAACTAGGCTTCTCTGCTAAGCAAACCATGGTCATAGCCCAACAGCTCTACGAGCATGGACACATAACCTACATGCGTACCGACAGTTTGAATTTGGCTGCTAGCGCGCTGGCGCAAGCACAGGTTGTAATAAAGTCTGAATTCGGCGCACAGTACGGTTTAGAAGCGCCACGCTATTACACAAACAAAAGCAAAGGGGCACAAGAAGCACATGAAGCGATTCGCCCAACAGACCTATCTAAACTACCTCAAGATTTCAAGGCCGGCAGTGCAGACAAAGGGCATAGTAGATTGTATGACCTTATTTGGAAACGAACCATTGCCTCACAAATGCAACAAGCAATATTTGACCAAACCGCAGTTGATGTATTGGCAAAACACTACACTTTTAGGGCAAATGGACAAGTTATAAAATTTGACGGTTTTATTCGTGCCTACACAGAAGGAACAGATGAAAAAGCAGAGGACGAAATTGAGGGTGTGCTACCTGAATTATCTCTTGAAGAAAAACTTAAGTTACATGAGCTACTTCCTTTGCAACACTTTACCGAGCCTCCAGCGCGCTTTACAGACGCAACGCTTATTAAAACTTTAGAAGCTGCAGGAATAGGTAGGCCTTCTACATACGCACCAACACTGGCTACCATTCAAGAACGAGAATATGTAACGAAAGAAGATAAAAAATATAAACCAACAGAAGTAGGGTTTTTAGTAAACGACATGTTGGTGGAGAACTTTCCGGAAATTGTAGATATAAATTTTACAGCAAAAATTGAAGAAGAATTTGACCAAATAGCGGAAGGAAAAATGGAATGGGTAAAAGTGCTTCGCGAATTCTACGACCCTTTTAAAAAGCACTTAACGGAAAAAGAAAAAACAGTAGAAAAACAAGTAGAAATATCCACCACTCCTTGCCCGCATTGCGGTGAGAATATGCTTATAAAGTTCGGACGCATGGGCAAGTTTCTGGCTTGTCCAGACCCCGAGTCAAAGGTAACCATGCCCCTGCCGGAGGAAGCGGCAAAGATTGCTGAACTAACCGAAAAAACCAAACAAGAAAAATGCCCAATTTGTGGTAAAGACATGGAAGTTAAACGGGGGCGTTTTGGTTACTTTTTAGGTTGCATAGACTACCCAAAATGCAAAGGCATTTCTAAAATTTGGAATAAGACTGGTTTTAAGTGTCCAGCATGTTTGAGTGCAGACGCACGTAAAGACAAACCCGGTGACATAGTAGAAAAAAAATCCCGAGGACGGGGCAAACCGTTTTTCGCCTGCACTCGCTGGCCTGACTGTGAGTTTATAGCCAACATAAAACCCGAGTCTGAAACCCACCTCCAAGAGCTGTACAAGATATGGCTAGAAAATAAAGCGAAGCCCAGTACCGGCCGTTCTGGGTCTGGTACTAAGGTCAAACCAAAAACTACGAAGAAAACCGCCCGCAAATCCACAACTAAAAAATCCCAAATAAATAATCCCGCTTAGGCGGGATTATTTATAAAGCACGCAACCATTGCCTTGCTCGGTAATAATAATCTGGTAACATACCGATGCTGGAAAAATTTCTACCAATGTAGAGGGCAACATTTCTGGCAAGCGGAGTTACTGAGCGCTTTGGCAAAGGAGTGTAAGAAATAATGCGTTTATTTTGCATAAGAGCTGGAATAATATTTGCAACATACTGAGCTTCTGCCTCTGCGTTTTCTACCGTATGCAAACGATGTGGAAACGGCGGAGCAGCTTGGTCGCCAATGGAAAAAACATTAGTGTATGGCCTAACTTGAAATTTTTTATTGACTAACAAACGACCAGAGTTACTTAAAGAAAGATCGGGTTCAGCATCAATTTTTTGCCCACTACTACTCGCTGCCCAAATAACAACGTCCGCCATAAGAGTATATCCGTCTTTTAAAGTAATGCAAGATTCAGACACATTCGTAACCTCGCTATAATACTGCACATTCACACCAAGCCTGTAAATATATTGCTCCATAGCTTCGGAGGACTGTGCGGTATATGTGTGCAACAATCTGCCCTCTGCTTCTAATAAAACTAGCTCTACGCAACCTTGCGAGAAACCATTTTTAGAACAAATAAACTTTACTAACTCCCGTAGAGCAATAATAGTTTCTACCCCGCGCATACCTCCTCCTACGACTACAATACGCACTGGATGTGGCTTAATGCTGCGTGAACTCTGTTCTATGGCAAATTCTACACTATTGCGTACACGTAGGGCATCGACTAGGCTGTGCATTGGCATTGCATACTGCGCTGGGCCTAACGATTCTTTAGCGCTACCCAAACAACTAACCAAATAGTCAAAGCCAACTCTTTTTCCGCGAAGAAAAACCACACGGGAACTAAAGTCTATACGCTCAGCTTGTCTTAACAAAAAATTTATACCTAGCCTACTTGCAAACTTCTCATAAGACAAAGCATACTCTTGTTTTGCATGTGAAAGCTCTAAACTATTTTCTTTGGATTGCAATGCAAAGTACTCCCCAAAAGGCTTAACATAATATGCATGTTCGCTCACTAGCGTAATCGATTTAGGGTTTATATGCACGCTCAATTTTTCTGCTACCGAGCGGCCACACACTCCGCCACCTAAAATAACAATTTGTTTCATACAAAGTCAAAGTCTCTTTACACAACATGACTTCTTAGAAGCCTACTTGAGCATATACATAAGTATACAACAAGACCCCGCAAAAACGGGGTCAATGTTATATTGTTATATTGTTATATTAACCATACTACTCCACGCCTTTTGGAGTAATGGCCCTAACTCCAGCTGTAACATCGCCAGTCTTCTGGCCAACGCAGAAATAATATTTATAATCAGGATAAACAGTAAAGCCATTTACTACGCTTGTAGTACCAGTGGGAACATAATAGTAGGTGTTTGCCGGTTGGCCTGCTGGATTAGTTAGAGTATCGCAATTGCCATCTGCTGGAACTGGCGCTGTAGGAAAACCTGCAATGTATGTAGGCATAAGATTGTCTGGCAAACCGCTACCGGTTGCTGCAGGATAACCACGGTTAGCGCTATTAAATAATTCCAAACCAAGTTGCATGCGAGTCATATCGCTTACCCGTTTTGCATCTCTGCTCTTGGCACGTGCATTATAAACAGCAACTAAAATGACAGAACTAAGGAGTCCAATAATTGCTATAACAACCAACAATTCAATAAGGGTAAATCCCTTATTGGCATTCACTAATTTATTTTCTTGTTTCATATCAGATGTAAATTTAACTATATACAGTATAACATACAAAAAAACTGGCTAGCGCCAGTTTAATATTTTTATTATAAATGGTGGGATGGGCGGGAATCGAACCCGCGACCCTCGGCTTAAAAGGCCGGTGCTCTACCAACTGAGCTACCATCCCAAAGATGATGAAAAAACTATAAAGTTATAACATGCCTAATTTCAGTGGAAACACCTCTCGCCCGCCATAGCTTTGCGAAGGATGGAGCCACCAAGCTAATGCATTATATTATAATAAATTACTAAATACTACGATAGTGTACAGCATGGCCACTTTATTTTCAAGGCTCATACTGTTACAATAACACCATGATTTTGGAAACATTTAAACACTTTCCTGACTTCGAGCTCCTAGACAGCGGTAACGGTTACCGTCTTGAGCGCTGGGGCGCTTATAGATTGGCACGTCCAGACCCTCAAGCCATATGGGAGCACCAACTAGCAGACGCAGAATGGAAAAAAGCAGACGCTATTTTCAATAGCAAATGGCAAGTTAAAACTTCCGTGTCTCAACCATGGCCAATCCGTTTTCCACTGCCCCTTAAAGCTGGAGAAGCAAAAACTGGAGAATGGAGTATAAAATTACTGGCGCGACTTTCTACTTTTAAACACACAGGTATTTTTGCTGAACAAGCAGCAAATTGGGAGTGGCTCACCGAACAAGTTCAAAATACAGAATTCAAAGCGCAAAAAGAACAGTTAAAAATACTAAATTTATTTGGGTATACCGGAGCCGCAACCATACTACTAGCAAAGCTTGGTTGCTTTGTTACACATGTAGATGCTTCTAAACCAGCAATCACATGGGCAAAAGAAAATCAAATCGCAAATAACTTGCCAAACGATAGCATTCGTTGGATTTTAGATGACGCAGCCAAATTCGTAAAACGCGAACTTAAGCGCGGTGCAAAGTACGATGGAATTTTAATGGACCCTCCAGCCTTTGGTCATGCACCAAGTGGGCGCACATGGAAATTTGCTGAAGATTTTCCAAGACTTCTAGCAGACTGCACAGAGCTACTATCTACAAACGCTAAATTTTTATTGGTAAACGCCTACGCCACCAACTCCTCTGCCATAGCATTACAAAATTTACTTGAAGATTCCATAAAAAAGACAGGGACACTTGAGTCAGGAGAACTCTGTTTAAAACAAAATAGTGGCCGGCTTATTTCAACCGGAATTTTTGGTCGTTGGTCAAAATAAAAACACCCAAACAAGAAGGTGTTAGCAACCTAAAGCCCAATACCTATATCCTAACGCATAACCTTCCTACAAGTCGCTACGGTGAGAAATAAACCTGCCAAATACAATTAAATAAGCAATAGGAGCAACTAACCATATAAAATTCGCTCCTGGTTGCACGAACATGAACCGTATTAGCGGATGTAGTGTTTCTTGCGCTTGTGCGGGAATAAACCCTAGCACTATGTTTATTAACAATCCCACCTGCAATATAGAAAAAGGTATACCAAAAAGCAGTGTGGCCCCGTTTCGCCCTTCTGCTGTAGTGCGAAAACCGTATTTAGAAAGAAAGAAAAATAAAACCAAAAACAAAGCACCAAATGTGGCAAGTGTTTGCAAACTTGTAGTTACAATTGTAAATTTTGCGTTTACCAATTTTTGTAAAAATGGAGCCTCAATAACTAGCAACTTCGCCATATATACGGAAACTAAAATGCTAAGTAGTCTCCCCCTGCCTGCAGCAAATGCATACAACACACTTGCAACCAACCAAAACAAAATAATAAACAAATCCCAACTTGGACTATGCCAATTGAAATTTCGTACTAAGTGTTGAAATTCTAAATACTTATTCATCGTTATTATTATAACACCAAATTGACGAACATAGACTATACTAATATATATGCACTACGGTATACTCTTCGCCCTGCTCGCTCTAGTAGCTTGGGGTTTTGACGATTTGTTTATAGAAAAATCCACTCGTAAACTAGGAGATGCCATAACTCTTTTTTGTGTGGCAACTTTTGGTAGCATATTCTTACTACCATTTGTATGGACAGAAATAACTACACGCAACTTTTGGACGCTGGGTTATCCTCTACTTATTCTGCTACTAGCCACTATTGTAACAACAATTGCAGCACTAGCAGATTACGAAGCCCTGCGCACCGGCAAACTTTCTATAGTGGAACCCATATATGCACTTGAAGTACCAATTACTCTGGTTATTAGTCTGCTTATTATCCACGAAAATCTTACAAATTTACAACTCACCCTCACTTTACTGCTAACAGCTGGAATATTCCTAGTAGCAAGTAAAACACTTAAACAATTTAAAAACTTAACATGGGAACGAGGCGTGCGCATGGCGCTTTTGTCTGCGAGTTTTATGGGAATAACAAATTTCTTCACAGGTCTTTCTGGAAGACTTGCTTCTCCCATGGCTGCAAACTGGTTTATTTACTCAGGACTTGCTTTAGTAATGTTAGTATATCTTGTCGTAAGCAAACGAATGGCTGAGGTAACTAAAGCGTTAAGTCAACATTCAAAAATTATTTTTGCAGTCAGTAGCGCAGATCTTATTGCTTGGGTTTCTTTTACTTACAGCGCATCTTACATACCCATAGCACTTGCCACCGCTATAAGCGAGGCTTACATTGCCCTTGCAGCACTACTAGGATTGTTTATAAATAAAGAAAAATTAAAAAATCACCAATTACTTGGTTTAGTAATTACAGTAGCCACTGCTATTACGCTCTCTATTATTTCTTAATAACAATTATTTTTCTAAACAAAAAACTGTAGGTTTTAAAATTCTCAATGCCGGCTTGCTTAAAAAATTCTTTTAATTCTGCGTCCGTATACGCTCGTAAAATAGATATGGGTCCGTCATTTTTACTTATTTTATCGGCGAATACTGCGTACATAAAAAATTTAACTAACCAATAATTTAACCTAGAACGTACTAAATCGGAAATTATTACACCAACCCTAGCCTTCTCATAAAGTGCCTTTAGAAAATTTGGTACATCTTCAGGGCTTACATGATGTAACATTTGAGAAGCTGTAACAATATCGAACTTCTCATTTAACTCTTCTAGACGACCATTTACCAATCTAACACTCAAAGGAACGCCCAAGTTTCGCCTAGCAATATCCAGCACAGTTGAATTAGTATCTACTCCAGTCGCTGAAACCTGCAAACCCTTTGTAATGAATTTATTCTGCAAATAGTGAGGTAAATCTGCTACTCCTGTGCCTACATCTAAAATAGACACAGACTTTGTCCTAACTACAAATTTATTAGCAAAATAATACACCAGCCAATTGTTAAAAAACCACTTATTTTGCCAAGCTAAGCGCCGCATGCTTACTAACACTTGCTCACGACTTACCGCGCCGTCCAATATTTCCTTTTGTTCACTACGTCTAAGCATATAAACAAAGACAGCCTCTAAAAGCTGTCTTTAATATTTTCCCAAAAAGATTTATTTACATGCACCGACTCGCCTTCTAGACGCGCCAGCTCTTCTATAAGTTCTTTTTCTTGTTTAGAAAGTTTTTGTGGGATAATTACCCGTACGGTAAGGAGTAAGTCGCCTCTACGGCCGGAATTTACAACCGGCACGCCCTTACCAGAAAGTTTAAGTACGGTGCCAGGCTGAGTTCCGGCTGGCACTTTTACTTCCAAAGTTTCGTCCACGGTTTTCACTTCCACTTTAGTACCTAAAGATGCCTGAATAAAGCTCACAGGAATTTCTTTGTGTAAATTTACACCGTCGCGCCTAAATTCTTTAGACGGAGTAACGCGCACAGTAATGTATAAATCTCCAGGATTTGAACCCTTATACCCGACTTCGCCCTCACCAGTTACGCGCACGCGCTGGCCGTTGTCTATACCAGCAGGAATTTTAACCTCAATAGTCTTTGGCCTGCGCAAAACGCCACTGCCGCTACATACACTACATGGCGTTTCTGGTACTTTACCATCGCCGTCACATTTATCACACGTAGAAGCCGACTGCATGTTGCCAAATATAGTACGTCGTGTGGTTATAATTTGTCCTTGACCATGGCACTTTGGACAGGTAATAACTTTTGCGCCAGGCGCAGCACCAGAGCCTTCACAGACGTGACACTTGTCTTGTTTTTCTAAAGTAATAGTTTTGGTTACCCCGTGCATAGACTCCTCAAAACCTATGGTCATGGGCATTTCTAAATCTACCCCACGCGATCTGCGCGACTGTCGCTGTTCACGACCACCAAAAATATCCGAAAAAATATCACCCAAATCAAATTCTACACCATCCTGCCCGCCAAATCCGTTGAAGTCGAAACCTCCACCAAATGGACCACTCTGCCCGCCACCAGCGGTGTTTTGATAATTATCACCGAACCTGTCGTACTGAGTTTTTTTAGCAGAGTCAGACAGCACCTGATACGCTTCATTTACTTCCTTAAATTTTTCTTCATTACCACCGCCCTTGTCTGGATGAAACTGATGCGCTTTTTTTCTGTAGGCACGTTTAATTTCGTCCGCACTAGCTGACTTACTAACTCCTAAAATATCGTAGAAATCTTTTGCCATAGTAATAGCTTCTAGGTTCTAGCTACTAGCTTCTAGTAACTTCTAATTTATGTATCATTGCGCTTAACATTCGACACACCTCTGAAAGTAAATCATTTATGGGTGAAGAAAGCGCTGGGTTAACGTAATTCAAATTTACCGATATTAAAATTTGAGTTTCCAATTCATTCGCGGAAGCAAAAGCAACGAGCAAAAATTGCCTAAAATCCTTACGACTGCCTCTATTACGGCCCTCTGCAATATTTGATGGTATAGAAACCGCTGCTCGACGCATCTGCGAAGTCAAGCCGAATAACTCTTCTTTAGGAAAAGTTTTGGTCAACTCGTACACCTTCGTAACAAGCTGAATAGATTTCTGCCAAACGATTAAATCCTTATGACTCTCTACCATATCTTGTTCTAGAAGCTAGTACCTAGCAGCTAGAAGCTATTTAATTATTCAGTTCTGAAGCCTATGTGCGGTTGCTGGTCAGTGCCACCCTTTATTTCTCCAAACTGTTCTTCGTAGCGTTTTATGTTCTCTTGCATTGCAGCTACAACTCGCTTCATGTGCTGTGGACTCATAATAACTCGCGCTGTAACTATGCCAGCCCCGCCCATAATGTTCATAAAGTCTAACACAAACTCTTCTGGGGTGTGTGCCACTTGTGCCATATTAGCATAGGACCCCTTTAACACTTCGTCACTAATTTTTACCTGTACTTGTTGCTGATTTGATTGTTGATTGTTTTGTTGCTGTTCCATAAAATTATAAGTCTAAAGGGTGTAAAAATATAGCTAAGCAGCACAACACTACTACCATATTCCACACCCTATACTTTAAGGTTATTGCTTTTCTTTGAACTCCGCATCCACGGTTGGATTTCCATCGGTAGAAGTTGATGTTCCTGTATTACTACTTGCTTCTTGCTCGCCCGCCGTAGCTTCAGCGGAGGAGGGATTTGTGCTACCCGATTCTGGCTTTGCTTCCGCGTACATAGCCGCTCCAACTTTTTGAATAGCATCGGAAAGTGCAGACATAGACTTTTGAATAGCTTCAGTGTC
Organism: Candidatus Doudnabacteria bacterium; assembly: GCA_023245995.1. Lineage (GTDB taxonomy): Bacteria > Patescibacteriota > Doudnabacteria > UBA920 > UBA920 > JAEUSE01. Next base: position 22,325 of record JAHFJH010000010.1, on the reverse strand, counting down.
GTCTTTATCCTTTACTTCCTTAAGAGCAGTTACGGCTGCCTCTACAGCAGACTTATCTTCTGGCTTGGCTTTTTCACCTGCGTCTTTTAAAGTTTTTTCAGAAACTGCAATTAACGTGTCGGCTTGGTTACGCAAGTCAACAGTTTCACGACGCTTACGGTCTTCTTCTGCATGAGCCTCTGCTTCTTTCTTCATTTTCTCCACCTCTTCTTTGCTCAAATTGGAAGAACCCTGAATAGTAATGTGCTGTTCTTTGCCAGTTGCTTTGTCTTTAGCTTTTACAGTTAAAATTCCGCTGGCATCTATGTCAAAAGTTACTTCAACCTGTGGAACTCCGCGTGGCGCTGGTGGCACACCGTCCAATATAAATTTACCAAGCGACTTGTTGTCTTGTGCAAACTCACGCTCACCTTGAAGCACATGAATTTCCACAGAAGTCTGGTTATCTGCCGCAGTAGAAAACACTTGCGACTTAGATGTTGGAATAGTTGTGTTGCGCTCTATAATTGGCGTACGCACACCACCTAGAGTTTCCAAACCAAATGTAAGTGGTGTAACGTCTAACAATAAAATTTCCTTACCAGCCACGTCTCCGCTTAAAATTCCGGCTTGAATGGCAGCACCCTTGGCAACTGCTTCCATTGGGTCTACACCGCGCTCTGCTTGCTTGCCAATATAGTCCTCTATAAATTTAGCAACCAACGGCATGCGGGTTGGTCCGCCAATTAAAATAATTTTTTCTATTTGCTGTGGAGTAAGTTTTGCATCGCTCAAAGCTTGCGTTACGGGTGCGCGCATGCGTTCTACAATTGGCTTTATTAAGTCCTCTAGTTTTGCGCGGGTAATTTTCATTTGCAAGTGCTTTGGACCACTGCTGTCTGCGGTAATAAACGGCAGGTTAATCTCGGTTTCCAAAGTAGTAGAAAGTTCTATCTTGCACTTTTCCGCGGCTTCACGCACGCGGTTCATGGCCATACGGTCAGCCGTTACATCTATGCCGGAACTGGTTTTAAAATCGCCTACTATAAAGTCTATAAGCGCTTTGTCCATGTCCTTACCGCCAAGCTGGGTGTCTCCGGAAGTTGATAGCACTTCAAAAGTTGCTTGGTTTTCTACTTCAGAAAAATCCATAATGGTAACGTCTAACGTACCACCACCAAGGTCAAACACCAAAATCTTTTGGTCTTTTGCACTTGTCTTGTCCAAACCATAAGCAAAGGCAGCAGCAGTTGGCTCGTTAATTACACGAACAACCTCTAGGCCTGCAATTTCGCCAGCATTTTTTGTTGCTTGACGCTGTGCGTCGTCAAAGTAAGCCGGTACAGTGATAACCGCTTTTTCTACTTTGTCTCCTGTAAAACTTTCTGCGTCTCTTTTAATTTTTTGCAAAATAAACGCAGAAATTTGCTCTGGCGTGTAGTCTTTTCCGTTAACTGTGAACTTTTCTTTGGTTCCCATTTTCCTCTTTGCCTCAAAAATGGTGCCTTCTGGATTTGTCACAGCCTGTCTTCGCGCTGGCTCACCCACAAGCAATTCGCCTTCTTTAGTGAAAGCTACATAAGAAGGAAATGCCTTACCTCCAAGGCTTGCACCTTCTGCTGCCGGAATTATTACCGGCTTACCACCTTCCATAACGCTTGCAGCACTATTGGAAGTCCCTAAATCTATACCTATAATTTTACTCATATAATATTTCTCCTTACTTAATTGCTCTTAATGACTGGAGCATTGCATCGTTAATATAATCTATATATGTACCGAGTCCTTTATTGAATTGCACACTCACTAATTTATCATTACTGTATTGCAAATCGTATAGCACCCATGCTGGTTCAAGATTTGTCCAAGGCTTAAATTTATGAACTGTGCCTTCCAAGCCCTGCTGATTCTGAAAACCTTCTTTACTAGCTATACTGTTTTGCTTTTCTATATAATTATTCTGCGCTTCCAAGTCGGATACAGATACATTTGCAGAAGTAGTAAATGTAAATACCTGATCACCGAAACTGTTAGTTACTTTTACCGTGTTCGGGCTATCAAATCCACCTGCCTGTACTTTATAAGTACTAGGGTACTCAAACGCGAGCCCGAGCTTTGCATTGGTATAAATTTTCCAACTGATATTTCGTAAAAAGTCGCTGCTTGGCACGCGGACCTCGGCATCTATATCTGGCTTAATCCATATTCCGTGCCTTGATTCTCCATTTGGACCAACTTGTCCGTAGAAATAGCATTGGAGTCCTTTTGGTGCATCGGCACTATTACTCACCTTATTCTGATCACACGACTGGCCCAATACGGCAGTATGAGCAGTTGTTTGGGATGGAGGAACATTTACATTCCGCTCGTCTTGGTTAAACTGCACTCCAACCAACGAAGTTGCAACCACCCCAACCACTAAACCCCCTAAAGCAGATAAAATAATTTTTGACATGAAATATTCCTTAGTACCTAATTACTTTTACTAATTGCGACTTGGCTTGGTCGGATTACTTTACCGTTTAACTCAAACCCAGTTTGATATTCTTCTACCACTGTCCCCTCCGGCTCCGTAGATTCTAACTCGCGAACAGCTTCGTGGAAGTGCGGGTCAAACTTTTTACCCAGCGCTTCTATTTTTTTTACTGCCAATTCTTCTAAAGCTTTATCTAATTGCTTTACCGTGCCATCTATACCACTTAGCCACTGTTGGTAATCACTCTGGAACTTCTGTCCACTGTCCACTGTCCACTGTCCACTCGCATCTGGCGCGTGCTTTAACGCTTGTTCTAAACTGTCTAGTGTTGGCAATAACTTGGCAACAGTAACTTCTCTTGCAAATTCTACCAGCTCCTTACTCTCACTTTCTTTACGCTTCTGGTAGTTGGCAAAATCTGCCTCGCTGCGCTTCCAGCCGTTTAAATTTTTCTCGGCCTCAGCTTGACTATCAGAAAGTTGCTGCTGGAGTTCTTCGATACTTATTTCAGGTTGTGAGTTGTCGTCTTGTTCGTCCATAGTACAATACAATTTTTAATTTTATAATTTTTAATTTTCAATCAATTTATAATATTTTAATGTTTAAAAAATTAGTGCATTTAGTCATTCATTAAAAAAATTGTAAAATTAAAAATTGAAAATTTGTTACTTAATTAGTATTATCAGCATTACCGCAGCTCCGCCACCCAAAAGTTTTGCAACGTACTCCATAAGCGTCATGTTCTTCTCGTACTTCATGGACTTCGGGCCTATTAAACCTATGACACCTTTTTTACCACTTGGTAGTTGCAAACCAGAGACTATCATAGAATAGTCGCTTTTCTCGGAGAGCTTTACTTCTTTACCAATAACCGCTTTCGGCAAACCACTAGAATAATCGCGCATCATTTGTTCTGCGTGGTCGTCTATGTTGTCAAAAAACTCGGCAATTTCTTTAGCGTCCTCCGCTGGTAGCCCAGGAGTGTTTAGTATATTAGACAAGCCCATGGTAGAAGTCTCACCCGGTAAGAGCGTAAAACTTGCTTGTTCGCTTGAGTCCGCTAAAAGTTTTGCAAGTCGTCTACCAACTTCTGCATTCACTGCCTGCAACTTAAAAACTTCTTTGCGAAGTCGCTCTTGCTCCTTCATAGAAAGTTTCACCCGCTCCATAAGCTCGCTCACAAAATATCTAAAACCCATGTCTGTAGGTACTCTGCCACTAGAAGTGTGTGGCTGGGCAATAAACCCCTGCTTCTCCAAAACTTGCATTTCGTTCCGTATACTTGCACCGCTTAAGTCAAAGTAGTCCTTATCCACAAGGTCCTTACTTGCTACCGGCATACCGGTATCGCAATTTTCCTTAACAATTGCGGCCAAAATCTTAGCCTGACGAGATGTAATTTCTGGATATTTAAGCATAAAAATATAATAGAAAATAATTAGCACTCTGTCAAGTAGAGTGATAATCACCCTTGCAAAAACTCCCAATTTAAGGTACAATGTTGTGCTGTTTAAAAAACCAGCCTGTTTATTATTCCTTAGGAGGAACTATACAAGTCTTTGTTTTCGAATGCAGGAATGTGCGTGTAACTATTTTGCGCTCTCTTCCCTGCATTTGGTATATCTCACGCGGGATAAATTTGGTGTCTACGAATGCAGTGCCCCAACAACCCCCTCACGAACTGAAAAAAGGATAAAGATGAAAAGACTGATTAACTTGCTCGTCGCATTGCTGTTTGCCGCAACACTTTCCCAAATGGCAAACGCGCAAACACCGCAACCGCTCGTCGTGTTTAACTCAAGCTTCGCAAGCCTTTACGGCGACCCGAATAGCGGCGTTGGCTTAACGCGTAACTGCCTTGCGACGGGA
>JAHFJH010000010.1:0-17991 GCA_023245995.1 Candidatus Doudnabacteria bacterium | reverse complement strand
ACCGCACCCAGAGCGGCGACCATAACCCCCTATCCTGTTTCCCTTTCAGGGATTTCGGTTGTCGTAGCTGGCAGAGAGGTTGGCATCTTGTATGTTGGCCTTGGACAAATCAACTTTTTCTTGCCGAACGACGCGACGCTTCTGCCACCGGGAACAAGCGTGCTTGTGCAAATAAAACGCAACAGCACAGTGCTAGCGGAATCCACCATACATCTAGCAGATGGCATAGACGTAGCTGCGCCGTTCTACGCTAATGGTAGCGGAAGCGGAACACTTGCAGCAGTTGGTTTGCGGGTGCTGGCCAACGGCACGCAAGTTTTCTTCCCGTTGCAAACAGTTGTAAACGGCCTGGTTGTTCCCGCGCCAATTCAGTTTCAAGCTGGAACGCGCACGTTTATCGTTCTCTACATGACGGGAGTGCGTGCGGGGCAAAACGTCATCCTCTACAACCAAGATGCCGACACGGCAATCGGCGTTTCGCAGTTCACTGGTGCAAGCCAGTGGGACGGCGTCACGCAAGTTAACTTGGAACTTTCCAGCTCGCGGGTAGACCGCGAGAACCTCTGGAACAAGTCTCCAAGTTTGCACCTAGGTTTCTACAATCGTGACTGGACATACGTAACAGTTCCTATTGGAGCGAAACCTTTGGCCTTTGCAAACAATGCCGAATACGATCCCTTTTTATTTGATCAAGATCGGCCAGAATTCCTTGAACGCCTGAACGCAATCCGCCAGCAATAATAGCTGGCAAACAAAGACTTAAAAACAACAGAGCGCAAACACTTTAACCAGTGCTTGCGCTCTTTTGTTTTATTCATGTAAATGACCACGTGCCCAACAAATCTGAATTCACCAGACATGCCCAAGCGGAAACGCTACTGTCCACTTTCAATAAGTCTCAGGAGATTTGGTATGGTATTAGCACCTTTATGCTTCACCACCATAATTAAAGGCATGGACAGGGAAACAATCTCTCGCTTCGTCATTTCTGGTTGACCTGTGCGGAGTCGCTTAACAGCCTTTTCGGCTGTATCAGGCAGGTCGCCTTCCATCAGTGGCCCCATCCACTCAAGTAGAGCAGCAAGAACCATTTTTGCGTCATAATCAGTCACTATATTCGGCATAACCCCTCTTTTCTTTTGTCGCGTTGATAACTAAGCAGCAAAACAACAGTTGCATATTTGCCGCGAAACCATGCTGTGATTTGAATAGACTACCACAATTGGATATTTGGTCAATGTAAAGTGCACTTGACATGTAATTTTAAAATGCTAGCCTATATATAGAAGCTCATAATATTAATTTAATTAATAAATTATATGTCTAATAAAATCTTAGTAAGTATTCTTGTGGCCGTAGTTGTCGTGGGCGGGACGACTACTGCAGTACTTGCTCGCAAAAATTCACCTAGTAAAACAGTGGCGCCAGTAGTAAAAACAGAACCAGAGAACCAGACACTGAACACAAAAACCACCATGGACACAGATGGTGGCACAGAAACCGCAGAGAGCATGGCAAAAGAAAAAACAGATTTCGAAAAATCTGACACGATGATGAAAGACGAAAAAAAGGCTCCCAGCACAGGCGAAGCCATGATGTCCAAACATGGCGACTACAAGGACTATTCAACAGACACAGTAACCGCAGAACAAAAAGCTGGACACAAAGTAGTGCTCTTTTTTCATGCGCCATGGTGTCCGTACTGCCGAGCAGCCGATGCCGCTTTTAAAGCCAATGCGGACGCAATACCTGCTGGTGTAACAGTCTTAAAAACCGACTACGACTCCAACACTGCGCTCAAATCCAAGTACGGTGTCACATACCAGCACACTTTTGTGCAAATAGACAACAATGGTAACCTCGTCACAAAATGGGTTAGCGGTGATACTGATTTGCTAAAACAAAACATTAAATAATAGCTCCAAAGTACAAACTTTTATCTGCTAGATAACCCTAGCAGCTAGTACCTAAAAGCTAGTAGCTACTCATATGATTCAAATACTCCTCGCGTTCCTTGCCGGCATACTCACCATAGCCGCGCCGTGCATACTACTCCCGCTACCAATTATTTTTGGCACATCGGTTGGCCAGCAAAGTAAAACACGTCCGTTATTTATTACGGGCGGGTTTGTTTTAACTTTTGCAGTCCTCGGGATAACTTTAAACTTTTTAGTACAACACTTAGGCCTTTCACCAAATGCCTTGCGTTTAGGCGCGATTATACTACTGGCCATATTTTCTGTGTTCATGATATGGCCAACACCGTTCGAACGTCTTATGACTCACATGTCGGGGCTTATAAACCGAGCCAACGACGTTGGCAAACAAGCGGGTACAGGAAACGTAGGCGGATTTGTAATTGGCATTATTCTAGGCATAATTTGGGCTCCATGCGCTGGGCCTATTCTCGGTTCCATACTAACCCTTATAGCCCGCGAGGAAAGTTCTGTAAAAGCTGGACTGCAATTACTAGCTTATGCTCTTGGCGCAGGCCTACCCATGCTCCTAATAGCCTACGGCGGACAAGCTCTTACCACCAAGATTCGTGGCATAGCAAAATATGGAACAAAATTACAACAAATCTTTGGTGTAATTTTGTTGCTACTGGCCGTAGCTATATATTTTCAGTACGACACGGTTATTCAAGCAAAGTTATTAGATAAATTCCCCAACTTCGGCAGTAGTATAGAAAAAAGCTTGGTGAAGTCTTTACAAAAAAGCGACTCATCTACTACTCCATCATCACAAATAAACATTTTGCCAACCCCCGCTTCGCAAAATAACCAAAATGCTACAAAGACAATAAAACTAGAAAATCTTGGACCGGCACCAGAATTTACAGGAATTACAAACTGGCTAAATACTGACCACGCGCTCACAATGAAAGAGCTCCGCGGGAAAGTAGTACTGGTAGACTTTTGGACGTATTCCTGCATTAACTGCATACGCACACTTCCTTACGTTACAAAGTGGTACGACACCTACAAAGATAAAGGTTTTGTGGTAGTAGGTGTGCACACCCCAGAATTTGCGTTTGAAAAAGTTGTTGGCAACATTCAAACTGCAATTGGACACCACAATATTCACTACCCAGTTGCAGTAGACAGCGACTACGGCACATGGAACGCTTACAGCAACGAGTACTGGCCAGCAGAATATTTAATAGACAAAGACGGTAACATTGTTCACACCCATTTTGGTGAGGGCGAATACGATCAAACCGAAATGGCTATTAAACAGCTGTTAGGACTAAATGGCGGCGCGACAGTAGACAAAGGAGCAAACCTTTCTAAAATTAAATCTCCGGAAATGTATTTTGGTTTAAGCAGACTTGCGTACTTTAGCGGTCCAACCCCCTCTAACAACGTACAAACCTACGTCATTCCAAATAGATTAGACTTAAACAAATTTGCCCTAGAAGGAAAGTGGAAGTTTGACGGTGAAAAAACTACTCTTGCAGAAAGCCCAGGAAAGATAAAACTACATTTTAACTCTGCCAAAGTACACATGGTAGCAAATAGCAACAAGACCATGAGTATTACCGCCAGAGTAGACAACTACCCAGCCCGCATTATACAAATTCAAGGTTCGGACCTTTATACAATTTTTGACTCCGAGGACTACGGAGACCATGTACTGGAAATAACCATTCCGGATGCCGGTTTTGAAGCTTTTACGTTTACCTTTGGGTAAAACCACAAAACACTTAAACAAAATAACAATAAACATGACTCATGTTATATTGTTATGTTGCTATTTTAATTCATGACTCTCCACAACTCCATAAAACAACGCCGAATAGAAAAGAACATAACCCAAGAAGAACTTGCGGCCTCTGTTGATGTATCTAGGCAAACAATTATTGCCATAGAAAAGGGCAACTACATTCCCAGTCTTTTACTTGCTATGCAACTAGCAAAATTTTTTAAAATTCCAATTGAAGATTTGTTTAGTATTAAATGATATAATCAGCATGTAAATCTAATCTCCAAAAGACTAAGACTAACACAATAAAACTTTGTATAAATAAACTAACTTACAAATTTGTATTGCCTTCTATATGAAAATTATCTTATATTACCTTTTTCTACTTGTGGCCATTGGCCTCATTGCTGGTTACACAATTTCCGAAACCAGACCGGAAGCTACTATGGGCATGAAAGAAACCGCCTCCATTTGTGGAGCTCTAGTTATATATACAGTCGCGCTTTCCTTAGTAGGTGAAGGAAAACTTGTAGACGAGCGAGAACAAAGCCACCGGTACACTGCAAATCGCATTGCACTCGTTGTCGGCATTTCCATAATGACGCTTGGAATTATTGTACGGCTGTTCGTGTCCCACACCATAGACTACGGACTACTAATAGCCCTAATGGGTGTTAACTTAACAAAAATAATTAGCCTTATTTGGTTAAATTATAAAAAATAGATGTCAGACGGGTTTAAAAACTTTTACAAAAATAAGTTTACTTGGTTTTTTGAACACATTCTATTTGCGGGCATCCCTGTGCATTTCGCGGTTGTGGAGTTTGCTAGTCGACCAAGTCTGCACTACCTCTTGTTGGCTCTTGTAGCACTATACACACTATGCATAGCATTGCTACTTTTTAAAAATAAGCTAAGCGCCCTTGGCCTTGGTTTAAACAACACACTTAAATCTACTAAGGCAATTTTACCAAGCACAATAGTGCTAGGTCTTCTGGTATTTTTCGGTAAACACTCAGGCATTATAGCTCCAGCATATTTCCATGGCATGAGTACGGTATTGCTATATGCTTTTATTTCTGTACCGTTACAAGAACTAGTCTTTCGTAGTCTTTGCTGGTGGCGTTGTAGCATAAGTTGGAAAAATAACTGGTTCATAATTTTATTCACTTCCACAAACTTTGCCTTTTACCATATTTTTCTCGGAGGCTGGCAACTCATTATTGGCGTGTTCTTGCTTAACTTATACTGGTCATACTACTATCAAAAACAACACAATATTTTTTCTACTGCAATTTCACACGCGCTAATTGGCATAATATATTTTTTATAAATTCGCTCCAAAAATTATACATATAAAAAACAACCTTACTTATAGGTTGTTTTTAAAAATTATTATTTTTCTTCAGGACTTGCGACTTCTTCTGGCTTATCTATTTGTTCGGCCGCAGCCCCCTCACCTACTGGAGCTAATTTGCCAGTGGCATGATCGGCCTCTTCAGATTCGACCGCAGGAGGAAACTCTGGATATTTAACCTCAGCACTTGGATTATCCATAAAAATAAAATTGTTGTTAATTATTATAATTGTATTATAGAACCTTCTTCAAATATTGCCCAGTATAACTACCTTTTACCTTAGCAACCATTTCAGGTGTGCCCTCTGCTACAACTCTTCCACCCTTGTCGCCTCCTTCAGGGCCCAAGTCTATTAACCAGTCTGCGGTTTTTATCATATCCAAGTTATGTTCAATCACTACTACGGTATTTCCTTTGTCTACTAATTTATTTAACACGTGAATAAGTCTTTTCACATCCACAAAATGCAAACCGGTTGTTGGCTCGTCCAATATGTAAAGCGTTCGACCTGTAGAAGCCCTAGAAAGTTCAGTAGCAAGTTTTATACGCTGAGCTTCACCGCCGGAAAGGGTAGTCGCGTTTTGTCCCAAATGCATGTAACCTAACCCGACCTCGGACAAGGTGTCCAACTTTTTTTTGATCGATGGTATATGCGTAAAGAAACTAGCTGCGTCGTCTACCGTCATTTCTAAAATGTCGGAGATGGTTTTTTCTTTGTAATGAATTTCAAGCGCCTCTCTGTTGTATCGCTTGCCCTTACACTCTTCACAAGTTATATACACGTCTGGTAAAAAATTCATCTCCACTTTTATAACACCATCACCGCTACATTTTTCGCACCTACCACCTTTAACGTTAAAGCTGAACCTGCCAGCAGAATAACCTTTCATTTTTGCTTCACGCGTGTCCGCAAACAAGTCTCGAATCGGCGTGAACAAACCTGTGTAAGTCGCAGGATTACTGCGTGGCGTTCTACCAATGGGGCTCTGGTCTATGTTTATAAATTTGTCTATGTTGTCTACACCGAGTATTTTTTTAAAACTCCCAGGCTCCGCTTTACTGTCGTAAAAATAGTTGCCCAAAAACTTCGCCACAATGTCGTTTAACAACGTGGACTTGCCACTACCAGACATGCCAGTAATGCATACAAATTTTCCAAGCGGAATATCCACATTTACGTCTTGTAAATTAAACTCCGAAGCACCAATAACGGAAAGCTTTCTTCCGTTACCTGCCCGCCTTCGCTTTGGTACGTCTATTTTTTCCTTACCCGCTAAGTAAAGTCCAGTTAATGAATGCATATTTTTAGACACATCACGAGGACTCCCTTCAGCAACCAACTGTCCGCCATGTTTACCAGCACCAGGCCCTATGTCCACCAACCAGTCGGCTTCGCGCATGGTTTCTTCGTCATGTTCCACAACAATAACCGTGTTGCCAAGATCACGCAAATTTTTAAGCGTTTGCAACAACTTACTGTTGTCGTGTTGGTGTAGACCAATGCTAGGTTCGTCTAATATATATAGAACACCAGTCAGGCCGGAACCAATTTGCGTAGCAAGTCGAATGCGCTGGGCCTCACCACCGGAAAGCGTGTCTGCCGTGCGGTCAAGTGTTAAGTACGACAACCCTACATTTAAAAGAAAAGACAATCTCGCACTAATTTCTTTTAAGATTAGTTTGGCAATTTGCAAATCTTTTGCAGTTAGCAATTTTGGCAACTGCTCAAAATATTCTGCGCACTTTTCTATGCTTTGGCTAGAGACTTCCACAATACCCTTCTCGCCTAAAGTTACAGCCAACACTTCCGGTTTTAAACGTTTACCACCGCAAGTAGGACACACGCGCACGCGCATGTAACTTTCTATTTCGCCGCGCATAAACTCCGACTCAGTTTCCAAATACCGCCGCTCCAAATTTGGAACCACCCCTTCAAAAACTGCATCATAAGAATTTTGCCCATAATCCATAGGCATTTTTATTTTATGGTCACCCGTACCATACAAAACTATGTCCAAATATTTTTTAGGCAAATCTTTTACTGCTGTGTCTATGGAGAACCCATACTCTTTAACAAGGGCTGTAAGCACGCGCAAGTACCAACCCTGCCTTCCTACAGTTTTACTCCACGGGCGAATAGCACCTTCCGCTAAAGTCAACTTAACATTTGGAATAACTAAATCTATGTCTACTATTAATTTATTTCCAAGACCCTTACAACTAGGACATGCACCATGTGGGCTATTGAAGCTGAAATCCCTAGGGTCTAACTCTGTCATTTGCATATGCCCCTCTGGACAAGCGAAATTTTGCGACATAAGCGACTCACCTAAAACTTTTTTACCCTCCGTGTCCATAGTAAGCACGTGCAATAAACCATCTCCTAAGTCCGCCGCTTTTTCTATCCCCTCAGACAACCGTCCCCGCTCGTCAAGACTAATAGCAATGCGGTCCACCACAACTTCTATGCTGTGTTTTTTCTGTTTGTCCAGTTGCAGCATCATAGCCTCAGACAAATCCATAAGTGCACCGTCTACTCGCACACGGGCAAAACCTGCCTTGCGAACATTTTCAAACACCAATCTATGCTCACCTTTTTGATCGCGTATAAAAGGTGCAAGCAACATAATTCGTGTTCCCTGTGGCAAACCCAAAAGCTGGTCAGTCATGGAGGTAATGGTCTGCCCGGAAATTCGTTTCCCGCAGACAGGACAATGTGGCAAACCAACCCTAGCCCAAAGAAGCCTCATGTAATCATAAATTTCCGTCACTGTTCCCACCGTAGAACGAGGGTTGTGAGATGCAGATTTTTGGTCTATTGATATTGCCGGACTAAGCCCCTCTATTTTATCTACGTCCGGCTTGTCCATAAGCCCTATAAATTGCCTAGCATAAGCAGAAAGCGACTCCACATAACGACGTTGACCTTCGGCGTATATAGTATCAAAAGCCAAAGAGGACTTTCCGGAACCGGAGAGCCCAGTAATTACCACAAGCTTGTTGCGTGGCAAATCTATGTCTATATTTTTTAAATTATGTTGCCTTGCTCCGCGAACACTAATGAACTTAGACGAGTCTTTTGTTTCTTTAGACATGGCGTAGTGGATAGTGAATAATGGATAGTGAGTAGTTAGGGATACCAATACAAGAAACAAATATCTAACCACTATTTACTAACCACTGCACACTAGTTATTTATACTAACGTACACCATAGCACAAAAGCGACAATCTTTCAACAGAGGCGGAAAACCCTATAGTTTTCCGCCTCTAAAATTACCTTGCCTGTGTACGCTTTCCAAGAATTCCAGAATGACCCCAGCACTTACCGCACCAGAAAAACCCATATCGGAATTATTGGACATACCTAAAACCTTACCATCTGCAATAGCCACAACCGGCCCTCCGGATGATCCGTGTGGAACGGTTATCTTGCTAACCACCTCAAGCGAATAGGCGTAAAGAACCTTGCCAAAACCGTACGCTTTCACTGGTGAACCGTGTGGGTTACTGCCAATTACAGCAACCTGTTCACCCAACTCTACGCTACGACGAAATTGCAACTCATTTAGGACCGGCAGGTGCTGAACCCCTTCGGCTATCCCTAGCAAGAGTAGGTCGTGTTGCGGGCTCGAGCCTAAGACCACGACAGGTCCTTGTCCGCCAACCATAAACGCGTTGCTGTAGTAAGCTTTGTTTTTCTTTCTGCATGCTCCCAAATGATACGCAGTGAGCACTTCTTTAAGCTCACCAATTTTGTGGCCAGTATAAAAACCTGTACCGAGTTTACATTCGCTGGTCACAATTACCGTTTGACGCTTAACTCTAGACAATCGTTCGGTAACACTTTCGCCAGAAACAGTCTGACGCCTGCTTAGCATACCTTGAGCCTGCAAGCAGAAAAGAATTAAAACAAGCGCAACGACAGAGTATTTGCACATATAAACACCTCCTGCTTATTTTGCAACATTAACTTGCGTAAAGTTCGCGTGAACTGCAAGTTAATAAAGTATTATGCTCCTTCTCTAAAATACAAGCAATAAAAAAAGACGGAGCAAACAGCGCCCCGCCACCAGCGAACTGGATTTCAAAGAACAAATCGACTTAGGACCACCAAGTCACAAACTAGAACTTAGACACGTACCAGAAAAACCAAAACACCCTTTCTACGCTTACCCAGCCACCGCAATTAGAGCACTCTTGCTCATTCCCTTTCCGTTTTACCCACCACCTTAAACGGCGACAGTGTGGACAGGCGCGCAGAAACTGCTTCGGAACCTGCTTTTCCATAAATCCTCCTCGCCAACCATAGGTCAGCTTCTAAAGTTGATCTATACGACGAATGTATTCACATACATCGTAATTAAACTTTGATCATGCCTATATGACCAGTCGCCACAGTCAACTAAATTTCAAAGAACGTAAACTGGGTGCTACCCAGCTAATACAGAAATTACCGCGTGGATGTATGGCAGTAACAGCTCAAAAAACAAGCCCACCGCCGCGCCTATAACCGCGCCATTTAAAGCCCATTCTTTGCCGCCAAAATGTCCACCCAAGACCATTCCTGTAAATAAACCCATACACAGTCCAGCCATAAAAGCTCCTTAAGCCAAACCCTCCGTAAGTTTTAGTGACGACGATGCCACTTATTTAGTACCCTTCCTCACCCTGTATACAGCCACGGTGCGGTAAGGCGTCTACAAACTTCCTCCATGCGGGCCGGTCTTTGCTCATAAAAGCTGGACCCCGCGTGTCGAAAGTATCTAAAGAGTCCGTCGGCCTTTCAACATAACCCTCACATAACACGCCATGCGCGTTTGGAAATGTGAAAAGTATATAAGTTGTTTTCTTGCCCGCAATTTCCTCCTTCACGGTCACAGTAGGCCAACGCAGTTCTACTTCCTCCCGCAAAGTCATGTACGCCATATACCTCCCTCTAAGAAATTCGCCCAGTCCAAACTGGGCTACTGTTTTTCAACTCATAATTGCTAAAGTGGCCACCAGTAGTAGACCACCAAAGCAACTATTAAGACATACACTGCACGACGCAACCACTTACCAAACGGTGGTAACTCCGGTCCGTCTTCAGGATTCATAACAGACCTCCAGCTTCGCGCCTACAAAGCACTTGATGTATCAACTCGCTTTCACAAGGAACCCAATTACAAACCAGCCAATGGCGCAAACTGCACCGGCCTTAAAAGGGTTCTCTTTTAGAATTAGCGCACCACCGACTCCGCCGACAATGCCGAAAATTATTGCTCCTACTAGTAGTAGAGCCATGGTTCTCCTTATTCTCTGCAAAGTTCAATGGATTTCCCAATAATTAGTGCAAGGCCTAAAACCAATGCAATAACCATCAAAAAATTCCAAAAAACCATAACAGAAAGAAAAAGTCCTTTCCAACCTACAAACCACAAGTTAGTTAAAGGCCAAAGCAGGACTATACATTTTTCGGTTAGCCAGCCACCAATTAAGGTGACAAGCAAAGACGAGGCGAGTCCAAAAACATAAGACATATTCCCTCAACTACCGCGTTGGAACACTCCCAAACGAGGCGATACAAGAAAATAATTTCGTCAGCGGCAAGCAAAACCAAACCACCGCCTAACGACGTTTAATTCTTTCAAGCCTTACGAAAGCTTTAGCACGAGGATTCTGCAACTTAATCACTTTACCCATAAGCCCTCCTTTAAGACTTAAAAGTGCAAAAAATTTAAACCACCGCAGTGGTGGTTTTTGTTTGCTATAATTATGGCACAAATATTCAAAGTTGAACAAGAGCCTGAACAAAAGACGATTATTTAAAAAAGGACAAAAAAATGGGACCACAGGCGTCCCACACTCATCTTCTGGCATTAGGGCACTTAGTCCTCTAACACCTGAAGTGTCAACTCCCCATGCTCATCCTGCACAACTCGTGCGCGGAACCCTCCACACAAAGAGCCTGGGCCATGAGGGGCGTCCAAGTTCACCACTTCATCCACCTGTAATGAAGTTCTCGACTCCAGGTTAGCACCGCAGTTTGGGCAAATGACCTTGCTCATAATCGGCCTCCTTTCGCCACCAAAAGGCAGCATTTGACTAATGCAAGTATTACACAATGAACACATTGAGACAACAAATTAGCCTCTTTCCACACAAACCCGGATGTTACTTATTTAAAGACACTACTGGGCTTGTTTTGTACGTGGGCAAAGCCAAAGACTTGCGCAAACGCGTTGCTCAGTACTTTGGGCAAGACAAACGTCCGCAGTTGCCATTTTTAATTGACGAAGCGCACAACATAGACTACATAGTAGCCCGTACAGAACTAGAAGCCTTATTCTTAGAAAATACTTTAATAAAAAAACACAATCCAAAATACAACATCAAGCTTAAAGACGATAAAAACTACGCATTTATATCTATAGACTACTCTACTGAAATTCCACAAATAGGTTACGCCAGAAAAATTACCGACAGCGCAGACTTTACGCCATTTCTCAACCCTTCTGCTTCTTGGGGCAGTGGGAAAACTAGGGTTAAGGGTATAGGGTACAGGACACAGTCAAACACCAAGCACTCTGGCTTACTACACCCTACACCCTACACCCTACACCCTGCTTCTTACTTCGGTCCGTACTCCTCTGTAAAAAAAATCCGCGAAACTTTAGACTTCGTACGCCATATATTCCCCTATTGCGCTAACACAGAGGTGAGTAGCCGTCCATGCTTTTACTTTCATCTACACCGCTGTCCAGGAGTTTGCGTAGGCGCGGTTAGCTTAGATGAATATCAGAAAAATTTGGACAGAATAAAACTTTTTCTAAACGGCAAGACAACTCAAGTAAAGAAAGAACTTAAAATAAGTATGGTGCAAGCAGCAAAACGAAAACGTTTTGAGTTAGCCGCCCGCCTTCGTGACCAAACAAAAGCCTTGGACTTGTTAGACGAACGGCAAGTTGCGCAGTTTCCCAAAAAAGTTAGCTACGATTTTGTGTCTCTTGCCACCATGGGCAATCTTGAATGTATAAACCTATTTAAAGTCCGCGACGGTAAACTAACCGACAAAGAAAACTTTATATACACCGCCAAACAGTTACTCCAAGTTACCAATTATCCACTAGACCGGAAGGAGCCAAAAACTGGTCGTCAAAAAATTGAAACAAATTTAGTGTCGCAAATTATCCAAACATTTGTTGAGACCTACTATGCAGATACAACTGATGTACCGAATGCCGTATTTACCCAATACCCAGTTACAGAGACAGAGCTTATAGGTGAGCTACTTAGACACAAAAAAAATAAAAAAGTTAGCCTTTCTGTTCCCCGTCGTGGGAAAGCAAAACAACTAATTAAACTCGGAACTATAAATGCGGAAGAATACTTACGTAAAACTTTAGCCACAGACGCAACCGACGTAGACAAACTGCATGAGGCACTAGCAACTCTACAAAAAGTTTTAAAACTTAAAACCATTCCTAAACGGATTGAATGTTACGACATGTCCAACACCCAAGGGTCAAACCCCGTGGGCAGTATGGTTGTATTTATAGACGGCAAACCAGCTAAGTCTGAATATAGAAAATTTAAAATCCGCTCTAAAAATACCCCGGATGACTTTGCCATGATGCGCGAAACTCTCACCCGTCGACTACAGCACCTGCCCGAAACGGTAAAATCAGACAGCAAGGCATGGGACAAACCAGACTTAATTGTAATAGACGGTGGCAAAGGCCAACTCTCTGCCGCCCTCGCCGCCTTAAAAGGGGCTCAAGTAGAAAGTGAAAAGTTAAAAGTTAAAAGTGAGAATGTAAAAATGGACATAATTTCTACACCCTACACCCTATACCCTATACCCTGCATCGGATTGGCAAAACGCATTGAGGAAATTTTTATTCCACATAAATCACAACCCATAATTCTTAGTCACGCCGACCCAGCCTTACAAATGTTGCAAAGACTAAGAGACGAAGCTCATAGGTTTGGCATAACCTTTCATCGCTCCTTGCGCAGTAAGCAATCCACCAAGTCTGCACTGGACACCATTTCAGGCATTGGCCCAAAAACTAAAAAGTTACTCAAACAAAAATTTGGCACTGTAAGTAATATAAAAAAGATAGCATTAGAAGAAACAGAAAAATTAGAAGAACTAGTCGGCAAGGCCAAAGCTAAAATTATAAGAAACCATTTATAACTTCTACCAGCCTACTAAGCAGATTAACTAATACAAAAAACACAAATTGAAAAACCAGCTAACTTCACTCAGGGCGCGTTGTTAGCTGGTCTTGTTTTGCGAATCTTACGTCCGCTTATTTTACTCCTCCTGCTTAATTCCCGATTACGGTTTCTTCTTACCAAACGGGTTGGGCACCTTTTTCAGAGTATCGATACCTTTTTCTTTCAAGGTTTTCTTGGGTTGCTCCACCTCGTGATAGGCTGACCCAAGTTCGTTCACTCTGGTGTCGCGAATGGTACCCTTAGGATAGAATCGAACTACCGCCAGCTCAAGCGTGTTGCCCTTGTCGGTCTGGGCGAGCACCTTAACCACGTAGACCCGTAGCGGGCGCACGCCCTCTAACGGAAAGTCAAATTGCACATCGGGCAAAACGCCAGTGGCCAGTTTCTTTCCCAGACGCAACGAATTTTGCGTCTTAATGACCTTCCAGTCTTTCATCAATCCCAGCACGTCAAGCGAGAACTGTACGTCAGTCGGCGGGTCGTTTGGTATGACCAACCGTTGCGTTTTATCGAAAACCTGTGGCTCGGCCTTCAAGTAGTCCCAGACTTCTTTCTGGTTAGCCTGAGCCATTGCGAACGTTGACATGATTGCGACCAGCGCGCAGCTGGCCACGAGAATTGCGATTCTGCGAATGAACTTCTTATTCAAGCGCATACTCCTTTCTAATCTTTGTTTTGGGTTTAAGCTGGCGTTTTGGTAACCGCCTGCCAGCTCGTTTTCCTTTGGCGGTAAGAACTGCTGTCTATATATAGAATATTAGGCAAAAGTTCCTACAACCATAGGTTATTTTATTAAATATTATAGCATATATAATACAATAAGTCAAGATTGACCAAACACCCCCATTTCCCGTATGCTGAAGAAGCAATTTTGTATTTTTTGCTACCAAATCGTAATTATAAATTTACTATGAAATCATTACCGCAAATACTTCAGCTTGCCAACATAGTTGTAATGGTACTTCTTATTATTTTTGTCGCGCTTCAAAATCGTTCGCAAGGAATGTCTACAGTATTTGGCGGCACTGGTGGAGTTGTCTCCACTAGGCGTGGATTTGAAAAATGGATATTCTACGCTACTATAGTAGTCGCAATACTTTTCACGGGTTTAAGTGTTACAAGCCTTATTGTAGCTTCTAGGTAAATATTTTTAGCTAGATATGTTTATCTACGACTAATAAGCAGGTACCAAAACAAGTGACCACTGCAAGCGACACAACTAAACCAACACGAAACCTTTCCGTTATGCGGAAAGTTTTTTCGTTACTACGAATTTGGGAAAAAACTTTACTCATAGCTTTTACCATACTCATAGCTGGGAGTTTATATTGGAACTGGCAAATATTTTTCCTACACCATACAGTACCCACCCCAGGCAGTGGGGGCAATATTAACGAAGGAATAATAGGCCAACCACATTTGTTAAATCCTATTTTAGCCGTTTCTTCTACAGACCAAACTCTCGTACACGCTCTATTTAGTGGTCTATACAGGTATGACGAAGATGGGCAACTTATACCAGACCTAGCAGTGTCACTACCAAGCATTGGCGCCGATGGAAAACACTATACAGTGAAACTACAACCAAACCTGTCATGGCACGACGGCAAGCCTGTAACAGCCGACGATATTCTATTTACTGTTTCAGAAATACAAAACAATACCGTACAAAGCCCTTTAAGAACTCTATGGCTCGCAACCAGTGTGCAAAAAATAGACGCACTAACAGTTGTTTTTGCAACCAAAGACACAAGCGGGCCTTTTGTACACAACCTTACACTACCACTCTTACCAGAACATGTTTGGAAAAATATTCCTGCAGAAAATTTTTCCTCAAACGCACTTAACATGAAACCCCTTGGTAATGGACCTTTCGCTATTAAGCAAATAGAAAACAATCCAGATGGAACTGTAAAACGCATGGTGCTGGCAAGTTTTGCCAACTACCCACGCAAGCCACACCTAGACACACTCACAATAGTTTTCTACCCCAACGCCGACGGATTACGCCAAGGTTATATTGCTAAAGAGTTTCAGAACTTCGGCATAGCGACAAACGACAACTTAGACATTCCGGAAAACACAAGCACAACACAACTGCATATAGCTCTACCACAATACCAAGCCTTATTCTTAAATACAGCCAACCCTAAACTTGCAGACGTCGCAGTCAGGCAAGCACTAAGGCTTGCCATAGACAGCGCACACGTTACAGAAACAGCTTGGCCCACAAAAGCAGACAGCATATACAACCCCCCACTAGGATTAAGAACAAGCTCCGAAGCCATACCAAAAGGCGATGTTGAAGCAGCAGAAATATTACTAGACAAAGCGGGTTGGACAAAAAAAGCAAACGGCATTCGATCTAAAGGAAAAATCTCATTAGATTTACACATCGTAACAAGCGACGCACCAAGTTTTATAAATGCTGGTCAGTTAATTGCCAACACCTTGCAAAGCATCGGCGTGGGCGCAACTATAACCTCAGTTCAAATAAACGATCTAAATCGCGACTTCGTAAGACCAAGGCAGTACGATGCATTATTATTTTCAGAAAGAGTCGGCGCGGACCCAGATCCATTTGCTTTCTGGCATTCCAGCCAAGTCAAAGACCCAGGACTTAACGTTTCTAACTTCACCTCCAGCGAAGTAGACGCGCTTATAACCAACGCTCGCACCACAACAAGCACAAAGGAAAGACAAGACCTATACGCAAAATTACAAGATATACTCAAAACTGCCGTGCCTGCCATTTACTTAAACCAATCCAACTATACCTATATCATAGACAACAGCCTGCAAGGAGTAATTATGTCTAACTTACCAGACCCAACGTGGCGATTGTCTTTCTCCCCCGAATGGTATGTGCGTACGGCTAGGGCTTGGAAAAATTGATGCAATACAGCAAGTTGCGTATAATAGTTAAAGTTTTATTACCTGTGCAAGTTTACGGCCGGATGGCGAAATTGGCAGAGTTGTATGTAAATGATGGGCGTGTGGTGGAATTGGCATACACGTACGCTTCAGGTGCGTATGGGAGTAATCCCGTGAGGGTTCAAGTCCCTCCACGCCCACCATTTATATAAAACGCATCCCGCCAAGGCGGGACTAGAGCGCAATCTCATTAGGGTTCAAGCGCGCCCAGTAGTGACAGTGTGCATACGATGTCTACTACTAGGTCTCCTCTCCGGCCACCACCTATACAAGTCATACCACGACTTGTATGCATTAAATACCACTAATATACAATACCTCACCCATGAATATCTGCCTTATATAAAGCATATAAACAGAAAACTCATTGACAAAAAGCCAGGGTTAAGCTATACTGTTATTAAGTTAATTTCGTGAGAAATCAAAAACAGTTTACAAGTTAGAACTAAAAAAGTCTTTTTTATTTTTGATTTGTTAATTGTGCCCCGCCCTTGTGGCGTCGGACACCAAAACTTTTACTGGGCGATTGAAGAAATCCCCTACAAAAAGTTTCTTATGAACATTGGCAGTGGCGTTTATATATGCCTTGCACTATGTTGCGCACGATAACAATAGAAAATTTGCGAAACTATAAAATAGCTACAATATACAATCTTCAAAGTTTTAATTTCAGATTCGTATATTCGTAACATTATATTTCGTAAACACTAATAAGTAACGGCAAGTCGGCCGCAAAATTCCTGAAACACGCGAACATTTATTTTTGGCGAACTGTCAGTTTAAAATTTGTGCGCCGACCCCTGCCAACACATATCACATGATCAAACGACCCACACATAGTCCCCAAGGACGCAATATGCGCCCAAGCAGTCGCATGCAACGTGGCCCTATTTCCAGACCACAACACCCAACCCACAGTTCCATCACAGAGTCGGCAAAACAAGACCGCCTTGGAGCACAAATAGACGAAGCAACAAATTTTACCAAGCCCCTAGCCCCAACCAGTTCTTATACCCAAAGCCGAACCAACCTTAGAGTTATTCCGCTTGGCGGCGTAGAAGAAATTGGCGTAAACTGTACTGTATTTGAATATGGCGACGATATTATAGTAGTAGACATGGGTCTCGCCTTCCCAGACGAAACCATGCCTGGCATAGACTACATAATTCCCGATACGAAATATTTAGAAGACAACAAAAAAAAGATTCGTGGAATTTTTATAACCCACGCTCACCTAGACCACATAGGCGCGCTCCCCTACGTGTTGGCCAAACTTGGTGACCCACCTATTTACACCATGCCACTAACCGCAGGTCTTATAAATAAACGGTTAGAGGAATTTAACTTATCTAACCGCGCAAGACTAAACGTGGTCAACAAAGACGACATAGTACCTCTTGGCGCATTCAGAGTAGAGTTTTTCCGCCTCAACCACAACATTCCTGACACCGTAGGCATGCGCATAGGCACGCCTGTTGGTAACGTAGTTTACGCAACCGACTGGAAATTTGACCACACCCCAACAGACGAAAAACCAACTGAATTTGATAAAATCGCTCGCTTTGGTGGCGAAGGCGTTTTATTGCTTATGTCCGACTCTACCAATGCCTTAAAACCGGGATATTGTATTTCCGAGCGAGAGTTGGCTGGAACTATAGACCGCATTTTTCAAGATGCCAAAGGACGCATTTTATTTGCCACATTCTCACAACTTATTTCCCGCATACAATCGGTATGCGATTCTGCCGCAAAACATAACCGAAAAATTA
>JAHFJH010000009.1:24732-37753 GCA_023245995.1 Candidatus Doudnabacteria bacterium | reverse complement strand
GGGGTTACTGTGGTTGGTAATTTTACTTTCACTATTGCCACCAGTGGTACCGTAATAAATCCTTTAAGTATTTCTACTGACGATACATATCTAACAGCCACAGTCGGCAGGCCATTTTTGGTGACCTTGGTTGCGAGTGGTGGAGCTCGCCCTTATGCATGGAAAGTTTCCGGACAGCTACCTCCAGGTGTAGGCAGGAGCTACGCAGCTTTTAATTGTATTATGGCTCCAT
This sequence comes from Candidatus Doudnabacteria bacterium, assembly GCA_023245995.1. Taxonomy (GTDB): domain Bacteria; phylum Patescibacteriota; class Doudnabacteria; order UBA920; family UBA920; genus JAEUSE01. The sequence continues at coordinate 37,521 of JAHFJH010000009.1, read as the reverse complement.
GTAACCCTCCGGTAGATTTGTACGATTCTTTATATTTATCTGGTACACCAACTGCAACAGGGGCCTATACTTATGCTGTGCAAGTAACCGATGCCAGTGGCAGAATTACCAGTAAGACGTTTACCACAACTGTTGGTAGTTATTCGCAAGATCATGGAATTACAGTTACTGCGCCAAAATCCACTGACGTTTGGTCTTTAGGCAAGACTTACTCAATTTCATGGACAAACACTACTGGCTCCGCCCGCGCAATTCCATTAAGCATAACTTTACACCCACCACGTCCAGGGTGCTTAGATATTGCGCCTCCATGTAAGCTACTTGAAGTTTCTCCTTATGTAATTACCTCCTCAACAGTGGACACCGGCATATTCACGTGGACAGTCCCTCAAGATTTGCCCGCAGCCTTTCAAGGCTCACAGCAAATAACCGTTGCAGCACTTGGTGGCGGTATAAACGGTACGAGCTCGCTGTTTACTATAGGACAGTCAAATAACGAAGAACGTAGTCTAAATGTTAGCAGTCCAGCAAGCGGTGAAGTTTGGCCAGAAGGTCAGGCGCGTACTATACGCTGGACGCCTAGTACTGCAAACTCAACTGTTACTATAAGCGCGAGCAAGTATATTTCTTGTCTACACAATCCTGTGTATGTATGTGCAGTTGCGCAGCCAGCGCCTTTGCTTATAAGCACTAGTGCGCCAGACACTGGTTCATTTGTGTGGTCTGTCCCTCGTGATTCCAGTCTACTTGGCGATTTTACGGTTGTGGTCTCAAATAACACCAGCCACAAGACTGGCGAGAGTGGGGTATTTAAAATAACAGATTTTGGAACAGATCAACCGTGTAGCAAAATTCAAGTTGGGCAGTTAGTTGTTGGTGTCTTGGGTACTGTGTATGTAATAACTGCGCCTTGTTCAAAGTACGGTTTCACTTCTTTGCAAGACTTCACTAGCAGAGGTTATAACTTGCGCCAAGTGGTAAGAGTAGACCAAAGTTTGCTCGATGCCATACCAACGGTGTACGCGCTACAACGTAGCGCTGGGGTGTCTTTTAAGTATGCGGGGTCGCCAGCTGTGTACTATTTAACAAGCAGTCAATGTAAACAAGTATATCCGAGTCTTGCGACATTTAATGCTTGGAAAGTAAGTTTTAGAGACGTAGTAAATTTTGCAAATTCTGAACAGTATCCAGATTGTAGTCCTTCTTTTGTGCAAATACCGGACAATTCTCCGGTTAAAGCATTGGGTAATGGCACTGTTTTCTTAATTCGTTCTGGAGCAAGATATCCGTTTGCAAGTTTTTCTGCTTTCCTTCGTAAAGGATTTACGCTAAGGCAAATAATAGTTGTACCTGAAGGTGAACTAAACATGTATCCGCTTGGTGGAATTATTGAATATGACGATTCTAAGCCAGCGTGCCCTAAGCTTGGGCCTATTACTTCGGATTGTTCGCCCACTGTTAAATAATATTTATAACTAAAAAGACCTAGTTTAAACAGCTCGGTCTTTTTGTTTGCAGCTGTTGGCTGTTTCGTACCATTGTTTTGAATGGTGGGGTGAAAAAACGAATAAGGGTGTGCATAACAGAGTTGTTAAGAGTCTTATACTGTGTTATACCATGCGTGTTGAGTTAGTTCGTGAATTATATGTTTGAAGAAGAAAACGACGCAGAACGCGAGGCGGAACTGCAGCAAGAAGAAAATTTTTTAACCAAAGGTGAGCATTTTGAAGCTACGCCAGATATACTTCCAGAGCATTTAGAGCGCTATAAACAGGAGATAGTGTGGAGTAAGGAACATCATGCGCGCATGCAGGCCGTGTGGCGTGAAATAGAGCGATTGCCTAGAAATGGTAAGGTATTGCTGGTAAACATGGTATATAGAGGTTTACCAGGTCATGCAAACTTTCCTAATGTCTCGCCAGAATTACAAAAGTACTATTTTGCTGCCCAAACCGGCGGGCAAGTCTTAACTGAGGCAGAAGAGTTTGTACCGGCACAGTTTGGCTATTATTTTGGTTTAGAGCCTGGTGACGAAAGGCTAGAAGTGATAAATCCAAAACTGGGTCAGCCTATAGAGGTAAATCCAGCTGATTACGGTGCCATTATACTCACTGGTTCAGAGGCGATGATGACTTGGGTGGATGAGCAACCAGAGAGAGAAGAAGTTGGAATGATTAATACTACTAAGGAGTTCTTAAAGCGTGTGAAGTTTGCTGGCGTTCCCATGCTTGGCATTTGTTTTGGTAGTCAGATATACGCAAGTATAAATAGCGGGAAAGTAGACTGGATTAGTCAGGACCCTGAGTGCCGTACTCCAGAATTTGGACCATCTGTTATACATTTAACTGAAGAAGGGCTTAAGGATTCTATATTTGAGCGGCTACCGCAACGTTTTGGTGTAATTGCGAACCATTCTCAGCACGTAACATCGTTGCCGAGGGATGCTGTGGTATTGGCGAGTAACGAGACCAGTCCGGTACAGGCGGTGCGTTTTGCACCTGGAGTGTATACCATTCAAAACCATCCAGAAGCTACCAACGTAACCACCGATGTCTCTCGTGCAATGCTAGGGGATAAGTTAGCAGAAGTAGGTCTACACCCAGAAGAAGCAAAGGCTCGTGTTTTAAGTATAGATACCCACCTAGCCAGAACCATTTTTGCCAACTTTCTTAAAATTGCCTCCAAAATTTAATTTCAGCCATAAAAAAAGAGCCTTACACCAGCTCTTTTTGTTTTGCTTAATTATTCAAGTTCCCAAGATGAATCGGCTTTTACCTTAGAGTAGTATACGGTTTTGTAGCCGGATCGGAGTTTAAAATAAGCGGCTAGCGCAATCATTTCTGCATTGTCCGTGCATAATTTAAAGTCCGGCACAACGAACTGCACACTGTTCACTGCACACTGTTCACTCAAGGTTGCTCGCAACCGTTTATTCGCCGCTACACCACCGGCAAGGGAAATGGTTTTACAACCATACTTTTTTGCTGCACGCATAGCTTTGCTAACAAGCACGTCTACTACGGCCATTTCGAAACTTTTGGCTATGTTGGCTTTGTCTTTTGCCCGAATGCGTCCAAAGTTAAAATGGTGCAATCCAGGTTTGTCTTTCAAAACTTTAACAGTGGACAATTTCGGATAGGTTTCTTTAAGGTAGTAGAGAACTGCTGTTTTTAAACCTGAAAAAGAAAAGTCAAAGTTTGGTGCGTTTATCATTGGACGCGGAAATGTGATGATATCTTGGCCAACTTCTGCGAGCTTGCTTATCTCGGGTCCGCCTGGGTAGGGGAGTTCTAGTAATTTTGCTACTTTATCAAATGCTTCACCGGCAGCGTCGTCAACCGTGCTCCCTAGGACTTGATAGTGGCTTTCGTTTTTTTGCAACACTAACAAAGTATGCCCTCCGCTGACTATCATAGAAAGAATTGGAAATTCTATTTTTGCTGTCTTAGCTTTTGCTTTGGTTATTTGATTAGAAATTGGTAATTGGAAATTAGAAATTCCTACTGCCCCCATTGGGCTGTAGAGATGTCCTTCCATATGGTTCACTGCTATCATGGGTTTCCCTGTAGCCATAGAGAGCCCTTTGGCAAATTCCACTCCTACAATTAGGGAAGCAATTAACCCAGGGCCAGAGGTTACGGCTATACAGTCAACAGCGCCTAGCTTCAAGCCAGCAATACTTAAAGATTTTTCTACAACTGGGCGAATAGCGCGCACATGAGCGCGGGCTGCGACTTCTGGAACTACGCCACCAAATTTACTGTGTATTTTTATTTGCGAGCGCACTACGGAAGAAAGTATAAAAAATTCCGGCTCTTTAGAACCAACTACCCCGCGTAAAACACTAGCAGCTGTTTCGTCGCAGCTAGTTTCTATGGCCAGTATGTTAATAGGCTTGTTTTTGTTCATAGTGTACCTATTTTATCTTAAGATGTAGTTGCAAGCAATGGCTATAAAAGCCCGGCGTTCGCTACGCGCCGGGCTGTTTGTCACTCGGACAAATGCTTGCATATGTACGCTTGCCACACACCTTTGTTGGACTCACGTACGCTCCAAAAATTCTCTAAGTGCCGAATTACCTCTGCGCGAGTATTGGCGTGAGGACAGGCAAGCCTAAGCCTTGTCCGCGCTTCTCTCGTGCTTGGCCACCAGCCATTCTTAAAGAGCGAAATTACCTCTTCGGCAATTCGTTCACCGAATAGTTGGTGATAGGCATCGTGTTGCACTTTTGGCAAGCGTAATACGTTCCCAGCAAAGTTGCCATCCAAATTAAAGTCTTTGTACCGCGACCTAGGCACTCTGTGGTGCTTGTTGCAGTACAGACCGCTTGGATTGTTTAAGAGCAAAGCGATAATACGCTTGGCAGCGGACATAACTTGGTCACTGCGCATATCGTGTCCTCTGTGGTTCGACATACAAAATCCTCCTCTTGATTTGTCGTCACAAAAGAAAAACCCGCCATTTACAGCGGATCGGGTCTTGGATGCGGGGTGCGTGAAAAAGGTTGGATGTTGCTACGAAGTAAAATTGTACTATGTCGCATAAGCTTTTCCTTTCTTGCACACTTTATAAGTCTAGTATAGCATCTTTTTTGTAGCTTTGTTTATTTTTAATGTTTAGTATTTTTATGCGTTATGCACAGCACTTAAGTGCCTTGTTTGTTGTATACTATAGGAGACATTAAAAAATAAAACATGAAAGAAAAAATGAATGGTGAGTCATGCTGTATGAACTGCGGTATGAACGGTTGTTGTCACGAGCAGTGGCACGGCGGAAGACATATACTTCTGCGTTGGCTTTTGGGTCTGCTTATTATGTTCGTTATATTTTCCATTGGTATTAAAATTGGAGAATTTAAGGCGAGTTATGGCCTAGGCGATACTTATGGAACTTCTGGTCGTTATAATATGATGCACGGGTTCGGCGGGAATGTATATCCGCCCATGATGCAGTTCAACAGCCCAGTTCCAGAGACACTGCCGGTTCCGACACCAACTCCAAAAAAAACTACGCCAACTAAGTAACTAAATGTATCCCAAGGGCAAAACTTTGGGATATTTTTATATGCTTTCTTATATTTGGTACGCACAACTAATAAAACCAGAGTGGGCACCACCAGCCAGCTTATTTGGTCCGGTGTGGACTGTGCTTTATTTTATTATTGCTATATCTTTTGGGTATGTGGTTTATATGTATGCCCGTAAAAAGATATCTTTTTTTGTGCTACTGCCTTTTTTACTAAATTTATTATTTAATTTTTTATTTACACCACTTGCGTTTGGACTTAAAAACAATTTTCTTGCAAGCATAGATATTATATTTGTACTAACAACCTTGCTTTGGTCTATGAAAAGCGTATGGCCTCATGCACGCTTGGTTGCGTACGCAAATATTCCGTACTTGCTTTGGGTTTGTTTTGCCTCCGCTTTGCAGTTTAGTATTACTTTTCTAAATTGGCATTAGAACCTCCAATTTAGGGCGAGTATTTTGTGTTATGGTTCAATTTTTGTTATACCTATGAGTACGTAGCTTGTAGGTATTTTATATGTTAGAAGAAACACCCGCAAAAAAATATTCTGCCTTAGAATTACGCAAGTCACACCCCCGTATGGGAATGAAGTGGAGCGTGGACGAGGACACAAGGCTTAAAAAATCCTACTTAGATTTTCGTTCTATAGAGGGTGGAAATTTTGAGTCTTTTTTAGCAGAGCTTGTTACGGTTTTTGGCCGTGCTACTGGTGGTCTTAAAGCGCGACTTGCTATGCATTTTACAGACGTGCCAGGTTGGGACTACGAGGCCGAAGCAGAACGCAGCGCATGGAAAAAAGAGGCAAAGACTAAAGACCAAGCAGAAATATTGGCTCACTTTGGAGCGGACAACACCGTGGCGCTTTTAGATGAGTACGAGAAATATGTGCAGGCCAAGCAGGAGACATTCCGTAAATTTAGCTTGCGCATGGCCGAAAGGTTTCAAAAAAGTAGAAAAAATATTTGCTTCATTTTGTCTCGCCATAGAGACCCGTTAGTTGAGTATATGAAAGGGGACTTGGAGTTGCCGAAAAGAAAATTTTATAAAGAGGAAACAGTACACATAGATTTCTCTCAGAATAGGCAAGCAGAGGAAGCACTGCGTATAATGGAACAAACACAGAAGAATTTGTTTTTAACCGGCGAAGCTGGTACTGGCAAGTCAACACTTCTGCAATATTTTAGACAAACTACAAAAAAGAATGTGGTGGTGTTGGCGCCGACTGGTGTGGCCGCTTTAAACGTAGGTGGGCAGACCATACATTCATTTTGTGCATTCGGGCCAGACATTACACCACAAAAAGTAAAAAGACTTGGGTCTTGGGCACCAAAGAAAAAACTTTTGGCTAGTCTACAAACAATTATTATAGACGAAATTTCCATGGTTCGCGCAGACTTACTGGACTGCGTGGACAAGTTTTTGCGCATGAATTGTCCTTTGTCTACATATCCGTTTGGCGGATTACAGATGGTGTTTATTGGGGACTTGTACCAGCTTCCACCCGTAGAAAAAGATTTTTCCTCAGGTGATGGTTTGCTAAAAAAATATCCTAGCCCGTATTTCTTTGACTCGGAAGTATTTCGCACAACTAACTTTGCGCATGTTAAGCTGCAACACATATATCGCCAGCAGGATAGGGTGTTTATAGACGTGCTTAACGCAGTCCGCAACAACGCGATCACAGAAGAGCATTTGTCTATTTTAAACCAACGTGCCTTAAGCGAAGAGGAGGAAAAATTTACCTTTGAACAATTTGCAATTTACCTAACTCCAACCAATGCTCGGGCAAGGCAGGTAAATAACTTTTTTTTGGAGCGCATTGCCACGCCCTTGTTAACTTACGTAGGTCATGCAACAGGCACGTTTGAAGACAGGGAACTGCCAACGGATTTGCATTTACAAATAAAAATTGGTTCACAGGTAATGATGTTAAACAACGACCGTCGTAAGCGCTGGGTAAACGGTACTATGGGCAAAATTGTTGGAGTCAGTAAGTATCGTGCAGGCAACACAGAAAGTGATGACTTTGTTTCTACACACCAAAAGGAGGAAGTGTCGTATGAAGAGGATTTGTCACATGTTTCTGTTATATCTCATAAGACTTATTCGCGCTATATTGCCGAAGATGAGTCTATAAGCCAACCAGACCAATCTACTTCCAACGCTGACAGTATTATTGTAGAACTTGAAACCGGCGAAACAGTTTATGTTGACCCATACACATGGGAAATGTTTAAGTTTGTTTTAGACAAAGACACAAAAAGCATAGACAGCGAGTCTACGGGGAGTTTCACCCAGTATCCGTTTAAGCTCGCATGGGCTGTAACCATCCACAAAGCGCAAGGAAAAACGTTTAATAAAGTTTACATAGACTTAGCTACGGGCACTTTCGCTCACGGTCAGCTATATGTGGCCTTGTCGCGTTGTCGTACGCTTCAGGGGTTGTTTCTCCGCCGGCCTGTGGTTGCGGAGGATATTATTTTAGACGACCGCATAGTGAAGTTTGTAGAGGCCATAAAACGCTAAGAGTACTTTTTGTGTAGTTTGGGTGTAGAATATATAGTAGAATAGCTAATAATATAGCAAGGAAACTTTTATGAGCGAACGAGGATTTGAGTTGTCTCCAAAACCAGAAGTTTGGGCGCGGGTTGTAGAAGCAAACGCAGAAAAAATTAGTTATTCGCTTCGTAACAACATACGTTGGTATAAAAATGCCCGTGGTAACGCACTTACTGCGAGAGCGAGGTTTTATCTTACCGACACAGGGCATGTTTGTAAGAAAGACGACATTCAAGTAGAAGCCGTGTGCGTTGCTGACTTTGTGCACCAACGTGGCGTAACTTCTTGTGCTTACATGGACTACGTAAGCATTGCAGGTGGCAAGCCAGTGCATCCGGAACTACAGCACATAGCTCAACTTAGTGTAGACATGGCCGCCGACGAAGCTTCAGACTTTCAGCGGTTGTTAAACGTGCACTAATGTTTTTATTTTGCGTAATATTTTTTTATGGTAAGGCGCGTTTTGGAAAGCACTCTACATACAAGTGATTCATTGCACGAACAACGCGAGGGAAATGTTTGGCGTGTGCAGATGCTAGAAAACTTTGCCGACATTGAGGCATTTTTTGTTGCCAAAGCACGAGCCTATGGCCATGGCTCGCACGATACAGTAGAAAATAACGCTAGGTTTCTGTCTTTGCCCAAAGAAAAGGGCGTCCTATTTGGCATAAAACGGGGGAACAGCGTGATTGCGGGAGCAGAACTTCAACTCATGCGCAGGAAAGGTGTTTCGTGTGGGTACGAGTGGAATAAATTTGTAGTGCCGGAGTTTCAAGGTAAGAGTTTAGCGGGGTTAGTGGACCAAGCAGTGTACGCAAGGGCAAAGGCTGAAGGTTGCAGTTATGTTTTTGCTTTGGTTAAAAGACACGACAAGCGTGCGGAGGCTTCTATTATAAAGTCAGGTTTTAGTCTAAACCATGAAAGCGCTTTTGCTGACCTTCGCCATATGTTTCCGCAAGATGATATATATGTAAGGGAACTTCATTAGTTAAAAATTATTTTTGAACACATTAACATTATGTGTCAGCATTTTGCATTTTATGATTATTGCTCTTGGTACTACCTCTAAACAAAAAGTTGGCTATGTTAAAAAGGTCCTAAGACGGCTCGGAGTTTCGGCGGAGTTAAAGTTGGTGCAAACTAGTAGCGGCGTCGCCGAGCAACCGTTAACAAGCACAGAAACAAAACGCGGTGCAATAAATAGAGCCAAAAGAGCCCTTAAACTTATCCCAAATGCAGATTTTGGTTTGGGCGTAGAAGTTGGTTATGCAAGTTTAACCGGCGGAGGTTATGAAATGTTTTGTTGGGTAGCTTTAGTAAATAAACAAAAACAAGTGCTACAGCAGTCTTACAGTTTTGCGTTGCCAGACTTTCACGTTGCTATTTTAAAGTCTGGGCGCTACTTGGGAGACCACGTAAAGAAATACCACGCAGGTACCAAAAATGTTTTTAAACATCGAGTTGGAGAAATTATTCGTAATAGAGAACCGTTTATTACCAATGCTCTAGAGAACGGGTTGTTAAGCTTTCTAAATTCATAAATTTACTTTAGTAATGTTTTTGTTTATAAAGTTTTGAACTTAAAAAAGCAGTCGCTTGACTGCTTTTTTAAGGAATTGTTGCCCATAAGCTTTGGAAAACTAGACGTAAGTTGTTAGCTAGGACTTCGTCATGAATCTCTATTAAATAATATGGCCGTTGTCTAGTAATAACCATAATTACAAATGTACCGTACACCCACATGCTACAGGTAAAGTCTAGGCTGGTGTGCCAAAATTTAATTTCGCGATGTGTAAAACCGCTCTTGGCCATTTTTTCTTCGGCTGGGCCCCGTTCGCCAATAAGTCGCAACTTTACTTGCTTAATTTTTGGATGATTTAAAAACTTCGGTACATGCTCCCAGTATCTATCTAAGTATGTTTGGTCGGTAAAACCCCACACCGTACCATTACCGAAACGAAGTGCGTCTTCTGCTAATCTACTTGCTTGTTCTGTCATGTGCTCGGCAATTTGGTCTTCTTGTATAAGTATAATGTTCGGAACAGGGTAAGCAGACTTTACGTTAACTTTATTTAGTTCAATTATAAGCCGTTCAGCCTTACCACGAAGTTGTCTTAAGTCTGCTTCGTAGCGGTCGGCAATTTTGTGTAAGTTTTCTGGTGGAAGCGCCATAAAGCCAGACCTATGTTTAATCGCGTCTTCTACAATAACACCTTTTTCCAGTAGCTGGTCAGTAACGGAATATATAGTTGTACGGCGAAGTCCAGTAAGGCGTACCAACGAGGGGACAGTAAGACTACCGTGTTCAGAAAGAGTTAAATACACCGCAATTTCTTTGTCGGTGAAGCCAATTTCATGAAGAAGTCTTGTAAGCAGACTTTCTTCTTTTTTTATTTGTGGACGTTTTTGCTTGGTTCTTGGCATTGGGTTAGCTATTGTATTTAGTCTACTATGACGACTAAATATCGTCAAATCTCAAATTAATGCTTAAACCTAAGTAGATTTACCCGTATATGACTGTATATTTATGTCGTATTTTATAAATTTATTCTAAGCTCTTGGTGTGAAAGGGTTTACGCCTGCCGATAGGCAGATACGATAACCTGGCAGAGCAAGCTCTGCTTCACACGAACGTTTACAACAAGAAGGAGTGAAATATGTTGTTTGGGTTAAAAGCTGGCATAGTTTTGTTGGCGCTGTTCTTGGGCATGATTGTGCTCAATGTGGCGCTGCATTTGATGAACGTTGCCAACGACATGGCAGTGTTGGCAGGCGTGATCATCATCTGCGTCTATGGTGGTGTGGCGGCGTATTTTGGTAGGAAGCTGTACTACTTCCTCAAGGCTAAGGTGGAGTCGTCGAACTTCAACGGTCTCGGCGGACTTCTCATCCTTGCGACGGTGGTCGGCTTAAGTAGCGTTACAACGGGTTGCAACACCGTGATCAAGCCCGGGCACGTGGGCATCAAGGTGAATCAGTCGGGTAGTGACCGCGGCGTACAGGACTTTCCCCTGCAAACGGGGCGAGTTTGGTACAATCCGGTAACTGAAGACGTCTTAGACTACCCCACATTCGTGCAAACCGCGAAGTGGACCAAAGACGCCAACGAAGGGCATCCGGTTAATGAGGAGATTACGTTCACCAACAAAGACCAGATGCTCATCTCCGCGGACATCTCGCTGAGCTATAGTCTTAAGCCTGAAAAGGTCCCAGCCTTTTATGTGAAGTTCCGCAATGACGAGATTGACGGCTTCACACACGGCTTTCTGCGGAATACTGCACGCGACTTCTTCAACGAGACTGCGGGCAAGTACTCGATTGAACAGGTTATGGGGGATAACGGCCCGTTCCTTGCAGAAGTTCGTGAGAAGCTCCAAAAGGCAGTAGAACCTATTGGGGTAAACATTGAGCAATTTGGCTTGATTGGCGCTCCTAGGCCACCGCAGTCCGTGATTGATTCTATCAACATGAAAGCGCAGGCGATTCAGAATGCCATTCGTGTTGAGAACGAGATCCGGCAGTCGGAGGCGGAAGCAAAGAAGGCCATTGCTAAAGCGGATGGGGAGGCCAAAGCCAACCAAGCCTTATCCAGTTCACTAACGCCGAATCTCCTTCAATGGAGACAACTTGAACTTCAAAGTCAGGCACTCGGCAAATGGAATGGCGTTCTGCCAACCTACAACGGTGGCGGAACAGTACCTTTCATCCAGTTACCAGCGCCCAAGTAACAACCTAAACCAAGTGGACTATAAGTCCCGCCGGCAAGAGCAATCTTGCCGGCTTTTTTTGCGTTGTCGTTAATCTTTTAAATTAAGTGTTTTAGTTAATTACAAATCCAATGAGAGCTCGTCCGAGCTATTTGAAAATAGCCACAACTCAAAACAATGGTAATGCCCACGGGCAGTCCGAAGTCTGATAGATCACGCTGGGAGTGTAGTAATAACCAAAAACTACATTCCCAGCTTTTTATTTGTAGTACAATACTATTATGCAAAACATTTAAAAATGCCTATGAAAAGTTTAAAGACTGAACTGTTAAAAAAATTGAGTAGGGTTTATGGGTTAGCGGGTTTGAGGCCGGTTCAGCAAGTCAAGACTGGTGTTTTGAGTAAAAATTATATCTTGCAAACAGGCAAAACTAAATATTTTTTAAAACAATATCGACTACATGTTGGTGATAAGGTGCAAGAAATTCATGCGGCCAAAGACTTTTTTTCTAAAGGTGGGGTGCCAGTAGTCCTACCACTAAAGTCTAAGGCTGGGCGAACTTTTATAAAGCACGGTGGCGAAGTTTATGCGCTCTTTCCATATTTGCCCTTTAAGACTGTTGCAAACGGCGACGAGCTAAACATGCAACAGTTGCAAAACTTAGGCGCTTTACTTGGCCGCATGCACAGGCTCAGTAGCAAACAGTTGCCAAACATTGCCCATACTAATATACCGGAGTGGAATGCAGAACACGTAGTAGAGCTAAAACATAAGTTTACAGTTACAGCAAATCAAATTTTAGATATTATAGCCAAGAAAAAAACTAAAACGAAGTTCGACATTTTAGCCAAGAAAACTTTGCTTCTGAAGTTGCGTTTACTCAACAAGTTGCCAAAAAGCTTTGACGTGAAAAAACTTGGTAAGGCCCATTTTTTGCATGGCGACTTTCACGAGCGCAATGTGTTTTTTGGTAAAGACCAAAATGTTGCGCATGTGTTTGACTTAGAAAAGTATGAAGTGCGTCCTCGTGCACTAGAGCTTGCCCGCTCGGTGGAAATAATATGTTTTAGGGGTAGGTATACGGCTAAAAATTTTCGTCGGGCGCAGATTTACGTAAATGCCTATAGAAGTGTATACCCAATTACAAAGCGGGAGGTGGACTACGCACTGCGTTTTTTATGGTATAGGCATTGTTGCACCTCATGGGTGGAAACTGAGCATTACTTGCATAACGACACCCGTCCCGACCAGTTTCTAGCCCACAGTTACAACTACCTTAACTATTTCTCCAAACACAACAAACAGTTCATAAACAAAATCTGGTCCTAACTTCCACACCTCAAACATCAAAACCCGCACTTTAACATGAAAGATTTAACACAAAAGCCTGGCGGGTTGGATACCGCCAGGCTTATACTTTCGAAACTTAGTCATCATCTAGGCATGGGTTTAGAGCCAGTAACCCAGCCAAGTCCTCTACAGTAGAAACACAC
>JAHFJH010000009.1:0-24722 GCA_023245995.1 Candidatus Doudnabacteria bacterium | reverse complement strand
CGAGAGTGTTACACTCTGGGCAAGGTAGCCAACCGTTGTACTGTGGTTGCAGTTGCGTGTTTGACTGATAGTTAACTTGGGTTTGTTGTGGGTACTGTTCGGGGAGTACAATCTCCCCTTGGTGCACCTCTTCATCCTGAAATGGTGGCCCAAGTCGGACTAACAGCCGTTCTAGGAGCCAGCCCAAATTTGGGTTTAGTAATGATTCGTTTCGGTTCATTATCCCTCTCTTGTGACTATGGGTTTTGTTTTATTTGGGTTTTTAACTTTATTTTGCGCATGCAAATAAAGTCCCCAAGTTCGCAGGCTGTGGCCCTGCACCCATTTTACAGAGAGGCGAACCTACGAACTTGACGTAGCAGTATACGGATGCAGTATGGCTTTGTCAATGCTAGTCTTTTGATAAATTTTGCACTCAACTGCCTAAATTAGCTTTTGATAGAGGAAATTTCTATGTTTTTTGGGGACTTGCCAAGTTTTGGGGAAGTGCTAGAATAGCCCCAAGGAATGGGGAACGTGCTCGTATTAAGCCTTATAACTATATGCGGTCAAAACTGGCCCTAATTCTTTAAAAACAAAAGCGCTTTTTTAGGCGTCTTTTTTTAAAAAAATAAATAACAAAGAAAGGAAAAAGAAAATGACAAAGTTACAAAAAGTTTGGTTCTGGTTGGGTTTAGGGTTGTTTGTTATATCTGAGGTGGTTTGGGGGCCTATATTAAATGCTCTTTCTTCAATTGTCCATGTGCCATTACATTCGTTTTATACAGAACACCGTCTGTTTAATGATCACCCATATTTTGGATATCTAATAATTGTTGCAGAAATAGCTTTAGTAGGTTTACTTGTACGTATAATTTATTTTTCTTCAGCAAATAGGGCAAATAAAATAACTTCTTATATCGTCTTTGGTTTATTGTGTCTTTGTTTGTTAGGCATTTTGTTTTTTAGTTTTGTCATTAGCCGTCTTAGTTTCCCCTAATATTATTAGCAACTCTTAAATGAGTTAAGAAATGAATGTTAAATATATGAAAAGAATTTTAATTTTGATCACTATTTTCCTATTTAGTTTATCATTCATTCCTGCACAGGCATTATTAATTTCGCCTTTTTTAAATCTTACAATAACTAAAACTACCATTGGCGGTGATGGTAGTTTTAATTTTCATGTAGATGCCTACCAAAATAATTCTTTGTATTTTAGTGAAGACCCAACTATTATCACGCAAAACGGCCAAGGAAATACTTACGTGGGTACGACCTCTGGTTGGGGAGACACATATTATCTAACCGAAGATCTGCCAAATGGCTGGGTGTTTATTGGTGCGAATTGCACCAGTAATAACCCTAATATTACTTTTGAACCTATAAACAGCGGGGTGCGTATAATTACACAGCCTTATTCTTCTGTAAGTTGTAATTTTACAAACATATAGCAAGCAACAAAAGCTCCAATATTGATAGTGCCTGGACTATTTGGCACTGAGATGCATAAGGGTAGTGATTTATTGTGGGCAGACATCGGGAGAATGGTTCTACATGATGATTCATTTTTAGACCCACTGCAGTTTAAAAATGACTTAACAGCTTTGGATAATAGTGTTGTAAAAGGTGGTGTAATTAAAGAGGCAACATCAACGCCAACAACTTTATTTAGTTTTGATTATACGAAAGGTCTAATTGACTTACTTACTTCATCAGATTTTGGGTATGTAGAAGGTCAGGATTTATTTACCTTTCCATATGATTGGCGGTATGGGGTAAGCGATGAAATAATAAACCAGTTTGAGGGGCAAATTAATTATATACTTACGCAAACCGTAGCAGGACAAGCTGCTGGCAAGGTAGACGTTGTTGCGCACAGTACCGGCGGACTTATTACCAAAGCATATGTGATAAAACACCCAAGCGACCACCACATAGGTAAAGCGGTGTTTGTGGGCGTACCAAATTTAGGCGCGCCAAAAGCGTATAAGGCGCTAATTTCTGGCGACAACTTCGACATACCAGGCCTTGCAGGAAGTGAAATGAAAAAGCTTGCTCAAAATATGCCTATAGCATACGATTTAGCACCAACAGAAGAATATGTAAATCAAGTGGGGCCTTTTTTAAGCCAGTTGCATGTAACAGACTCTCCTGACGGGCCAGTTGGAGTAGTAACCAGCCTTGATTACGAGGATTCAATTACAGAATTTAACAGCCAACATTTAATTAACTCTACGGCACAGAACAACAGCAGAAGTTTACACACGCCTGCCTTCGATAACTACGACATGCGCACAGCTGGGGTAGACCTATATAACATAGTTGGTTGTAAGACCGGAACATTCGGTACGTTTACCGAGTCGTTTGGTTCAAGCAACACTCCTATCTTCGACTTCCCACGTCTTGCCCCAGGAGACAAAACGGTACCATTTGGAAGCGCAGACAGCTTGCCGGTAGACGCGAACAAAACATATTTTTTTCCTAAGGCTGAACACGGCACTATGTTAACTGCAAATGGCGCAAGACAGCTTATTGTAAACTTGCTCACTGGCAGTAGTTTAGATACTCAAGGTAAAATAACTACACGTAGCGAGGTGTTGCAACATCCAGAGAAATGCAATATAAATGGCTATAATATAAAAATTAAAAGTCCAGTAGCAATATCGATTACAGATTCAAACGGCAACCTTGCGGAAGTTGCACTAGACGGCTCTGTGCAAAATAGTATTCCGGGTAGCGACTACGAAGTATGGGGCGAACATAAATATGTGTTTTTGCCGAACGACGAAGGCCAAAGCTATGCTATAAAGTTAAAAGGCACTGGTAGCGGGACATTTACTTTAGACAACGAAATAATTGAAAACAATGAACCGGTACGAACAGAAGTATTTAGCAACTTACCCGTAACTACCAACTTAAGCGGTTCAGTTAATATAGGCACAAGCACAACACTGTCGTTAGACGTTAACGGAGACGGTACGGTAGACCAAATACTTGAACCAACTGCGGTGGTAGACGCAAACAATTCGTTAGATATAACACCACCTGTGACTACTAAAAGTGTACAAGGTGCACAAGGTCAGCCAGCGTATTATCGTAGCGACGTGCAAGTGTCTTTGTCTGCAATAGACCCTGTTGTAAACAATAGTCCAGATCAAACAAGTGGAATATTAAAAACTTATGTGCAAGTAGATGCTGAACCATGGGCCTCGTATAGTAATACTGTGTTGGTAAAAACAGAGGGTGAGCATACTATAAAGTATTACTCTACCGACAAAGCGGGAAACACAGAAGTAGAACAAACTTTGCAGTTTATTATAGACAAATCGGCGCCAGAAGGGAGGATCTCCTTTAGTCCTAGGGTGAAAGATATTGTAGTAAGCGGTTTAGACAACATAGACCCAGACCCAACGGTTGCTGACGCGGGTGACGTGGTAACTATCTCAGACCAAGCTGGGAACAATATAGTATTTAAGTTTTCAGAAAAAGATCGCAAGAAAAAGGTTAAGGCGGAGTTGGTGTCGCTTCTATATAACGGGGTTGCGCAAGACGTATCAAAAAATAAATTTGTTTATGCTTGGGAGTTTGCTTCCAGCGGTTTACTTAAAAAGTTGAACCAGCAAGTAAAGTTTAAAAAAGACTTTAGCGTAGAGGCACAGTACAACGGTACCACTACAAAGATTGAAGGAAAAGACTTGCAAGGAAAAATAAACCAAACACTATTTGGTTTACGTGTGCTACAGGTGCAAACAAACAAGGGTGATATGGCTTGGAGCGTGCTACCATAATGAACTCAAAGACCACCCATATGGGGGTGGTCTTTTTACGCAAGAGCAGGTGGAGTATACTGGAAGTAGTGGTGAGTAATTAAACTATGAGTATATGAACGGGTATGTAACAAATATAGAGGAGGCTTCCAAGCAAAATACTAATTTTCGTAAAGTGCTATACACGGCGCGTAACATGCAGTTGGTGCTTATGAGTCTTTTGCCGGGGGAAGAAATAGGGGAGGAGGTGCACGAGTTGGACCAGTTTATTCGGCTAGACGCAGGTCAAGGCAAGGTCGTGCTAAACGGGGTAGAGCATGAAGTTAGCGACGGGTTTGCTGTGGTGGTTCCGCAAGGTGTTAAACACAACGTTATAAACACCGGAAGCTTGCCTATGAAGTTGTACACGCTTTACGCTCCACCCGACCACAAAGACGGCGAGGTGCAAGCCACAAAAGCAGACGCCCAAACCAATGAACACCCATACGACGGCGTAACCACCGAATAAGTATTATTATGTTCTCCAATTCGCGCGAATAAGCGAATATGGAGAAATACTTTTATAAGCACATGAAGGCATTGGAGCGACAACTAAAAGCATTTGCGAATAAACGTCGTTTGGCTATAGTGAGTTACCTAAAACGGCGTGGCCAGTCATCTGTGGGCGACATTGCTAGTGGCATTAAACTTTCTTTTAAAGCTACTTCAAAGCACTTGGTTATTTTGTACGGAGCAGACGTGTTAGAAAAACAACAAGTAAGTTTAACAGTGTTGTATGCGCTTGGCCAAAGCCAGACAGCTATAACTAAAGCAATAATTAATGTTCTCTAATTCGCGCGAATAGGCGAATAAGGTAAGGAGTTATAAAATGAGTGAACAAAAAGAAACAGCAGTTTTTGCCGGGGGATGCTTTTGGTGTTTGGAGGCAGTGTTCCAGCAAGTTCAGGGTGTGGTAAAGGTTACTTCTGGGTACGCAGGTGGACACTTGGCTAACCCAAGCGACATGCAAGTCTATGCAGGCAAGACGGGCCACGCGGAGGTGGTACAAATAGAGTTTAACCCGTTAGAAATATCTTATCGCACATTGCTTGAGATATTTTTTACCATTCATGACCCTACAACTTTAAACAAGCAAGGTAACGACGTGGGTATGGAGTATCGTTCCGCAATTTTTTACATGAAAGACGAGCAAAAGCAACAAGCTGAAAATTATATTAAAGAGTTAACAGAAAATAAAGAATTTTCAGACCCTATAGTAACAGAAGTATCTCCGTACGACACCTTCTATTCTGCAGCAGAGTATCATCAGAATTTTTTTCAAACCAATCCGCAAATGCCCTACTGCCAGCTAATAATCTCACCCAAAATTAAAAAGTTCCATGAAAAGTTTGCGCAGTTGTTAAAACCGGAATATAAATAATTTCATGAAAGCAAAAGTTTTTAACTTTAATAAGGAAAAAGAAAAACTACAGCAGTCAGCGAGAGAACATAAACAGCCCGACACTTCCCGTGCCGAAGTTTTTAAGCCTGTAGACGAGATGGCTGAAAAAAATAAATTGCAGGCGGAGAGGAATATGCGTACGTCTTGGGAGACTTTTAGTAACGCAGTGGCGCCGTTAATTCGGCGGTTAAAAAATAGTACGCAGATGGATATCCCAGTATATATGTTAGAGGCCTTAGAAAAGTGGGAAAATGAGTATTATACTAACTTAGCCGAAGTGGACGTATTGAGTCCTGGCTATGTGCACCCAAATGTGCGTAAGGCTTATAAAGGCGCGTTGAGGGATTTAAGGGTAATCTTACGAACAGATATGCCCAGTGGTCGTCAATTTAGAGCTAGTAAATGGGTAGACAATTGGGGCTCGGGTTTTAATATAAACGTATAAAGTAGGTGGTGGGGATAACGCTTGGCTTGAGCGTGGTACAATATTTTTGGAAGTAAACTGAACTTATGATTCTCTCCGACCGTGACTTAAAAAGCGCACTCGCAAGTGGTCAAATAAAAATAGACCCATTGTTTCCAAACAGCATACAGCCAGCCAGTATAGACTTGCATTTGGGTGGCGACTTTTTGGTATTTAAAAACAATCAGCATGTTTGCATAGACCCACGTGAGCAAATAGACGGTATGATGGAGCAAGTAGTAATAGACGAAACAAAGCAGTTCGTGTTGCACCCAGGCGAGTTTGCGCTTGGCATGACCTACGAAACTGTTTCCGTGCCAAACGACTTGGTGTTGCAACTGAACGGAAAGTCTAGTCTTGGGCGTGTTGGGCTTATTGTGCATACCACCGCAGGCTACATAGACCCAGGCAACACGCTAAAAATAACTTTGGAACTTGTGAATCTTGCTAACTTGCCCATAAAACTTTATTACAAAATGCCGGTTGCGCAGGCTGTATTTGTAAAACTATCGAGTCCAGTAGATGTGCCTTATGCGACTGGTGGGCTAAACAGTAAATATTTTGGAGATACCAAACCTAAAGCTAGTCAGTATTATAAAAATTTTACAAAAAATAACGAGTGGATAGACTTTAAGTAGAGCGCAAATGTGCAGATCCAGCAGATTATACACGTATATATTGAATTGATGTGAGTATTTATATATCTGTGTTATCTGTACTATCTGTGCATCTGCGGAGAGGCGCATTTATGCTTTCAGCAAAAAAATTACAGGAACTAGTCATAAGTGGAACTATTGGCGTAGAGCCAGTTTTGGAAGAAATTCACGGCCCTGGGGTGAAGCTACACTTGGGGGACTGGTACCAAATAGCCCAAGGGAAAGAAATAGATTTAGATGGACTACGCAATCTTTCCGCGCCCATTAAAATAGATGCCGAAGAGTTGCATATATTACCAAACCAACTTGTTTTAGCTAAAACTTTAGAGCATATTCGCATGCCGGAAGGCTACATAGGGTGGATGGAAACTCATGGTAGCGCGGCTAATGTTGGTTTGCAAATTAGTTTAACTGACGCGCATTTAGACCCCGGTACCGACACTCGTCCTTGGTTACAGTTGAAAAACCAAAGTGATCACCCATTGGTTATGCGCAGGGGAACCTATATAGCAAAAATGTATGTACATAAATTAGTAGACTAATAAACTGCAGATGTATGTCTTGAATTTATTTGCGCTATCTGTAGCGTCTGTTCATCTGAGAATTTATATATGAAAGCAAAGATTACTAAAATTGTAGAAGACGTAGCATTGCCGGAGTACCATACAAGTGAGTCGGCGGGTTTTGATATTGCCGCAGGTGAAGATGTGGAAATACTGCCTAGTGAAGTAAAAAAAGTTCGCACTGGGCTGGTAATAGAAGCGCCCCTTGGGCATTTTCTTATGCTAACCTGTCGTAGCAGTTTGTCTACTAAGAAGGGTTTAACTTTGGCGAACGGTGTTGGAACTATAGACCGGGACTACAGTGGTCCGGGTGATGAAATACATATAATTTTGCGCAATTTTACCGACCAGCCTGTTGTTATTTCTAAAGGCGAGCGGTTGGTACAAGGAATATTTTTACCGGTGGAGCAAGTAGAGTGGGAAGAAGTGTCTAGCATACGCGCAGAGTCTCGGGGCGGTATGGGAAGCACAGGCGGATATCAGGAAATATCTAATACCTAATATCTAATTTCTAAATAATACAAAATGCAAAGAGCAAGAGGGAAGCTTATAGTTTTATATGGCATAAATAACTTGGGTAAATCTACTCAGGCGAAACTGTTGGTGGAGAAATTGCGAACCGAAGGAAAGACTGCAGAGTACATAAAATATCCTACATACCAAAAAGATCCTAGTGGAGTTATTTTGAACGATTATTTGAGGGGTGGAAACCCTTATGGACTTAGCGCTAGAGAAGCGCAAATTTTTTATGCTTTTAACCGTGCGCAAACTCAAACAGAGCTATTGGAACTTTTAGATAAGAATGATTTCGTTGTTGCAGAAGATTACTGGGGAACTGGGGTAGCTTGGGGCACCGGTGCTGGAGTGGACTACGAATTTTTGAAACGGATAAATGCTTTTTGCTACCGCGAAGACTTAGCTTTTTTGTTTTACGGAACAAGGTTTGCCGAAAGTATAGAGCAAGGGCATACTCATGAGTCCGACACTGAACTAGTAGAGAAAGTCCGAGAAGTACATGAACGGCTGGCGGAAGAATACGGCTGGGTTAAAGTTAATGCGAACGAAAGTATTGAGCAAGTAGGAGAGGTAGTGTGGTCTAGTCTAAAATCAATATTATAAATTTATGTTTACGGAAGAAGAAAAAAAACTGCTTAGTAAGTACGTAACTTCCACAGACGCAAATGTATTTGCGGTAAAGGGAATGGAAGGTATGGTCGGTGCCGCCTACGCTCGGTACTCTCGCGCTAAGGGCGGGTTTAGGGAAACACTCTTAAAAGAGTTTATTCGCGAAGGAGTGGTAGACTCGGGTCATGCAAACGAGCTTATAGAGCGCATACTCATAGCCTACGGTGACGACAGTGTTGGGGAACTAGAAGGCGCGCATATAAGTTTTGAAAATATTTCATGGATTGCCGAGAAGTCTGTGGTGGACCACCGTATTGGCGGTGCGTTTATAGTGCAGTCAACACGGTATGTGCTATACGACGAAAAAACAGTAGAGGGGAACTGGCGTTACTACCGTGGACCAGAGTTGTTAGACGCGCCATTTGGTAAAGAGTATATGGAAACAATGGACTTTTGTTTTGAAACATATGCTTCTTTAGTTGAGCCTCTAAAGGTTTACTTGGAACAACAAAAACCTATTAGTGTCGCAGAGTACGACATAAACGGCGACGGAGTTAAGGAGCTTTTGAAAGACTTAACTGATGAACGACAAATAAAAGACTTTACTCGGACTTACAATTTTGACTTACGCGCAAAGGCGTGTGATATTTTGCGCTACTTGTTGCCATTGTCTGCATTTGCAAATGTAGGCGTATTTGGTAATGGCAGGTTTTTCCAGAACTTGGTGTCTTGCATGCTTACTAGCGACTTACCGGAAGACAATGCGTTGGCCAAGGGTGCCGAGAGCGCGTTAGGGCAAATAATTCCTATGTATGTGCGTAGAGCTAAGCGTAGCGACTACATAGCGGAAGTGCGGTTAGCAATGCGAGAGCTAGTAAAAAGTTTAAATATACCAAAAGAACAAGAGCGTTCTGAGCCCGAATATGCTTTAGTTGACACGGCAGGACTAGTAGAAAAACTTGTAAGCAACGGAAAGTCTGTGAGGGAGTCTATGGCAGAAGCAAGGAACGTGCAAACCATTGCAGCTATGTTATACCCATATGCAAGTAGCTCTTTAGAGCGTCTTGTAGAATTTGTTTTAGAATTGGACGTCGCGACAAGAGCAAAAATACAGCAAACCTACGTGGGTAATCGTGTCACAAGAAGAGACCGTCCAGGGCGAGCACTAGAGGACGGCTACCCACATACTTTTGATATGCTCACTGACTTTGGTGTATACAAAGACTTGCAACGTCACCGTATGTCTACCCAACAGCGACAACTTTTTACTGTACGTCATGGATTTTTTATCCCAGAAGAGTTAGTTGCACTAGGCAAGAGGGCAGAGGTGGAGGAGTGTGTGCGACGTAGTAAAGAATTGTTTGAGACTATTGAAAAACACAACCCAGAACTGGCGCAGTACGCGGTTTTGCATGGTCATTTGGTAAGGTGGACTATAGGGTTAAACGATAGGTCGGCCATGCACATGTTTGAACTTCGCAGCACGCCACAAGGACACCCACATTATAGGAAAGCTGCGCAGGTTATGCATAAGTTGTTAGAAAAGGAGAACGGGTGGAGAGCAGGCGCCATGCAGTTTGTAGACCACAATGACTACTACTGGTCAAGGGCAGACAGCGAAGCCAAACAGAGGGTAAAGGAAGCAAGCCTTGAAAATAAATTAGAACATGAAAGTAATTGAGATTTTTCCATACGAAATTAAAAAGTACAAACGCTCCAAACACATGCGCATACGAGTACTGGCAGGTGATTTTTGTGGCTAAAGGTAATCCGTGGTAATGATATTACTGTTATACTTTACAGGTTATGCATAAGAGCAAGATAGAAGTTATAAAAGAAGCAAGGGGTTATGCGTGGCTGGATGTGCCAAAGGCTATCTGGTATTTTTTGGGTGAACACAAAGCAGGCTTTATCGGGTATAATATTTTGCTGTTTTTAGTATTCTTCTATGATTTAGTTCCTGCCTATATCTTAGGCAAGGTGGTAGACTTTTTTACCCAGTATCACACTGGTGTCTCGCTTCGTCCATTTTATATATATGCTATATTTCTTGGCACGAGTAGTATTGTGATTGCGTTAATTCGGCTAACAAGTAAAAACAGGTTAGGTAGAATTGCCATAGCAGCACGCACAAAAGCTAAAATAGATGGGTTTGAAAGGCTCATGGATTTTTCTCTCCAATGGCACGCACAGGAAAATAGTGGGAACAAAGTGCAGCGTATTTTTACTGGCAGCGAAGCTATTCAGCAGTGGAGCTTTGTGACGAATAATGATTTATTTCCTATTGCTACTGCGTTTATTGGAGTGCTCGGTGTATTTTTATTTTTAAGCCCTGTATTTTTGTTCTTTTTTCTTGGCTATTCATTATCGTTCTTTTGTATTGAATATGCTTTTAACCGAAGATTGGAGCGTCTGAGTAACGAGCTAAATAAATATCGTGAAAAGTCTAGTGGTGCCTACATAGAAGGTGCGGGCAACGTACTTGCTATTAAGGCTCTTGGGGCGGAGAAGAGCCTGCATGGACAGGTGAGGGTAGCTGAAGAACAAGCAAAGCATATAGATATTACTCTTTCAAACACGGGTATACGGAAATGGTATTCGTTTCAAACCTTAAACGGGGTCGCAGTAGTTATTTTTTTGCTTTTAGTTGCCCATCAACTACTTGCCGGTCTTATTACAGTTGGGTACATTCTGGTTTTCTTTTCCTATTTTGAAAAACTACGTAGTGCAACTAGCCAGGCTACAGATATGACCACAAAAGCACTAAAGTTGAAAGCCGATTTATTGCGAATGATGCCTATATTTTTGGAACGTTCTCAAATTAAAACAGGCACAGCTCCTTTCCCACCAGGATGGAAAAATATTAGCATAAAAGATGGCACGTTTAAGTACCCTTCTGGTCAAATTGGTATTACAGGCTTAAATTTTAGCCTAAAAAAGAATGAGAAGTTGGGTATTGCTGGGCTTTCTGGGAGTGGTAAATCCACGCTTGTGAAAGTTTTACTAGGATTATATGAACTAGAGGCTGGAGAGTTTAAGGTCGGTAATATTCCGTATTATGATATTGATCATGCTGAGGTCACTAAGAATATTGCGGTTGTTCTTCAGGAAACAGAGTTGTTTAACTTTTCATTACGGGACAATATCACTATTATGCGAGACGTGGACCCAGACTTGCTAGCAAGAGCAACAGATACTGCTGAGCTTGCGGGTATAATAAGCAAACTACCCGAAGGTCTGGACACGCCTATAGGTGAGCGAGGGTACTCTCTTTCTGGGGGTGAGCGTCAGCGGTTGGGGATTGCCCGTGCTATTTGCAAAGACGCTCCCATACTTATTTTTGATGAAGCTACATCTTCGCTGGATAGCCGAACAGAGCAAAGTATTATGGCGAAGCTTCTAAAGAACCTAAATCAAAAAACTATGATAATAATTGCTCATCGTTTATCTACTCTAAAAGATGTGGATCGAGTATTAGTTTTTGAAGCAGGTAATATGGTTGAAGAGGGCACGTTTACTAGCTTAAAGGCGGATAAGGACTCCAAGTTTGGTCAGTTATACCATTTACAGAACAACTAATGTAATTATGCTTCTGATAGACTACGAAATTAAAAAGTACAAACGCTCCAAACACATGCGCATACGGGTACTGGCAGGGGGGCGAGTGGTGGTAAGTGCGCCACGGCGGACGCCACTGTTTTTAATAGAGCAGTTTGTGGCGAGTCAGTCTAACTGGATAGCCCTTGCCCGTGCAAAAATGTTAAACGTAGCTCCTCTACAAAGGCTTGGTAGCACAGAAGAGTATAATAAAAACAAAAAAGAAGCACTGCGAGTTTTTACAGCAAGGCTGTTGGAGCTAAATGTTAATTACCATTTTTCCTATAAGCGGGTGAGTGTTCGTAACCAAAAAACGCGTTGGGGGAGCTGCTCTAAAACTGGTACGCTTAGTTTTAGCTATCGGTTACTGTTTTTGCCTCCAGAAGTACGGGACTACGTGCTAGTGCATGAGCTGTGCCATACTAAAGAAATGAACCATTCGCGCAGGTTTTGGGAGCTAGTCTCGCAAACTGTGCCAAACTATAAAGTACTACGTCGTAAGTTAAATGGTTTTAATAAAATATAGTAAATTATGAAATACACAAAAAAATACGTAGACTATGTTACAAACGAACTTTTAAAAGACGTGGCAGGCGTACGCGCTCGTGCTATGTTTGGCGGGTATGGACTATATAAAGACGACACCATATTTGCTTGTGTAATAAACGATAAAGTTTACTATAAAGTAGGTGAGAGCAACATGACGGAGTACGTAAAAGCCAAGAGCAAACCTTTTACTTATAAAAGTAATGGTAAAGAATATGCCATGTCTTACTGGCTGGTCCCGAAAAAAGTATTATCTTCTCCGAAATTGCTGAAAGAGTGGACCAAAAAAGCCGTGGCCGTAGCAGTGGAAGCAAGAAAAGTAAAGAGAAAAAGAGCTTGATTTATATGGCGTTTTATTGTAATATACTGAAGTTATGGTTTGTATGATGTGGTTTCTAAACACTATTCACTAATCACTAACGACTAATTTATGGCGCTATCCCACCGAAGGTGGTCAGGCATAATTATTATGTATTTTGTATACATACTAAAAAGTCTAAATAAGAATTGGTATTATGTAGGAAGCACGGAAGATACTAGTCGTAGACTAGCAGAGCATAACGCAGGTAAGACTCGTTCGACTAAGGCTTATGCACCATTTAAGTTAGTTTATAAAGAAGTTTGTACTAATAAAACAGAGGGCAGGCAAAGGGAGAATAGTATAAAGAAGAATCATGCACTTAAAAGTGCTTTACTTGCTGACATATCTTAGTATTTGTAATTAATTTTTTTCTTTGGGGGCGCTATCATCTAATGGTTAGGATAAGTGGTTTTCATCCACTAAATCGGGGTTCGATTCCCCGTAGCGCTACCAAAGAAAACAATTAATTTATATATGGTTGGTTTTTCCCGCAGAGCTGGACCACGCTTCGCGTGGCATCCACTAAATCGGGGTTCGATTCCCCGTAGCGCTACCAAAGAAAATGTTTAAATGTAGATAAGTGGTTTTTCCGCCAAAGGCGGACCAGTTTCCGGCTGGCATCCACTAAATCGGAAAATGGTTTTCCGCCGTAGGCTCCCGTAGTGCTACCACTAAAAACCTCATTTTCAGGAATAGGGTTTTTAGTTTGCTCATCTAGGATTTCGTTCTCCCGGTTAGATGGGTATCTAACAACATTGTTTATGGCTTAAATGTATGTTATCCTAAACTTATAAATTATATACTTAAAATGAACGAAAGAAGATTCACAGAACAAACTAGATACTTTAAAGAGCTAACTTTAAGCAGAATCAAGGAAATTAAGGCTATGGCTTTAGAGAGTTCTGACGCTAACGCTGCTCTTGTTGATCTTAAAGCTTCCATACAAACATTTATAGATTATTCAGCTAGTGCAGTAGTAAAAGCTTCTTTCTTAAGTTTACAAATAAAACTTAATAAACTTAGAGCAAATTTGGAAGCAAATCCTTGGCTGCAAATCTTAGAATTTTTAGAGTCGTATGAAACAATTGTTCGACGCTCTTAGAATATGCGCATATATTTACAGGCATGTAGTATACACTTCGCCTTTTGTACAGCCGTTTAAATGTCAAAGATGACTATTGACATTTATAAGGTTTTACTCCTGTCTTAACTTTGTCTGGCAAACATAAAGACCGAACGCATGTTCGGTCTTTATGTTTTGAGTTATTTTACAAATTGCATTGTGCGGGCAATCCAGTCGGGAGTAGCAGTTTCTCCAACTTCACCTTCGGTACTGGTATCTACAGTTGCAACTAGCACGTTACCCGTTCCTGAGCCGTCGTCTCCTGGAGTTTTAGGACTTGCGTCGGTAAGTACATATGTATGGCTTGAGTCAGAAGCAGAGCCTGTGAAGTAACTATATTTTAGGTAAGAAACATTGCCTTCGACAGCACTGCTTTTAACAAGCGAGGTTAGGTTCCAGTTGAACAGGGCATTGTTTTGAGCTTTAAGAGAAGTGCGGGTTTTTTTTATGTATATTTGGCCATAGATTGCATCGGCCTTCCTGTTGTAGGCGTCTTGGTTTGTAATAAAGAGAACACTACCCTTATGATTTGGGTCATTTGGGTTTTCTGTAAGTCTGTAAGATGGCGGATAAGAAATTTGAAAACCAAGCTTCGCGTTTTTGTAAGTTTTCCAATTTGCCATAGCGGGTTTTTGTTCCTGCATTTGGGTAGGCTTGGTTGTGCTCTGTTCGTTTACAGTGCCACTAGATTTTGAGTTGTTGCAACCAGCAGCGAGTAGGACCACAAGTGGAAGCATTAGTAAAACTTTTTTCATAAACTAAGTTATGTTAATTAATTTTTTATTATTTTAACTATTATGCATTGCTTATGCCTTGTTCGTCAAATTCACGCAGTACTTGTTTTACTCCAAATATCCAGTTTGGGCTACCAGGTTGGACGTAGAGGCCAATAAATTTTTCTGCCGGCACATTTTTATAACGGGTTTCCAGTAGTTGGTCAAAGTCTTTTATCCATTCCTCATAGCTGTTGTATTTTCGCAAATTTGGTGGAGTTCCACCTATACCGCTACAGTTAAAGTAATAACAGTGTTGTCCAAAAGTGCTTTCTACGAACGATATGGCTATCATCATTTTCATATTTTTGGAAGTAGCAAATGCAGTAACTGCAGCGTCGTCTTCGGCAAACGGGGAGTTCTTCTCTTCTAAATATTTTTTCAATTTGTTTTTGCGAGCTGCAAGTTGCTCTGCTCCTATGTCGCGTGTGTCATGGTTATCTTTTATAAAAGAAGCAAATATTGGGGAGGCGGTGTCTATTACTTGTTGTGAGAAAACCTTAATTCCATTTTCGGCTAGCTGAGCTTTGCGAGCCGCTGAGTCGTAGAGCTGGCTGTTCCCAATGGGGTCGGAAAGTCTAAGCACAAACATAACACCAGACGCAAAAGAGAGAACCATTAAGCACAAGCCTGCAAGTACCATGCGCTCAGCAAACCAAGCAATGGTGGTAGAATAACCGTAGGGAATGCCTGTGGCCTCTATGAGTTTGGTAACTATTTTTGTCCCTTTTTTTATTTTTCGTTTCGTTTTTGCTTTTAGTCGCATGATTATTAGCTATGTATACATTATACTACATGCATGCACTATGGTTTTTGTATTTTAAATTGGCATATGTATTATTTCTATATATTCAGATGCAACGACAGTTCTCTTTATTGTGGTAGCACAAAAAACTTAGCCAACAGAGAAAAAATACACAATAGCGGGAAAGGCTCCAAATACATACGAGCTCATGGAGGAGGGGAGATTGTGTATACGGAAAAGTTGAGTTCAGTCAGTAAGGCTCTTAAGAGGGAAGCGGAGGTTAAGCGCTGGAAAAGAACAAAGAAACTCGAGTTAGTCGCAAGTGTCGTGTAAGAGGTTAAGTCAGCCAAGGTTCGTTCCTCTGGTTTATTTTATATAGTAAGGCTTTTTAAAAGTTCGCTCGCATGGTCTAAGTTTTTGGCCACGTTTTTTGGAAGTAATTCTTCGCATTTCATTTCGGTCCAAGAAAGAGAGTTTTCTAACAACTCTTTGCCCGCGCGGGTAAGTAGGGCGTAGCTCACTCGGCCGTCGCGTTCATGTGCTTCTCTTTTTATTATTCCTATTTTTTCTAAGGGAACAAGCAGTCTAGTTACCCCAGAAGCAGTTAGGCCTACTGCTTCTGCTAAGTCTATTCGACGTATTTTGCCTTCTGGTGCTCGGTATATGGCGTATAAGACTGCTAAGTCGCCAAAACCAAGACCTTGCCCGCTTAGCTTGCGAGAAATAACAGCCTCAGATTTGGACAATAACATAAAAAATTGTAGGGTAGTGCTTGCTTTTGTCATAGTACTTGATTATTAGTTGATATATCAAGTATATAGCAAGTATATTTTTATGTCAAACTTGTGCAAATTAAAGCTTTTTCAAGTCGAGTGCTATTTTTGAAGCTTCTTTTTTATAACAGACATGCCCGCGTATTTGCTTGGTTTGCGTAAGGCGTTGCCAGAAAGGTGCATGCGTTTACGGTTTTTCTGCTCGCGCTTTTCTGCTTTTAGTGCCGTTTTTATTTTTCTCATATGTTTATTGGTAGGGCTGTATGTGTAGAAGCTCTGGAACAGTTACAAATTTGTATCCTGCTTGCAAAAGCTGTGGTATAAGCAGTGCTACTGCCTCGACAGTTTTTGCTCTGTGTCCACCTTTGTTGTCGTAGCCGTCGTGAAAGACCAGTATGCTCCCTGGTTGTGCTTTGCGAAATGCGGTGGTGGCTATGTTGTGTGCGTCTAGTTGGAACACCTCTAAACGACTGCCGAAAATTCCTGTTATCGTGGTTAGGCCCGTGACTTCTGCTGTATGCAACATGGCTGGTACACGAAAAAACCATGGGGGACGAAACAAGCTAGGGCGTTTGTTTATTTGTTGCTCTATAATTTCTTGCGTTTTAGAAATTTGTTCTTTAAAGTCTGGCGTTAGTATGGGGGCAAGGAAGCTATGGTTATATGAATGATTTCCAATTACATGTCCGTCTTCGTAAGTTTGTTTTAGAGTGCTTGCATGTTTTAGTATGTTTTCGCCGACAACAAAAAAAGTCGCTTTAACATTGTGCTCTTTTAGTATTGTAAGTAATTTGGAGGTGTCTGGTTCATTTGGTCCGTCGTCAAATGTTAGCGCTATTAGTTTTTCTTTACTTTCGCCCTTATAGATTACTTTGCCAAAAAATTGTGCAGAAGCAGAAAAACAAAAATAATAAACAAGACATGAAAAGATTAATATTGGGAGTAGGAACATATATATAGTATTTAAAAAAAATTATTTTTTATTATTGTTCAGCTTCCACCTATTCGCGAAAAGCGGGGTAGTGCCCGAGTACCGACTTGCCGGTTATTTGTGAGGCTATTATATAGTCTAGTAGGTAGTAACCAAGAAAGGTGACAAATATCGTATAAAACAGACCCTTTTTAAGCCTTCGACTGGAGGTTACAACGGTGTTATTTTTTACAAAAACTACAACGCCTAAACTTTGTAAGCGAAGTAGAAGGTGGTACTCGTCACCTCCTTGAGCTAATCTGGTATTGTATTCGCCAACTTGTTTCCATGCGGTTTTGCGGAAAGAAAAATTAGAGGCACCTACATATAACACTTTTCCCGTGAGTGCGTATATAGAGCCCACAAGACTAAACCATAACTTACTCCACAGTGCGCCCCAAGCAGGCTTCGGGGTGAATTGGTACGGTCCGGTTACTGCCACTGCAGTTGGGTTGTTTTTATATGTTGCGTAAATAGTTGAAAGCCAAGTTTTTGGGAATACGCAATCGGCGTCTGTGGAGACAATTATTCTTCCTTGTGCTACAGTCGTGCCACGTTGTCGCGCTACGCACACTCCTCTAGTTTTTTCTACCACTACTTTAGCTCCGTGCTTTTTAGCAACTTGTCCAGTGGCATCTGTACTGTTGTTGTCTACTACTATTATTTCGTATGTACCAGAAAAATCTTGTTTTTTTAAAGAGCTAACGCATGTAGCTATAAATTTTTCTTCGTTTAACGCCGGTATTACAACCGATATATCTACTGTAGCATGGGAGTTTGCAAACATTTTGTTTGCACTCATTTTTTCTGCAACTGAGTATTCGTTTTTATGCATGCTTTTAAGAAATAAAGCATGCTCTTTTTCAAAAGCCCATACAGCAAAACGGTACGTACCGAAGGTAATAAAATATGCAGAAAATACGTCTATAGAGTAGTGAAGGTGACCTAAAAATACTGCCGTACTTAAAACTACTGTACTGCTTAGAAAAAGGTAGCGCAGCCATTTGTTACGCCAAAAAAGCAATGTCATAAGAAACGGAAAGCCTGCATGGCCGGAAAAAAACAAGTCATTGCCAGAGCCTGCCGCTAATTTAAATAAAAAGTTATTTGCCTGTATGGCTATATCATGTGGTGGTATGGGTAGGTGAGTGAGTACCAGAAAAAAAGATCTGACTGTGAAAAAACAAGCAATAGCTATACCTACAAAAGGAATGCGAGTGGGTTTTATGAAAGTTAGAATGAGCACAAATATCGCAAGTAGTATGGCTCCTTCTAAAAAAATATCATCTACATTTATGGAGGGAATGTGGTCTAAAACTATGTCGTTAATCACTACCTCACTAACATGTCTTGAAGTGTAGGTGTTTGCAATATAGTTACAGCTTATACCCACAATAAAAAGAGTAATGCCTACAACGCAGTACCACCAATAATTTTCTATACGGCTTAGCGCTTTGTACCTTTTTAACAAAGTTCTCATATTTATTTTAGTTTGTATTTCTTCTTTCCTAAGTTGGTTACTATAAATAGTATACAGCTGTTAGTATAAAATGATAAGAACTCAAATTTTGTTGAACAACTTGTTGCATGAAACTTATTTACTGGTTAGTTATTTCGACTATAAACAAAAACTACTCGGGAAGCTTCCCGAGTAGTTTTTGTTTATAGCTATTGTAAAAATTGCTAAGTAAATTGTTATTTGTTTCCGTCGCTGTTTATGCGTTCTTCGTTTTCTCTATTATTTTGAATTTGAAGTGGGGTTGTTATTTCTACATTTTTTTGAATTGTGTCTTTAGTTTTTTGAGTTTCTCTGTCGTTTTCTTTGTTTTGGCGCCTGTTTGCGCGCATTTTAAACCGGTCTATGGTGTTTGAAAGTTCTTCCGCCTCTGAATGTCTCCCTTTATTATTCAGTTTTCGGACCTGAATTTCTAGAGAGCCTATGGCTTTTGTAACCTCAGCTTCTGCTTTGGCCTTGGGTTTGTTTTGGTCTGCGCTTTCCTGTTCTTGCTTTGTGGTTGTATTTGTTAAGGCGGTAGTTTCTATGTTTAAAGCTTTCTCTGCGCGCACGGGGATGGACTTGCGGGTTTCTATGGCATCTAGTTCTCGGAGGCGCTCCTCAGTAAACTGCACTTCCAGTTTTGTTTTAGATTCCGTTGTGGAAGTAAAGGCGACTCGTGCGTTTTCTACAACTCGTTTTACGGGGTAGAGCGCATCTCCTGGCAGCGAGTCAGACGAGGCATATGCTGTGCTGGTAAGGACTATTAGTATGACTGCGGTCACAGTCCCAAGACGCATAAGAGTAAACGACCAAAAGCGCTGCTTTGTTGTTACTTTATATAAGTCTTCTCGGGTCGTTCGCATTTCGCTAAGAATTTGAGTTTTTACTCTTTCTTTGGCTTCCAAAGACAACGCATGCATTTGTTGCGTATGTTTTTTGTATTCATTAATAATTTTATCTCGTTCCATATTGGTTATATCTTGTGCTTAAATAGACCTTCTAATTTTTTTAGCGCTCTATATTGTAAGACTCGTACCGTTACATTGCTTTTTTTAAGTATGGTAGCTGTCTCTTCTACAGAAAAGTTTTCTATAAACCGCAGTTCAAGCACTTGTTTGTAGTTAGTAGGTAAGTTGCTCAAAGCTTTTTGCACAATGTCTGAATTTATAGAGTTATCCGCTTGGGTGCTTGTATCATCTGTTGCTATTATATCTATTTCTTCATTTAGTGACACAGTTTGTGGTCTACGGTAAACTTTTCGGAAGTAGTCGTTTACTGTATTTCCAGCTATGGTATAGAGCCATGCGGAAAAATTTAAGTTATGAAGGTCTAGGCTGCCGCACCCGCGCCAAGCCTTTATGAAAACTTCTTGTAGAAGGTCTTCGGCTTGTTCGGTGTCAGATATTTTAAAAGTAATGAATTTATAAATTTTGGTAGCAAATTCATCATACAACAAAGCGAAGGCCTCTTGGTCGCCTGTCTGACTTGCTCTTACTAGTTTTTCCATAGTGCTAGCTTCCATAATATATATCGTATAGAAAAGTGTTGTGTTTCACTATATGTAGTAGGAGGATTTGAAGCTTAGTCAATATATAGCTCTTAAGTAAGCGACATTTATAGTTGTAACAAATAGGTGCTGTATGCGATACAGCTTGTAGGGGGTAAAAGAAAGTATAAACTAAAAGAAAGGATAAGGCTATGAATTATAAAAATGTGTTTGTAAAAATTGTCGGTGTTACGGCAATGGCTGCAGTTTTACTACCAAGTATTGCTTCTGCTCATGGTAGCGAGAAGGGTGAACGTAGTAGGACCGAGATGCATAATCAACTTTCGACTAACGAGTTTGGTGTGCGAGTGTTTGAAGATGGCAACAAAGGAACAAATTTACCTGGTATGTTTTCTTCGCTCTTTTATAAAGGTAGTGTAACGGCTGTGTCTGGTTCTGGTTTTACTTTGCTTACAACCAACAACGCTACATTTACTGTAACCACGAGTGGTGCTAAAATAGTTCGCCTGCCACATACAGTAGTTGCTTTGTCAGACATAGTAATTGGAGACAAGGTTTCTATTATGGGGGCTGTAACGGGTAGTGTTATAGACGCAAGTGTAGTGTTTGACCTGCCAATAAATAAAAAGTCCGCTATGGCCAAGGGTACAGTTACTGCTGTTTCCGGCGGTACAGTTACTGTTACCACTAAAGACAATAAAGCAGTGACAGTAAATACAGACAGCAATACGCAAGTAGTAAAGAAAGACGGCACTGCTGGAACTGTGGCAACCGATGTCACCGTTGGCAGTAAAGTCAAAGTATCTGGTTTGTGGGATACCGTCTTACATGTGCTTGGTGCGTTAAAAATTAAGTTAAAGTAGTCAGCAGTTTATCAGACTGTAAAATACTATATATTTCAAACTCCCAAGACCTTAATTTTAGGTCTTGGGAGTTGTCGTTCTGGTCGTGGTACTATATAGTTGACACGGCTTAGTGCCGGCTTTATAGTCAAATAGGCATAGGTTAATAAATATAATATATGAGTGACACAATTCACAAGCTAGTAATTATAGGCTCTGGTCCGGCTGGGCTTACTGCAGCGCTGTATGCGGCTCGTGCGGAGCTTGCGCCTTTGGTTATTGCTGGTATTTCTCCTGGTGGGCAGTTAATGCTTACTACTGAAGTGGAAAATTTTCCTGGTTTTCCTGAAGGTATTCAAGGACCAGATTTAATGCAAAATATGCTTAAGCAAGTAGAGCGCTTTGGTGCAGTAATTGTAAACGAGAATGCGGCCAGCGTAGACTTTTCCAGCCAGCCGTTTAAAGTAAAGACAGAGACTCAGGAATTTCTAACCAAGACAGTAATTATTGCCACTGGTGCCGACGCTAATTGGCTAGGTTTGCCAAATGAGCAACGCCTCCGCGGAAAGGGTGTGTCTGCTTGTGCTACTTGTGACGGTTTTTTCTTTAAAGGAAAAGAAGTAGTGGTTATTGGTGGGGGTGACAGTGCAATGGAAGAAGCGAATTTTTTAACTAAGTTTGCATCCCACGTTACTATTGTTCACCGTCGTGAAGAGTTTAAGGCTTCTAAAATTATGCTTGCTCGCGCAGAGGCAAATCCAAAAATAAAGTTTATAGTAAACGCGACTGTTATAGACGTACTAGGAGAGGCAACCGTTTCTGGTGTAAAAATTAAACACAACGACACAGGCGCAGAAGAAATCGTGGAAGCGCAGGGCTACTTTGCGGCCATTGGCCATACGCCTGCGACGAAACTTTTTGCGACTGCCGGTGTAGAAGTAAATAGCAAGGGTTATATAGTGCCGAAAGTATTTACAGAGACAAATATTCCTGGCGTTTTTGTGGCAGGGGACGTACACGACCATCGCTACCGCCAAGCCGTTACCGCTGCAGGTGAAGGTTGTAAAGCCGCGCTCGACGCTGAAAAGTTTTTAGCGGAGCACGAACAATAGAGCATGGAACACATAATTATAGGAACCAAAGACGGAGTAGACATTGCAGGGCTTTGGTGGGACGCGCGTGGGGAAAAGACAGCCTTGTTGTTCCATATGATGCCGCAAACTAAGGAAAGTTGGAACGAGCTTGCCCAGAAATTATTTGACCGAGGCTTGAACGTACTGGCCATAGACTTTCGTGGACACGGAGAAAGCGGTGGTGGTAACTATAAGTTGTATGCAAACGAGGAACATAGAAAATACCTATTGGATGCTCAAGCGGCAGTGGGGTTTGTTGTTCAAAGAATAGAAGACCCAGTGCCGAATTTTGTAATGTGCGGGGCTAGCATTGGTGCAAATGTTGCCTTGCATACTGCAGTACATTATGAGCAAACCGAACAGACAGTTTTGCTTTCTCCAGGTCTTAACTACCATGGTATAAGTCTGGACCCAGACGTAAGAGCAAGTAGAGATCCTATTTATAATTTTGAATTTTTATACATAACCAGTAAAGATGACGACAATAATTTTGCAGAAACTTCCAAACTTCGCGACATATATGGAGGGGAGTTAGTGTCTTACGAGTCAGGTGGGCATGGAACAGATTTGTTTGTTTTGCACCCAGACTTAAAAGACAGAGTTGTTCAGTTTTTAACTTCGTAATTTTATTTATATTATGAATAACATTTTGGACAATGCGCTACAACAATTAAATGCCGCGGCAAAAGTCGCGGATTTTGATGTGAAGTTTTTAGAGCAGTTACAGCATGTGCATAGGTATGTGGAGGTTTACATACCAGTTATTATGGACAACGGCGAGCAAAGATTTTTCGTTGGTTTTAGAAGCCAGCATAACAATATTCGCGGCCCTTACAAAGGAGGAATACGTTATCATCAAAATGTAAATTTAGATGAAATTCGCGCTTTAAGTTTTTGGATGACTTTTAAAAATGCGGTAGTGGATGTACCGTTCGGTGGCGGAAAGGGGGGTGTTGTTGTGGACCCGAAACAGCTTTCTAAGCAAGAGATGGAAAGGCTGTCCAGAGGGTATGTGCAAAAAATGTTTAGAGTATTTGGACCAGAGTTCGACGTTCCAGCACCAGATGTAAACACCAACTCTCAAGTTATGGATTGGATGGTGGATGAATACGAAAAAATTAGTGGCAAAGAGGCAAAGGCAGCCTTTACAGGTAAGTCTCTACAAAACGGGGGAAGCCAAGGTCGTACCGAAGCAACGGGGTATGGTGGAGCTTGGGTGCTTAAAGAGTATTTGAATGCAGAACGCAGAATGCAAAATGTAGAACCTGGTAGCATCAACATTGCTATTCAGGGGTTTGGAAATGTCGCAATGTATTTTGCCGAAAAAGCTAGGGAGTTTGGATGGAAAATTGTAGCACTTTCCGACAGCAGGGGTGGGGTATATAATCCAGCGGGTATAGACGTCGGCCTAGCCGAACAACATAAAAAAGAAACTGGTGTATTGTCCGGGCTTGCCGGCGCGAAGGATATTTCCAATGAGGAGTTACTGGAGCTTAATGTGGACGTGCTTGTACCAGCAGCACTTGAAGGAGTAATTAACATGGAGAATGCGCACAAGATTCAAGCCAAGGTGGTTTTAGAAATGGCCAACGGTCCTACCAGTTCTGAGGCCGATGCGGTATTGTTCTCTCGTGGCATTACTGTAATTCCAGACATCCTCGCCAACAGCGGTGGTGTGGCTACAAGTTTTTTTGAGTGGCAACAGAACATGAAACACGATACATGGGATAAGGCAGAAGTTTTGAAGCAACTAGAACAAAAGATGATTTCGGCTTCTGGTGCGGTTTATGCAGCTAAAGTAAAATACAGCACCACTTACCGAATTGCTGCATATATTGTTGCTTGTTCAAGACTTGCTGGGTCTGGGCAATAAGTTAAACCAAATACGTTTTGGTGGGGTTATACGTAGTCGTCTAAATTATCGTTTTCGGGCATTTTCATTTTGCGGTGCTTTTTGAATTTTCCAGGCAGTTGCGGGGCTACTTTTACTGCTTCTAGTATTTTGTATTTGTTGGTTTTGGCAATAGTTTTTACGTAGCCAAATTGTTGTTCCATAAGTTGCTCGTAGCGCAAAAATATATTTGCTACAATGCGCAAGCGTCCGTGCTCTGTAAGGTGGTTTTTCGCTTCTAAAAGAAATTTTTCTACATCTGCATAGTATGTGTCGTGGCCTTTATGAAATGGTGGATTGGCCACAATGTAGTCGTACATGTTTGTTGTGCCAGTAAATACATGTCCAGCTAGCACGTTGCAGTTGCTTAATTTATTTTGCTCTATTGTTTTTTTCGCAGACTCTAGTGCCAGTGCATTGGTGTCAATAAGGTCGATTTTTGCCTGTTTGTTGGTGGTAGCAATTAGCGCACCAATGGTTCCAGCACCACAGCCCCAGTCTAAAATATGCTTTGCTTCTGGCAAGGTCTCTAAGCTATCTAAAAAAAGTTTTGTGCCGTCGTCTAAACGACCATGGCTAAAAGTTCCCGGAAGAGAATACACAATCAAGTGCTTAGTGTTTAGTTCTGAGTGCGTAGTGGGCAAAGTTACTTCATATTTTTGCCAATAATCGGCTAAATTAAATTTATTTAGCTTGATGGTTTTAGTGGCAACGTAAAAAGCAGAATGACGTGCAGAGTCCGAAAATACAACCGGACCAATAAGTTTTTCTAGGGTTTTTTTGGCCGATTTTATACCTGCATTGTTTTGGCCGATGAGTACAATTTTACCGTTGGGTTTTAAGGTCTCAGATGCCCATGCTAGGGTCATGGATATTTCCGCATCGCTTTTTGGCAAAAATAACACAGCCATATCAAAAGCTGAACTACGCTTACAATGCGTTTCAAAAGCGCTCGCAACTCCAGTT
>JAHFJH010000035.1 GCA_023245995.1 Candidatus Doudnabacteria bacterium | reverse complement strand
GTCAAGATAAAGTCCGTAGTCTTGGCAAGAAACCGTTACTTTCTTCACGGGTGAGGTGGTAAGAATTGCACTAATCGCAGATGCTTCTACGGGGTTTATAATTAGTAGTTTGCCTTGAAGTTGCTCTAGGTTTCGAGTAAGGATTTGAACAGATGGGTGTAGGTCTTGGCTCATAGGTAATAGAATTATAGGACAAATGGGATTTATATGACAAATAGCTATAATACAGTCATGTTACAATGATTAAGTTGGAGACTTATGGATACTAATGGAGACTGTACAATACTTATTGTATTCTAAATTCATAATTTACAATATTGAGTTTTAGAGTCTAGTTACTTTCCACTTTTAACTTTCCACTATTCACTAACTTTATGTACGACGTTATAATAATAGGTGGTGGTCCTGCAGGCCAAACCGCTGCTATATATTCAGCAAGGAAAAAACTAAAAACTCTATTACTTACAAAACAAATAGGTGGACAAATGGTGTGGAGTAGCGACGTGGAAAACTATACTGGTTTTTCTGTAATTAGTGGCGCAGATTTAACCTTAAAGTTTCAGGAACATTTAAAAACCATTACTGAGGATTTGGAGATTAAAGAAGGTTTTGAGGTTGTTGACTTAGAACAGAATATTACGTCATTTGTTGTTACTGTTAAAACCGGTGAACAGTTTTTTGCTAAAGTAGTCATTATAGCTTCGGGTAAAGAGCCTAGACATTTGGGTATTCCAGGGGAAGAAAGGTTCTATGGCAAGGGTGTCGCTGTATGTGCTACATGTGATGCGCCATTCTATAAAAATAAGGACGTAGCGGTGGTAGGTGGGGGAAATAGTGCAATGGACGCGCTTTTCGCGCTTTCAAAAGTTGCAAGAAAAATATATAGCGTAAATATAAGTGAACACTTACGTGGAGACAATGTACTTAAAGCTAAGGTTGAGAGCAGTCCAAATATTTCATTTTATAACCTAGCCAAGACAATTGGTGTGGTCGGCGAAAAAGGAGTAACGGGTTTGCGCATACAAAAGTCTAGTGGCGAAGAAGAAACGCTTATGGTTTCAGGGGTGTTTGTAGAAATTGGCTACGTTCCCTCTAACAGTTTTGACCATATAACAGAAAAAAATGAAAAAGGTGAAATTAAAGTAGATGGTAATTTGCAAACCAACGTTCCCGGACTTTTTGCAGCGGGTGACATTAACGACGCTTGGGGCGAGCAAATAATTATTGCAGCTGGTGAGGGAGCTAAGGCCGCAATCGCCGCTGCCAACTACTTAAATCAACTTAAATAATAAAAAAAGACTGCCGTATGGCAGTCTTTTTTGTGTTTTCTAGAAGCTAACTATTCGCGCGTTCTACGTATTCTCCTGTGCGGGTGTCTACAAGGATATTTTCGCCTTCTTTTATAAACAGGGGAGCGTCTACTATAAGGCCGGTGTCTAGTGTAACTTTTTTGGTAACAGAACCACCGCTGTCTCCGCGAATACCCGGAGGGGCGTCGGTAACCTTATAGGCAACTTTTATAGGTAGTTCTATTGAGACAGGTTGCCCGTTAAAACGTAACACGGAAACCTCTATGCCTTCTTTTAAGAACGGTTCCTGCTCTGCGGTTATGTCTTTGTTAAAGTCTATAGGTTCAAATGTTTCGTTGCTCATGAAGTGGGTGCCATCTGAGTCGGTGTAAAGAAAATTTGCTCGTTCCCGAGCGACATCTGCTTCGTCTATTCTTTCACCAAACTTAAAAGAATATTCCATTACTTTTCCAGTAATTACGTTGCGAAGTTTTGTTTGCATTACTGGTTTTCTTTGCGCGGTGCGCATGCGGTTTGACCAAATAACCTGAAACGGCTCGTTGTTGTACAGGATAATGGTACCGACTTTCATGTCGTTTAAATCCATGGTAATAGTACTTAGTTGTAAGTAGTCACTTGTCAGTACGAAACAGACTACTGACTACTATATTCTGACTACTGGTATTAAGCTGAGACAAAAGGTAAAAAGGCCATATGCCTTGCGTGTTTGAGTGCTGTTGTTATCATGCGCTGGTGCTTGGGACACGAGCCGGTTTTTTTGCGATTCATAATCTTCGCGTGTGGCGACATAAATCTACGCAAAAGTTGTCCGTCTTTGTAGTCTACGGTAGTAATTTTGTTACTGCAGAAGTAACAATTTTTTTTAATAATTGGAGTATCCTTGTCTCGTTGTTGTGGTCTCATAAAAATGTACTTAGTTGTCAGTAGTCAGTTGTCAGTACGAAACAGACTACTGACTACTATATTCTGACTACTTGTTAAAATGGTATATCTTCTACTTTAATATCTTCGTTAGTTTGTATGGTTGGAAGTTCTTCCTCAAGTGGTTCTCCACCTTTGCTTGGTCCATTTGCTGGGCTTTGGTTCTCACTAAAGGGAGCGGACTGTGCGCTACCTGTTGGTTTGCCTAGCATTATCATGTTGTCGGCGACGATTTCTGTACGGTACTTCTTTTGACCGTCGGTTGCGTCCCAGCTTCTTGTTTGCAATCTGCCCTCAAAATATACTTGAGTACCTTTTTTTAAATACTGTGTAGCAATTTCCGCAAGTTTTCTCCAGAGTACAACATTATGGAATTCCGTTTGTTCCACTTTTTGCCCAGTTGCTTGGTTGGTGTACGCGTAACTGGTGGCCACGCTTAGCTGACAAACATTTATACCGGTTGGAGTGGTTCGCATTTCCGGGTCGCGCGTTAGGCGGCCAATTATCATTACTTTATTTAGGTCCATAAAATTATTATAGATTGGCGACTAGAGACTAGGGCTTAAGTCATATCTAGCGCAATTAATTATTTGATAACATCTTCGGATAGGGCGGCTTCAATTTGCTTGTCCAACTCTTCGGTAGTAATGTCTATTGGCTCTTGCTTTGGTGCGGCTTCTTGAGCTTTGGCTGCTGGTTTAGAAGTTGGAACAGGTGCTACGTATGCCTCGTCTCCAGGTTCTGGTCTGTGAGAAAGCTTGCTTTGCGCGACTTTGTCTTTTTCTGAACGTTTTAAGTGTTCGTCAACATTTATAACCAAATGACGAATAACGGTAGCAGTTTGTGTGCGAATTTTTGCTTCTAGTTCGTTTACTTTTTGGCTTTCCATAGTAAACTGTAGCACTACATAAAACCCATTGCGAGTTTTTTTAATGGGGTAGGCTAGTTTCTTTTTCCCTAATTGTTCTTCTTGTATTTCGGTACCACCAAAGTCCTCAACAAATTGTTTAAGTTGGGCGGTAACGGTAGGAACCTGGTCGTCGCTTACTTGCGCCGCCAGTATGTAACACAGCTCGTATCTTGGCATGAAGTATTCCTTCATTTCTGCTTATTTTGCTAGTTAATGGCCAAAATGCGCACCAACCACCTCAAAGCAGAAAATAGAGTTAAATTGTTAAGATTTGCTAGGAATTTCTCTTATTCCTATCAAGTTATGATAATTATAACAGAATTGCTTTGGTTTTGTCTACTTTGTGTAGTTTAGTCTCGAGAGGAGCGTTCTTAGGGTGAAAATCTAAAATGCACAACGTCCCCGTCTTGGACTATGTATTCTTTACCTTCAACTCTAAGCCAACCTCGTTCTTTTGCGCCAACATAACCATTGGCTTCTAAGAGCTTATCCCATTGAATAACTTCTGCGCGTATAAATCCATTTTCAAAGTCGGTGTGAATTTTTCCAGCTGCTTGTGGAGCCTTAGAGCCTTGCGTACAGGTCCAAGCCTTGCTTTCTTTGGGGCCAGCAGTAATAAAAGTTATAAGCCCAAGAGTTTTGTATGCTTTATTAATAATTTTATCTAATCCACTTTCAGGCAACCCTAATTCATTTAAATATTCTGCTCGTTCTGCATCTGTGAGTTCTGAAAGTTCGCTTTCAAGTTTTGCGTCAATTAGCAGAGGGCTAAGGGCTTCCAACTTCGCCGAGGCTTCGTTGGACGAGAAGGTGGTAGGCTCTAGCGTTAAATGCTCAAATTGTTTGGTTGTTAAGTTGAACTCGCTGTTCGCAATGTAAAGGAAAGGTTTGCTTGTGAGTAGCTGGATGTCTTTGCTATTTGCTTTTTCTTCGTCGGTAAGCTCTACTGTGTTGGCCATGTGGCCTGCTTCTAGAGTGGTTTTGTACTTTTCTAAAACTTGTTTTTTTATGATCGCTTCGCGGTCACCACTCTTGGCTTGCTTGCTCACTGTCTCTAAGCGTTTTTCCACTGTCTGTAAGTCCGCGAGTTGTAACTCTATGGCAATTGTTTCCATGTCCCTTACAGGGTTTACCGAACCTTGTACGTGAATTATGTCGTCGTTTTCAAATACGCGCACAACCTCCATAATGGCATCTACCTCACGAATGTGGGAGAGAAATTGGTTTCCCAAGCCTTCTCCTTTATGGGCACCGCTTACAAGACCGGCTATGTCTACAAATTCTATTGTTGTTGGTACAATTTTTTCGCTTTTTTCTAAAGCCGCAAGTTTGGCCAGTCGTTCGTCGGGTACGGCAACCACGCCCACATTTGGGTCTATGGTCGCGAATGGGTAATTGGCTGCTTCAACTTTAGATTTGGTTATAGCGTTAAACAGGGTGGACTTACCTACATTTGGAAGCCCTACAATGCCAATTTGGAAGGACATAGTGAAGGAAATTTCTAATATCTAATTTCTAATATCAAATGACTAGCGACTCCTGATATTGTAACGGAGTGGGAGAGTCTTGGCCAGAAGCCTAGTTTATTGGACTGGCTTTATTTGTGAGTGTTATTATATACATATGCGTATATCAACTGCTCGAATTAAGATTGCTAAAGTAAAAAAGTTAATAGTATTCGATTTTGACGGTACTCTAGTGCCAACCAAGTCTCCAGTGGACAGAGCAATGGACAAGTTATTGACTGAGTTACTAGCACGTTATAAAGTTGCGATTATTGGTGGCAGCAGTTATGAAGTATTACAAGACTTACTGGTTAGTAGGCTAACAGCCCCAAAACAGTTGTTGGGTAATTTGTTTTTGTTTCCTACTACGGCCACAGCTTTTTACCATTATGACAAGAAATGGAAAAAGGTCTATCAACACAATCTTAGTTTACAGGAAAGAAAGTTAATTAAATCTACCTTTACTAAAGTTTTTAAGGAGATTGGCTATAAACACCCAAGGAAGATTTATGGGCCTGTTATTGAAGACAGGGGTTCACAGGTTACCTTCTCCGTGTTTGGCCAAGATATAGTTAAAGTGTTAGGCAAACAAGGTGTGAAAATTAAAGATGCGTGGAAAGCCAAACACAGCAATGTAAAAATGCAGATTGCTGAGCTAATGGCCAAATATTTACCCAACTTGGAAGTGCGGGCCGCTGGCCATACGTCTATAGATGTAACGAAAAAAGGGATTGATAAAGCCTATGGTCTTTTAGAGATAGTAAAGCGTTTAAAAGTTGGAGTTGCAGACATGTTGTTTGTGGGAGATGCTATTTTCCCAGGTGGGAATGATTTTGCAGTGGTAAGAACTGGGGTAGATTACATTCCGGTGAAAGACCCAAAAGAGACTAGACGTGTAATAAACGCTTTGCTCAGTCGAAAATAAAAACTTGTTAAGTATAAAGTAGCGTTAGAGTGGGAATCTGTATAAGATTGGACAATTGGTTGTATATATGCTATAGTTATATAAATAATTCAGAATTTAGAAACAAAAAAATGCAGAATAATATTTTACTTAAAAAATTAAAAACAAAGCACTCTAGTGTTCTAACACTTGTCGCAGTACTTAGTACACTTTTCTTCGCGCCAACTATAGCGCTTGCCGACCCAGTTATTTCTCAGGTGCAGGTGGGGAATATAACAACTACCAGTGCGGTTATTACTTGGCATACCGACGTAGCTTCAGATAGCTATGTTTCATACGCGCCACTTGGTGGTACAAATCCGCTTTTGGCAAATAACGATAATTTGGTTACGAGTCACACTTTAACTCTGCAAGGTTTGTTACCCAATACAAATTATATTTACCAGGTAAACTCGGCCGACGCACAAGGCAATAACGTTTCTGTACAAGGATCTGGCTTTATTACACTAAGCACAAACCCTACACCTACACCCACGCCAACTGGCAACCCTACACCTACACCCACGCCAACCCCTACAACGACTCCACCTCCTGGTTTACAGTACCAACCTCCCGCGAGTGCGTATGCGACCGGTACACTTGCTAAGGAAGGTAGCACTATATATTTTCTTATGAGCAAAGACTTAGTAAAAATCCCGTTTACTTCTTTGACAGCATTTAAAGGGCTCGGTTATAAATTAAATAACGCACAAACTTTGGATATTTCGCAGTTTCGCACTGCAAGCACTTACAAACTAAACAGCCCTACGCAACAACACCCATGGGGTAGCTGGATGCGCTGGAAAGATGGAACTGTCTATTATAGCCATCCCACAGGGCCAATACCTGTACCCTCATGGAACGTGTTATTGAACAATGGTGGTAAGTCCGAACTTATAGTTCCAATGAACGCCGAGGACGATAAAGTGTGGGAGCAACATCAAAACTTACCTTTGTTACAGCTAAATGACAGTAGAATACTTTAGAATAAAAAAATCGGACTCTATAGGAGTCCGATTTTTTCTTTGACTTCGGAAAGAGTTTCGGAGGCAACCTTACGCGCTTTTTGGGCGCCATCGCCTAAGATTTGGGCAAGAGTTTCTGGGTGAGCTAGAAGCTCTTTTTTCTTTTCGCGGAATTCAGCAAAGTAGTTACTTATATCTTCTGCCAAAATTGTTTTTAGTTCGCTGTATTTTATGGATTTGTCTTTTTTTGCAGTAGCAAACTGCGCTACGTGCTCGCTCGTCCCAAATTGCGAGAGTAGGTAAAGCAAGTTTTCTGCTCCAGTTGACTGGCCGCTTCCGTCTGTTGCTGTAACTGCTTTTTTTATTTTTTCATGAATAGCTTTTGGTTCATCATCTAAATATAGTGGCTCGTCTCCTGTCTTGCTCATTTTCTTTTCCGGATGTTTTAAACTCATAATACGCAAGGGCTTTAGTGCGTATGGCCGCGGTTCAGGAAATGTTTTACCAAATTTGTTATTGAATTTTCTTGCGACAATTCGGGATAATTCTACATGTTGGATTTGGTCTTCAC
The DNA here is from genome assembly GCA_023245995.1 of Candidatus Doudnabacteria bacterium. Taxonomy (GTDB): domain Bacteria; phylum Patescibacteriota; class Doudnabacteria; order UBA920; family UBA920; genus JAEUSE01. The sequence goes on along the minus strand of JAHFJH010000035.1, from coordinate 2,685 downwards.
CAATCGGAATTTTGCTGGGTTTGTACAATAAAATGTCTGCTGCCATTAAGGTAGGGTAGGTAAGCAGGCCGGCATTAATATTTTCTTTATGTTCAGAAGATTTTTCTTTGTATTGGGTCATGCGTTCAAGTTCTGCAAGAGGTGTAATACAATTAAATACCCAAGCTAACCAGGAGTGCTCGAGTACTTGGTTCTGCAGAAAGAAAACTGTTTTAGATGGATCAATGCCCAAAGCTATATATGTGGCAGTTAGGGACATGGCATTATCGCTTAATTCTTTGGGGACAAATGGCGTGGTGATGGCATGTTGGTCAGCAATAAAATAAAAACGCTCAATATTTTCAATCTCTTGAGTCTTAACCAAATCCTTTACCAATCCTAGGTAGTTACCAACATGTAGTTTGCCTGTGGCCCTGCAACCGGCTACGTATGTTTCTTGTTTCATGCAGGTATTATAACCCACGAGCCAGATAAAGCACAAAAAAGTTCATTTATTCTGGGTTGTGTAACTGGTTTGTTGGTATAATATTGGCATATGCCAGAAAGAGCAGAAGAATTTGTTCCAGAGTCAGAAACAAATCAGCTGTCTAATAAACCCACTTTGGTTTCTAGACGTAGTTTTTTGCGTGGTTTAGGTTTGGGTGCGCTTGGGCTTATGCGTGCTACTGCTGAAGCAGGTCCTAGTGCCCACTTAGAGAGGAGAGAGCGCAAGCCAAGGTCTACTTGGGAGGAGAGTATAACTACTGGGGTTTTGGCTGGTAAAAGGGCTGCGGGAACTTTGTTGGGGGACTATTTTGGGGTCAAGGAAAGAGTTTTCCCCTCTGAAGTTAAAGTAAATTTTCCAAAACAGTTAGAGTATTTGTGGCAAAGAAAAATGAACCGGTATAGAAAACAGCCAGAAGTGATAGAGGCAGCTAAACAGATTTGTGCCGAATACGCTAACTATGAACCTACACGCGTGAGTCTTGGTACCTATTCAGATATTATTCAGGGTACGGTGGCAGAGGTGGTAGAGAAGATAGACTTGCAACGCTATGCGCAAGTTAAAACCTTGGGTTTAGAGTCTGCCAAAATTTTTGAAAATATAGTCAGGCGTATTTCTTACCAAGATTTATTAGTTGTGTGTATGACAGAAATAATGCCACTTTCAACAGGTAGTGAAAATTTAGCAGCCTTGGATGTGTTGTTGCGAACTGCGGGTATGGAGTATGTAGAAAGCATTCCGGCTTTGTTTGATAAATATGTTTCTTTTGGACCTTACCAGTTTACTAAATTCGCGGTTGGGGAAGACAAGCGTGGGTTTGTTGGAGCTTCTAAGTTAAATGGGGTATTGCCGGAGGGTATGCGTTTGCCTAGAAAAGTCTCCGGCTTGCGCGGTGAAGTTCACCATATAGCCGGCACTGCTTTTATGATAGAAAATTTAGCCAATCTGTTACAGCTGGTAGAAGAACAACCGACTCGGGAGGCTTTGCTTCAAAACCTTGAAAAAGTATTGGAAAGAAATCCTGAAGAATTGTTACTGTTTATGACTTCAGCGCATCATGCGCCTTTAGCTATGAATAAAACAGCTATTAAGTGGCTTAGCGATAATGCGCAAAAGCCGTTTTTGGATTATTGCGTGGGCGAGCCAGCAGTTTACGCTAGGCGACTTGCAAGAAACAGAGAAGCCTTTGCATTGGCTTAAAAAATTGCATATTAGTTTGCTACTTAATTATTTAACAAAAACACCCCATTATGTCGGGGTGTTTTTGTGTTTTGAAATTTATGGGGCTACAAAGCAGATGCGACTTATACCTCAATAACGACTGGCAATACCATTGGTCTTCGATTTGTTTTGTGGAACAGGTACTCGCCAACTTGGTCGCGTATTACTTGTCGGAGGTAGGCATAGTTAGGTTCAGAAGCTTTTTCCGGGCCTTTATTTTCACAAATTTTACGAACTTCGTGTTTCACTTCGCGAATTATGTCTTCGTTGCCTTTCATGTATATAAAACCACGGGAAATAATATCTGGTTGGTTTATAAGTTTGCTAGTTTTGCGGTCCAGCGAGACTATAATAACGAACATGCCGTCTTGGGACATAACTTGTCGGTCGCGGAGTACGACTTCTCCTACATCGCCAACTCCAAGTCCGTCTACATAAACGTAACCTGCTGGTACTTTGGTGTCTAAGCGTTTAGCTTGTCCTGCAGAGTTAAACTCCAGCACTGTACCGTTATCTAGTGCAAAAGCATTACCTTCTGCTACGTTAACTGCATTTGCAAGTTTGTTGTGCGCTATTAACATGTGGTGTTCGCCGTGAATAGGAACAAAATAGGTTGGCTTGGTAAGGCCGAACATCATTTTAAGTTCTTCTTGTTGGGCGTGACCAGAGGCATGGATGTCTAAGACTTTGTTATAAATAACGTTTGCGCCTTGGCGAGTTAGATTGTCTAAAACTTCCACAACCGATCGTTCATTACCCGGAATAGGCGAGGCAGAAACAATTACAGTGTCACCAGTTTTTACTCGCACTGTTTTGTGTTCACCACGTGCCATGCGGGCCAACGCAGAAGATTCTTCTCCTTGTGAGCCAGTTGTGAGTACTAGCAGTTGGTTGTCTGGGTACTTAGCCGCTTGTTCAGATTTTATAAAGAGTTTTGGTTGAATGCGTCAGTATCCCATAGACAAAGAAATTTCTATGGC
>JAHFJH010000034.1 GCA_023245995.1 Candidatus Doudnabacteria bacterium | reverse complement strand
CGCATTGCCGGGACGCGGGTTCGATTCCCACTAGGTCCACCAAAAAATCCCCAGTAGGGGATTTTTATATTGTTGATATTCGGGTTAACTTTCTTTAAATATTTTGTCTTGAAGGTAGTGTGCATGGCGGTATTTGGTCGGGATACTGGGAATCGAACCCAGTCTCCACGAACCCGAATCGTGTGTACTACCGGTATACTATATCCCGAACAAATACTGCACTACAAAATTTATTTACAAATGTATGTATTCATCAATCATAAAGCCATACAATAGTAGCATATCATTTATTTTTAGCAACAGAGTTTACTCGTTTCTCTTTTTTAGAGCCTCGTGTACAATACTGGCATGACTAGTTTTGGTGTGGAACAAGTTAAGTTTGGAGAAAGCGTGGCCACAGAACCGCGATTTGCGTTTCGACGCTGGTTTGAAACATGGATTGGTGCCATTAATAACGGCGAGAGAGAAGTTTGGCAACCAGCACTTTTAGACGTAGTTACGGTAACTGACTTACTTGACAGAGAGTTGGACTACCAAAAGTTTTCTTTTTATATTACAGACCCACCAAAACAAATAAGAGTACCCATATGCCGAGTTGTCCGCGAAGACGGCTTATATGTTTTACGTGGTTCTTTAGAAATTTTTTCAAATGAGCTTATGGTCTTTGAAGGGACTTTTGAAATGACGGTACATGACATAGGCGTCAACGACTTTAAAATTTTTGGACTTGTATGTTACCCACATTTTCGCGTGAGTGTATAAGTGAGACTCGTAGAGACTAAGAGACTCGTCGAGATTATTTATAATTACGTAAGTTGAATATAGACTCTACTAGTCTCGATTTATATTTATTAGTCTCAAGTAATTTCTATTAATCTCACTCACTCATGAAACCCATAGGTTTAAAAACAGAAACAAAATTATTTAATAGCGGGCACTCGATTATTGTAGGTTGCGATGAAGTGGGAAGGGGAGCGTTGGCTGGTCCCATAGTGGCAGCGGCAGTCGCTATTAGTACTAAGTCCTTAGTGCCTAGTGCTAAGTTAGGAAGAGCAAAAAAAGATTGGTGGGGGAATAAGGTTAACGATAGCAAGTTACTGACAGCGCGCGAGCGGGAGGAGTTGGCGATTCACATCAAACATTTTTCTGTTGCTTTTGGTGTTGCAAGTATCTCGCCAAGTAAAATAGATAAAATAAATATTCACGAAGCAAACTTACTTGCGCTACATCTTGCTGTAGAAAAGCTTCACATGCAACTTAGTAGTAAAGTTCGTAACAACACTTATGTATTGGTAGACGGAAAATTTATTTTACCAAACTGGCAAGGAGAGCAGAGGGCAGTGGTGGATGGCGATGCAAAAATATTTTCTATTGCAGTAGCTTCCATTATTGCAAAAACATTTCGTGACAGGTATATGATGAAACAGGACAAAAAGTTTCCCAAGTTTGGTTTTGCGAAACATAAAGGTTATGGGACACTTGAGCATAGAACGGCTTTGGTGCGGAATGGTTTAAGTAAAATTCATCGTCAAACATTTTGTAGAAACATTGACGCATGGGCGCGCAAAACGGTATAGTATGGACGTTGCACACAGAGAAATCTAATGGTTTTACAGAGTGTTTCACTATTTTGGAGAGGTCGCATAGTTGGTCTAGTGCGCTGGTCTCGAAAACCGGTAGGGGCGAAAGCTCCTCGAGGGTTCGAATCCCTCCCTCTCCGCCATTATTTTACGATATGAAAAAAGTATTTATTGTCCATGGGTTTCAGGGTAGTCCAAACGGTGGCTGGCGTCCGTGGCTCATGAGTGAATTGGAAAAATTGGATGTGTATGCTTGCGCTTTGGCAATGCCTAGTCCAGATTTGCCGGTGTGTAATGAATGGGTCGAGGAGGTATCTAGGCATATAACTAAAAATAGTGCTGATGAAATATTTTTAGTTGGTCATAGTTTGGGAGTTCCAGCTATACTGCGATATATAGAGTCGGCTGACAATTCTATAAACATATTTGGAGCGGTATTAGTTTCCGGCCCTATTGAGAAAAATAGTAATAGAAAAATAGATAGTTTTTTTGAGTCACCGTTTGAGTTTGAAAAAATTAAATCGGCTGTAAAAAAGTTCGTAGTTATACAAGGTGACGACGACCCAAATGTGCCACTGAGTAACGCACAAAATTTATCCAAAATTCTCGACGCGGAGTTAATTTTAATACCTAACGGTGGACACTTGAATGGGTCCAGTGGCTGGAGGGAACTCCCGCAATGTTTGGAAGCACTTAAGAAGATGTTAATAAGTTAAAGAAATTTTATGAGCAATAAGACACAACTTAATCAGTTATCAAAAAGAGAAATTTTAGAATCGCTTTTACAGCGACAACAGCAAGACGCGAGTACCATGAACAGGCTTATCTTGGCTGTGGCGGTAGCGCTAGATTTAAATCCAGAAACTGTTGCGCAAAAGTTTACAGACAACACAGCGACAAGTGAGTTCGCAGATAAGTTCAACAAAGCACTAGACGCAGAGTATGCAAAGAAACAGTCTGCACCGCTACCAGAAAACGAATCTGTTTCTACGGATGTAAATGTTTCGCCAGACAGTGAAGAGGTTGCCCAAGACTAGTAGAGATCTGTAGCAGAACTTACTTCACTTGTGTAGTTTCTCGGCTCGGTTCATCTTTAAAGTTTGCAATAATATTATTTTATAAATTTATTTTTTTACAAAGATGGCTCCGCTTGCTGGAAAAAAAGTTTTAATTCTTTACACTGCGCACACTCTAGGACACCAGCGTGTGGGGGAGAATATTGGTTACTGGCTCGGTGAAGGCGGTGCGGAAGTTACTTTGCGGGAAGTGCTAAAAAGTAATCCATCGCCTTTTGTAAAAAAGTTTCTAAAACTACACGTATGGGTAAATGCTCATGCGCCGTGGTTGTGGGCTTTTTTATATTTTTGGGGGTACAGGATAACTTTACCTTTTAGGTTGTTTGTGGCGAGAAAGTACACAGCACAAATAAAAATAATTTTAGACGAAATAAAACCAGATGTAGTTATTACTACCGAGACGGCGCCCTCTGCTGTTTTGAGTGTGTTAAAAAAACGAGGTGAGTACGTGGGTTTGTGGGGCATAACATTTAGTGACTATCACTTCCATAGGTATTGGGTTTACCCGCTGGCCGATTTTTACTTAGTCAACATAAAAGAGCAAATTCCCCATTTAACAAAGCTCGGAATAAGTCAAAAGCGTGTGCATGTAATTGGTTTGGCTTTGCCTCCACGTCCTGTTTACAACTCAGTGTCTGTACGTAAGAAGTTGGGTATACCCGAGGGAGCCAGAGTGTTGCTTGTAGGTAGTGGGTCGTTGGGTATAAGTTTGCCGGCTAGTATTTTGGAAGTATTGGTTCAAGTTCAAAAACAAGCACAAATACGGGGTGTGGATGTACGTGTAATAGTGGCGACTGGACACAACACGAAATTATTAAGTGAGGTGCAGCAATTACAAAAGGCTAACTTCTGGCTTGTTCCGTTGCCGTTTTATGAGCCGCTTGGGGAAATTTACACGGTAAGTAACGTAATGTTGTCTAAACCGGGTGGCTTAACCATTGCAGAAACAATTCAGGCTGGGCTACCTATGTTGGTAACGCACTATTTTCCCGGTCAAGAAGAATTAAATCTTTCATACTTAGTTCCACGCCGTATGGTAATGCCTTTATATGTGAAACCCAAAAATTTGTGGGCCGAAAGTATAGTTTCAGAGTTAATTAGTGGCGGTCAAGGTGCTTTTATGCGTGAGCACGCGGATATGCTAAACCTTGTGGCTCCCCAGAATTTGCCTGAAATGGCCTATTTTATTGCAGGATTGTTTCATGAAAATAATTTATAAGTAAGGTGTTTTTCTGTGTTTGACGAGAGCTTGGGAAAGAGCTACTATGGAAATAGAAAAGTTTTAATGAAAGAGAGTATGCCTAAGGAAAAGAGAACATTCTTTGGAAAGATAATGGGTGGAAATTTAGTTGATGAAACGTCTACTGCTTCGGTTGAAGAACAAGAAGAAGACACAGATGTGGAAATGGAGGCTTTAGAGAACCCAGAAACTCTTGAAATAGAAGAAACGGAAGTGGAAGAAACAGAAGAATCTGTCCCAGTTGCGGTTTCTGCAGCTAGCAGACAGGAGCGTACAGAAGGCGGCCACGAGGAATGGTTGTCGGACTACGAGGGTCAGCTGAACATAGACATGTATCAGACTAAGGACAATGTAATTATAAAGTCTACAATTGCAGGAGTTCGCCCAGAAGATATGGATATTACAGTTGCAAATGACATGGTTACCATAAAAGGCGCTCGTCGGCGTGAAGAGCAGATTTCTGAAGATGATTATTTTTATCAAGAGTGTTATTGGGGCAATTTTAGCCGCAGTGTCATAATCCCCGTAGATATAGACAGTGAACACATAGAGGCAGACTTGAAAGACGGTATTTTAACAGTTGTTGTTCCAAAGGCTGCGAAGGCAAAAACTAAGAAGATTAAGGTTAAGGGAATTTAAATTAGACTCTAAATTGACATGTAAAAAGAACCGCTTTTATGCGGTTCTTTTGTTAACTTATGCCTTAGCATGATACAATTTATAGTGCATAGACAGGTTGTCCATTAGAAAAAAATAATTTTTCAGGTAAGTTTAGAAAAGCAATGGGAAGAAAGAAAAAAGAAACACAGAATCAAAAAGCACAAAGTGGGCTACTTAACTTTCCTCATATGCATTTAGCCTCTGACACTAAACGAACGCTCGTAGTGGTAGTAATTTTGGCAATTGTTGTTTTGTCTGTCATGAGTTTTGTTGGCGCGGCTGGGGCTTTTGGATCTTGGTGGAATAAGGCTTTGTTTGTTTTGTTTGGTTATTTTGCTTATGTTTCTCCTTTAGTGTTGCTGGCTGTCGGTGTAAGTGTAGGTTGGCCAAAAGCCTTAAGTTCATTTGAGGGTGGTTGGGCAAAACGTACGAGCATTGGTTTTACTATTGCGGTATTGGCAACGGTGGGACTCTGGCACAGCATAAATAGTAATTTTACAGGACAGCCTGGTTTTAGTAGCGCCTTTGCGGGGCACGGCGCAGGTCTGCTCGGAGCTCTTGTTTCTGTACCACTCATGTCTTTATTTGGTTTTTGGGCCACAGTTGTTGTTCTTATAGCTCTGTTGTTTGTTGGGGTTGTTATAGCTCTAAATGTGCCAGTGCTGGTGCGGAAGACGGGGGTCCCAGAACAAGTTAAACCTACAACAAGTCTTGCAACCTCAGCCCAGATAAAAATTAATAGTCAAGAAAACGCTAACTTTACCTCCACTCCTGTGGAAGTGCCACAGGCTAAGGTTGTTTCTCAAAAGTCCATAAAAGATGTCGCAAAGGTTTCGCCAATGGCCGAACCTATATTACCCGATGCGGTAATTTTAGAAGAGCGGAAAGACTGGAAGTTGCCACCATTTGATTTGCTAGACGATCGCAAGGCACAAGTAGACAGCGGTAACATAGAGGCTAACGTTGCCATTATTCAAAAGACACTAGCTGATTTTGGCATAGAAGTTGAAATGGGCGAGGTAAATGTGGGTCCCACAGTTACCCAATATACCCTTCGTCCAGCAACAGGTGTAAAACTATCGCAAATTGCTGCACTTAAAAACGATTTAACTTTAGCGCTTGCCGCACACGCCATTCGAATGGAATTACCAATTCCTGGTAAGCCTTTGGTTGGAATTGAGGTGCCGAATAAAACGAGCCGTATTGTTAGCTTGCGTGAGGTTTTGCAGACAGCAGATTTTATAAATCATCCAAGCCGTTTGGCTTTTGCCTTAGGACGCGATGTTGCAGGCCATGCGCAAATTGCCGATTTAGCAAAAATGCCACATTTGCTTATCGCGGGTTCTACGGGTACTGGTAAAAGCGTTTCTCTTAACACGTTTGTTATAAGTTTGCTATACCGTAACACACCACAAGACGTGAAGCTTATTATGGTAGATCCAAAACGAGTGGAAATGACTATGTACAACGGTATACCGCATTTACTTACTGCGCCTATTACGGAGCCTGAAAAAGCAGTGAACGCCTTTAAGTGGGCGGTAAGTGAAATGGACAGACGTTATAAGTTATTGGCAGATAGCAAAAAGCGTAACATAATGGAGTATAACCAAGCTTCGCCTTTGCCGTTGTCTTACATTGTTATAAATGTGGACGAACTTGCAGATTTAATGGCAGTGGCTCAAGCAGACATAGAAGCTGCAATAGTACGGCTTGCGCAAATGGCTCGCGCAGTCGGAATTCATTTGGTGCTTGCAACTCAGCGCCCAAGTGTGGATATTATTACAGGTTTAATTAAAGCTAATATTACAGCGCGTGTTGCGTTTGCAGTCGCGAGTCAAATAGACAGCAGGACCATTTTAGACAGTGGAGGTGCGGAACAATTGCTTGGCAACGGTGACATGTTGTACATATCTTCGGACTTTAATAAGCCACGACGTATACAGGGTGCCTACGTAGGGGAGAAAGAGGTCGGCAAGGTAGTAGATTTCTTTAAGGTACAGGCTGGAGCAGTTATATATAGCGATGAAATTATTCAGCGTCCAAAACATGCATTGTCAATTCCGGGTTTTGAGTCTGGGGATGCAGATGGCGATGAATTATTAGAGCAAGCAAAGGATGAGGTGCTCCGTGCAGGTAAGGCTTCGGCATCATTTTTACAGCGTCGCTTAAAAGTTGGTTATGCTAGAGCCGCTCGTTTGTTGGATTTGTTAGAGGAACAGGGCATTATAGGTCCAGGTGACGGCGCAAAGCCACGGGAAGTGTACGGCGCTGCCAGTCCTCACGACGAAGGTTATGGTGAAGCTAGCGAGCAGCCGTTTGAGGACGAGAATTTATAAACTAAACTATTGTATGGTTGATTTTAAACTTCATAAATTAACAATAGAAACACTTGGGGAGTACTTACTTGCTGTGCGTAAAGACACAGGACTAACCCAACTAGAAGTTGCCACTCGCATAGGCACAACTGTAAAGTTTTTAGACGCACTAGAGGCTGGAGAGTTTGGCCATTTGCCTGAGCCAGTTTATGTGATTGGGTTTATTCGCAAGCTGGCTGTGCTTTATAAAATTGAAGCACCTGCGTTGGTAGCCCAGTTTAACCGAGAAATTATTTTAGCTAAAGATGCCTCAACTGACACAACTGGACGTGGCTGGAAAACTTTAGCAGAACGCTTAGTGCCTCGTCGTGTTGGTTTGTTGTTCTCTTTATTACTTGGTGCTGTATTTGTGTTGGTATGTGTATGGCAAATCTTTTCTATTGGGAAAGTGCCAAGTCTTACTGTTGCTGAGCCTCGTTTAGGAGCTAAAGTAATTAGTGGTTTAGTAAATGTTTCAGGAACGGCCACACCTGGGAGTGAAATTGCGGTGAACGGACACAAGGTATTTGCTGGCGCAGATGGTGAGTTTAGCAGTGCGGTAAGTTTTTTATCAGGTACACAAACATTAGTTGTAAGTGCTAAAAGCAGGTTTGGAAAAATTGCAACTAAGACTATTAATTTTGTTGTTGAAGACGCGCATATGAACAGTCCCGTTGGCCCTAGTGGCCTTAAGGGCGCAAGTCAGTCTGGGGTTACTTCTTCGTTTGCTAAAACAAGCATGCAGGTTGCGCAGTAGCCAACAGTACAAAGTTTAATTGGTAATTATTCTAGCTTTTTTGGCTAGATTTTTGTTACAATTTGCCTAAATAGTAGGAAAGCTTGTACCATAAGGTTTGTTCTGTTGTAAGGGGAAATGGCTTGGCTTTTATGTAGTAGTTATATAGTTTTTTAAATTTGTATATATTAAAATTCAAAATTATTTGTAACAAGAAAATATATGGCCAAAATAACTAAAGGAAAAGTAGAAGCAAAAGTTTCGGGAGGAGGTAAGTGGAAAGCAGTAGAGAGTGCGCTGGATCAAATTCGAGATAAATTTGGAGCCGGTAGCATAATGAAGTTGTCCGACTCGAAGGCGCTAAATGTGGAAAGTATTCCCACAGGTAGCATAAGCTTGGATTTAGCTTTGGGTGTTGGCGGTATTCCCATGGGACGCATAGTTGAAGTGTATGGACCGGAGAGTTCTGGAAAAACTACTTTAACGCTTCACATGGTAGCCGAAGTACAAAAAAAAGGCGGGCTTGCAGCATTTATAGATGCAGAGCACGCTCTTGACCCAGAGTTTGCAAAAAACTTGGGAGTAAACGTAGACGACTTACTTGTATCTCAGCCTGACTCTGGTGAACAAGCTTTAGATATTTGCGAAACACTCGTTCGCAGTAACGCGGTGGAAATTATTGTTATAGACTCTGTTGCAGCACTAACACCAAGAGCTGAAATAGAAGGAGAAATGGGTGACAGCCACATGGGGCTACAAGCAAGGCTTATGAGCCAGGCACTTCGTAAGCTTACGGGTATTATGTCCAAGTCAAAAACTACGGTAGTTTTTATAAACCAAATTCGCATGAAGATTGGTGTTATGTTTGGCAACCCGGAAACTACAACTGGTGGTAATGCGCTTAAGTTTTATTCTTCAGTACGTTTAGACGTACGTCGTATAGCACAAATTAAAAATGGCGATGTCGTTATAGGTAGTAGAGTTAAAGTTAAAGTACTTAAGAATAAAGTTGCTCCACCGTTTAAAGTAGCTGAGTTTGATATGATGTATCAGCCGGGTAATTGGGGTATATCGGTTGCGGGTGACATGTTAGACACTGGCGTACTGTTGGGGGTTGTAGAAAAAAGCGGCAACACTTATATGTATACGGATATAAAGTTTGGTGTGGGCCGAGAGAACGCAAAGCAGTTTTTGCGTGACAATCCAGAGGTGCTAAAAAGTTTAGATACAGCTATACGCGCGAAAGTAAAAGAAGGTGCTGCTCCTGTGGCGGTTGCTACGGGACCAGCAGAGTCGGAAGACGAAGCCTAGTGTGCTTAATTATTTAAGACCTCCATTGCAATTTTGCTTTGGAGGTTTTTTAGTATTTTTAATAAATGCTTTTAAGGTTAAAAAAGAGTTAGGGCATGAAAGGTTAAATTATGCGTTTGCTCACTTTGCGCACTCCCGCTATCATATGTAAATGGATAACCAGCAAGTATACGCTAGTATAGACTTGGAGCTTTCAGGATTTGACCCAGTTACCGACGAAATTATTGAAATCGGTATTATTCGGTTTGTGGTTGAGGACGGCGTATGCAAAGTGTTGAGCGAGTGGGGAACGCTGGTACGACCAAGTAGTAATATTCGCAATAGAATTTTAGGTCTTACTGGGATATTGCCAGACGAAGCTGCCCGAGCACCGCTTTGGAGCGAAGTAGAGGCGGAAGTTTTTGCTCAACTTAAAGATGTAATTATTGTTGGCCACGGGTTAGACTTAGACATAAAGTTTTTAGAAGCAAAAGGTCTTACATTTGCGCTTGAGTCCATAGACACACTTGAGTTGTCTCAAATCTTTCTTCCCACGCACCATAGTTATAATTTGGAAAATTTAGCACACGCTTGTGGTGTGGTACACACCGACACGCATCGTGCATTGTCAGATGCTTTCGCAACGCTTGAAGTATTAAAAAAACTCATTGGTGTTTTTTGGGCATTACCAGAAGCAAGTCGAGCTACTCTTATGCGTGTATTGGCCATGAGAAAAAATACATGGGGGGAATTGTTTAAGCTGGCATTTAAAACTGAAGTTTTTGTTTTTAACAATACAGCTGGTTCGAAAGAGCTGCCAGAATATGTTTTGCCATCGGAAGTTCTAAGTGACCCTTGGTCCATAATTCAAGTACAAACAGGGAACAGAGCTGAGCCAGAATGGGCGCACTTAAACAATGGGTCTGCTTCTTGGGTTGTAGCGTTTCCAAGTCGTGA
>JAHFJH010000008.1 GCA_023245995.1 Candidatus Doudnabacteria bacterium | reverse complement strand
AGAGCAAAAAATGCTCTTATTTCAGCACAACTAATTTCTGAAGAACTAAAGTGCGACCACATTGGCACAGAGCATTTACTATATGGCATAGTTGCGGAGAAAAATTCTTTTGCAGCAGAAATTTTAGCACGCGCACAACTTTCCACCGACCGATTAAAGCCTGAAATAGACCAAGTCAACGCCAACCATAAAGTAGACCATTGGAAACCCGTACTCTCCGAAAACCTTAGAACTGCCATTGAGCGTTCTGCTATTGCAGCGAGCCAGTTTGGTTACCAGTTTATAGGCACAGAACATTTTTTGTACGGACTTATTTCCATGCAAGGTAATAGAGCAAAAGTTATTTTAAGCAAGCTTGGCGTAGACAGCCATGATCTTGAACATAATTTGCTTTCAGTTTTTGAAAACATTTCAAAATTTCCGGAAAATAGCACCCAAGACGATCGCACTACTCCCCTACAACCGCAACCAAATGCACCGCAAGGCGCACAAGGCAACCATAGTGCACTAGAATACTTCACCACCGACTTAACTAAAAAAGCAAGTGAAGGCAAAGTAGATCCTGTAATTGGTAGAAAAGCGGAAATAGCTCGCATGACTTCTATTTTGTCTAGACGTACAAAAAATAATCCGGTGCTAATTGGCGAAGCCGGTGTGGGCAAAACAGCTATTGTGGAAGGTCTGGCTTTGGCCATAGCCAAACGCGAGGTCCCAGATATTTTGTTGGACAAACGCATACTATCTCTAGATTTAGCGCTTGTGGTTGCAGGTTCCATGTTCCGTGGTGAATTTGAAAACCGATTAAAGCAAATAATAGACGAAGTAAAAGCCGACCCGAACATCGTGCTATTTATAGACGAACTGCACACCATGGTGGGCGCAGGTAGCGCTACGGGCAGTTTAGATGCAGCCAATATTTTAAAGCCAGCACTTGCTAGAGGTGAAATTCGTGTTGTGGGCGCAACCACCCTAGCGGAATATAAAAAACACATAGAGCACGACGCTGCACTAGAACGTAGATTTCAGTCCATTCTGGTGGAAGAACCCAGCCAAAGCGAAGCAGTGGACATTTTAAAAGGCCTGCGCGCTAACTATGAACAACATCACAAAATAACCATTACCGACGAAGCCATAAAAGCTGCCGTGGAACTTTCCAGCCGTTACATACAAGACCACTTCTTGCCCGACAAAGCAGTAGACTTAGTGGACGAAACCGCAGCGTTTTTACGTAGCCTGACCGAGTCTTCCAAGTCCTTACGGCAAAAGAAAAAAATAGAAGACGACTTGCAAAACTTGGAAACTGAAAAAAACAAAGCAGTCTGGCAAGGCGACTTTGCCACAGCCGAACATTTACGTTTGCAAGAGCAACTTTTGCTAAGCCAAAAAAATATTTTGGAAACCGAGCTTAAAAATGAAACAGTCAAAGAAACCCGGAAAATTACCGCCGAAGACATAGCCCACACGGTTTCCATGATGACTAAAATTCCGCTAGACCGGCTTACTAGAACGGAAATTGGAAAACTTGCTCGTTTAGAAGAAATTTTACAAACCCATATAATTGGCCAAGACGAAGCCATTTCCGAAGTAGCGAAAGCTATTCGTAGGTCCCGCGCGGGTTTGCACGACCCAAAGCGGCCACTAGGATCATTTATTTTCTTAGGCCCTACGGGTGTTGGAAAGACTGAAACGGCCAAAGTTATAGCCAAAGAAATTTTCGAAGATGAAGATGCGCTTATTCGAGTAGACATGTCGGAGTTCATGGAGCGACACAACGTAGCTCGCCTTATAGGAGCACCAGCCGGTTACGTTGGTTATGAGGAAGGCGGTAAACTCACAGAGGCCGTTCGCAGAAAGCCATATTCAGTAGTTTTGTTTGACGAAATAGAAAAAGCAAACCCAGATGTATTTAACATTTTGTTACAAATTCTTGAAGACGGCACACTTACAGACGCACAAGGCAAATCGGTTAGCTTCCGTAACACAATAATTATAATGACCTCCAACCTAGGCATGCAGGAACTAACCCGTGAAGCTGCTAAAATTGGTTTTGCTGAACGAAATATAGGAGACAAGCACACGCCAAAAGAAGTAGAGCTGAACGCTGAATATGACAAAATTAAAGAAGGTGTGTTAGAACAAATTAAGCAGTCGTTTAAACCGGAATTTGTAAACCGAATAGACAAAATTATTGTATTCCGACCACTGGGCCAAGCCGAACTAAAAAAAATCTCTCTGCTACATTTACGAATACTCGCCGACAGACTCCAAGGACAACAAATTAGCTTTAAACCCACTGTGCAGTTGGCAAAATTTATAGCAGAAAAAAGTTTTGACCCACTACAAGGTGCAAGATTTATTCGAAAAAATATAGAAATGCTTATTGAAGACCCACTCGCCGGTAAGCTTATAGAAAGACCTGTTAAACCGGGTAGCCTCATAACCGCAACTATTCAAAATAATAAAGTTAGTTTTTCCATAACTAAATCTAACTCAGCAATTCCGGTTGTAGCCTAGAGCAAAAACCCCAGACAAATGTCCGGGGTTTTTATATACTTACGAAAACCAAACTTTGTGCTATAGTGGTCTATGCACAAAATCTTTATAGACGCATATAAACTACTCATAGACACGCTTTTGCCAGTTCGTTGTGTTGTATGCAAAAAAGAAAAGACTACTACTATTTGCGGTAAGTGTTTTGCTCAATTTGCTTTTCCCCAACACCAACGCTGCATTATTTGCTCAAAAACAAGTCTATTTGGTCTTACGCACACACATTGCCAAAACGGACACACACCGGAAAGACTCTAGTGCTTATACGACTACCACTCTGGTGGGCTTTCAGAGAGCATTATTTGCGGCAAATATAATTTTATTCCCGACGTTTTTACAGAACTAGGAAAAATGTTAGCTAAAAAGTTTGTTACCCCATATACAGCAGACAAAACCTCCATTCTTGTTACTTGCCTACCCTTACACAAAAGCAGAAAACGCTGGCGTGGTTTTAATCAGTCAGAAACAATAGCAAAAATCTTCGCAATACAAAACAGCCTGCCATATTCCGAAACACTAGTGCGTTTACGCGCGACAAAAGTCCAAAAAGATTTAGATAGATCCGCAAGACTAGCAAACATGGAAAACTGTTTTGGTCTGCTTGCAAATACTTTTGTGCGAGGCAAGATAATAATTCTTATAGACGACGTAACTACCACAGGCACAAGTTTTCGAGAAGCTAGTAAAATCCTAAAACAAAAAGGTGCCAAAGAAGTTTGGTGCGTGGCCATAGCACAAGACTAGCCTTTGCAAAATATGGCGTATGCACCCTTTGACAGGCAAATTACAAAACACTAAGATACAAGCAATCAGTCGCCTACCTCGAGGGTTGTAACGCGGGCAAACCGTTCACAATCAAACCGGAGGGCGTATGAAACGCAACGAAGCAGTAACCGAAGTTGCGCGAAAAGCTATAGCAAAGCTTTTGCGCTACTTGGAAGGTTTGGACTTTCGCTGTAGCAACGAGGAAGCTCCTAACCTAGACGCCGAACGAAAAATTACCACCACAATTACAAGCAGACTTGTGTTGGTAATTTGGACTGCGGTTTCTGGGCGCATTATTTTTCCGAAAGGTAAAAAAATGATGCAACTTCTCATTAAAGCGCGACGTCCAAGCGGACAAGACGTGACAGCGTGGAAATTGTCCAAAATTAACCAATACGTTAACAAGGACACGTTTCCACAAAGGTTCAGGCATCTTGCGGAAATTTTGCTCTCGCTAGCAACATCTGCAAGGTTCTGCCTTGAGCACCCAGACTACATGGACCTGAACACTGACGGGGACAAGTTACTCTGGGTGTGCACGAGAGGAGGGTGCAATACTAGGCACGAAGTTAGCCAACCACTGGCCAACCGCGTGCGCAAACACACGCCGATAAGGTACTGGCGAGCAAAACAAATGCACAAAGTGTAACACTGCAAGCTTGGCGCATCTCACCCGTGTCCAGGCTTTTTTATTTAGCAGTTTTTTTAAAATACTCGGCTAAAATACGTACAGCGTCATCTATTGAGTCGTACTTTTTTACGACACAATATGTATTTCCAGAAATCATAGCAGATAAACGTTTGTCGGAGCTGGTTCGAAACAGACAAAGAACTGGTATGCGCAAACTTTCCGCCAAACCAATTTCATAACCTACACCAAGACTGGGTTGCGTAACTTCAGCTACAACCACAGAAGCCTCCTTAACCCATGCAGTATCCCTTTCAAATATTTCTTCAGGCGGACGCTGTTCACCGTTATCGGTTAAAGTTTTTAGGCCAATATGTTCAGTTAGTACTGTTCCGTATTGTTGCAATACTTCTATAAGCTTCGCATAAAAACCCGCGTCGTCCCTACCGCCACGAATAGAACCAGCAAAATATATTTTCATAAATTTAATACTCCCTCTGCCCAAGTATAAAAGAGGAATTAATATTTGGCAAAAAACTTTGAGCATGCACTAAAAAAAACAACGCCAAACACAAAAGCGCAACATACATAAGACCGACATCTACCGGACCGCCTACTTTTACCCTTAAAAACTTTGGCAATAAAGAAACCTTCCTTAACACAAATGGGTAAAAATACCCAACGCTGTCGTTAAAACCGTCTATTAAAGAATGACTGAAGTAAGCTAAAGCCGCTACAAATGGCAGTACAGGAAATAAACTATGCGTAAACAACCAACAGACAACAAAAACAATTACAGCAGCCAAAACAGAATGCATTAAACCACGGTGGCCAAAATACACACCATGGAAAACGCCACGAAACACACCCAAGACTCCCCCGCCAACATAGTGCACTTTGGCGCCACTGCCTGCAATATCTATATCTGGCAGAAGACTCATTCCACAGGCAACAAAAAGTAACAACAAAATAGACGCGTCTAACTTTCCCGCAAAACCTGCAAGCCAAATTGCATTTGCCCCAACCGCCATATGTGTCCGCCAAGTCATATAACTAAAAAAATAAAAAATATTAAAGCAAGTAAGCCAATATGCATTTTTAATGCTCAGACGCATTTAACGCCACACCCTTATTTAGCTTAACACATAACAAAACAAAAAATCGCTCAACTATGTAAGCGATTTTGCACTTCTTAACTTAGTTAATTAACCAGCGTGCCAATTTCAAAGCCAGCAAGTTCATTCTTTGGGCGGGATTGACCACCGTGTTGGTCGTTAAAAGCACTACTACCGTCTTTTCCACAGATGCTTAAATATTTACCGGACCACCAGGGTGTTGGCCAATCCATGCTGTTAAGTCGTAGACTTTACCATTTATAGCAGTCCAGCAACTGGAGCTACCGCCATGCTTTGCTACCATAGCCATGGAATAAGTATTTGTAGCAGGAGGTGTAGCAGTCGGTGATAAAGTTGGGGTAACTTTTATAGTCGGAGTTGGAGTATTTGCTATGGTGCTCGGAGTAGGGTTTGATTGTTGCTCTATTGTTGGCGTAGCCGACTGCTCTGCTACGGGTACTGTAGGTTGTACTGCGTTATTATTTTTGCTGAATAGCAAAAATGCTCCACCCACAATAACAACGACTGCTATAACAATCCCAAAACCTTTTGTTGACATTTGCATAATAAATTTCTTAATTGACACTATGTATTACTACAAGCAAGACTACTATTTATTTCACAAAATTTTTCAGGCTATCTCCATGTGTACATTCATAGACTTTATCGTCTTGCGTATAAACAGAAGCCATGCCAAAAACGCAGATATTTGCCTCTTCAATTACAATGCCAGAGCCTTCTGGAACTGCAACTATATTTAGAGTGTTTTTGACACAAATATTTTTAATAGCGCCCCTTTGTTCATCGCTATTTGAAAAATGCGGAAATATAGAAAAGCCGCGTACCATGTCCATGCCAAGATGGTTTATGTAGTTTTCTAAATTTTCTTCTTCTACTGTTCGCAAACTCCTCCCAGAAATAACCGCACCGGCACTACCGCCATAATAAATTCCACCTTGTTTTATATATTCAAGTAGACTTTCCAACATTCCCGTTTTTTGCAAAATAGCCAATAACCGATAAGTGTTCCCTCCACCGACGTATATAGCACTATAATTATGCAAATTTGGCAAATCCTCATCACCATTCCATATTACAAAACTATAATGCCTTTCACTACTTTCATGGCTTGAAACAAGTTTTGAAAACCAGTCCAAACACGACTTCCTTTTTTCCACAGTACTGGCCATGGCAACCGGAATGTAAAGAATATTGGCTTTCAATGGCAGCGAACAAAAAAATAGCTCATCAAATTCATACGTTGTTTCCTGGTCTCCGCCGCCACTTAAAAAAAGTTTATTTATCATATGCTTTAAACCTTATTCACACGTACAGTATCACCTTCATGCATAGCTCATCCACTAAGATAAAAATAGACTACCACCGGTAGTCTATTTTTATCTGGCGGAGAGGGGGGGATTCGAACCCCCGGTACCCGTTAAGGTACAGCGGTTTAGCAAACCACCGCACTAGGCCACTATGCGACCTCTCCATCATAAAAGCGCAGAACTTGCACACGCAATTACCAATATAATTGCCTAACAAATTACCCTTAAATTAGCTATCATATTCTAACTAATGTACGGCTTTGAGTCAAAATAATATACTCATTTTAGCAATACAGCAGCAAATTATAGAACAAAAAACTATCGCTCAAAAAGACCAAAACCATGAAAAATGCTACAATTGGTGCTGATACCCGTGTATTTATCCCCTTTTGTAACAAATGAGCCAAGAAACCGTCTTTAATATTAGTAAAGGTAAAAATGTGTCAGACTCATCCATAGAGTCCAATATATTATTGGACGCGCAAAATGGCGACGCAGACGCATTTGGCGCTATTTACGACCGGTATTTTGAAAATATTTTTAAATTTCTCTATTACCGTACAAGTCACAAACAAACCGCCGAAGACTTGACCGAAGAGGTTTTTTTAAAAGCCTTTAAAGCTTTAGGCTCTTTAAAAGGTGGCTCACCGAAACTACGTGGCTGGCTGTTCCAAATTGCTCGTAATTTGCTTATAGACCATTACCGCAAAACTACAGTTACGGTAAACATAGAAGAACTGGAGTCGCTAGAGTCGTTCGAGACCACTGCCATAGACACATTGCAGTTACAGTCTGAGGAAGTTCGACTACTCAAAGCCTTAAGTAGCCTACCGCAAGACCAACAAACGGTTGTTAAATTAAGATTTTTAGAAGAATTTGAAATTAGTGAAATTGCCGAACTTTTAGGCAAGTCCGAAGGCAACATACGTATATTACAATTTCGAGCTCTTACTAAACTGCGCGAACACTTTAAGGACAGAACAAACTTTAATCAATGATAAGGACATATATAAAAGCTAAAAAGTTGGAACGTACGCTTGCACAAGCAGGTAGTCCTTTTATAATGACCACATTAAACCCAGATACAACTGAACTACTAAATATTTCGGAGAGCTTACGCAACCTTCCTAAGAATCCCCTTCCAGACTCTCAGAAACAACGTAAATATTTAACAGCAGAACTTGCAGAACCAGCACACAACAGCTTACATCTTATTCGCAGAACCAGCTACTTTGGCATGGCGACTTTAGCTATGGGAGTCCTAGTTACAATTGTACTTGCTTCCGGCAGCAAACCTGGTAGCACCTTATACGCTTATAAACGTAAATCGGAAACACTTCGTTTAAGTTTCGTAGCCGACGATAACGCCAAAGCGAACCTTCAGCTTTCTTTTGCAGAAAACAGATTAGCAGAAACAGAAGCTATTTTGAAAGACACAAATGCAGACCCAAGAACCAAGGCAGCCGCACTAAATGAACTTAGCAGCCAAACAGTAGCCACTATAGAAAGCGTGAATAAAGTAGCCATTGCTCAAAAAAATTCTGTTCTGCTTAACAGGCTGGCATCTATTAACGAAACTCAAGTTAAGGTAATTAGTGGCAACCAAACTAGCGAGGTGGTCAAAGACGCCGCAGCCAAGGCCTTAACCGTTGCCGAAGCAGGAACTAAAACTATTGCCGAAGCAAAACGTCTGCTTGTTGCAGCCTCAAACGAGTCGGCTTTAGCAGAACTACCCACTACTATAAATGGCACAATTACAGCTATTACCGACAAAGACCTTACCGTAGGCAAAGAAGTAATAATCTTAAATGATAAAACAGAAATAGCGCAACCAAAAAACAGTGAAAGCAAAACAATACTTAAAGTTGGTATAACAGTTAGTGTTAGCGCTGTTAAAACTGGTGACAAACTAACTGCCAAAAATATTACCGTTACTAGTCTGCCTGGCAAAGTAAAAGCTGCAGCAGATTCTGCAAATACCCAAGACAAAGACGCACCAAAAGACAGCACAGCTATTCCAACGGAAGCGGCTACCGAGCCAGATACTTTGCAAAGCGGTTTCCAAGTAGAAAGCCCTTTACCCCAATACCCTTTAAAATAAAATCGGTTTCGGACTTGGTTTTGCACAAGAGATGCAAAACCAGACTCCGGCACAGATTTCCGGATATGAAAGATGTAACGTCTTTCACCTAGATACATAAAGATTTGCGAGGTGGCAAGCCACAACGTAAACAAACAAAAACAGCCAAATTCTAGAGATAAGGCTGTTTTTGTTTTATGGAATGTTCTCTATTTAATTAATATCAGCACTTATTTTGCTGACATCGGCCAAAATGGCTTCAACTAGCTTGCCAAAAGACATGCCCATAGCCTTTGCAGCCTTAGGTAGCAAGCTCTCAGCTGTAAACCCAACACCCCCGGGTGTATTTATTTCAATAATGTAGGGAATATTATTTTCCACTATAATGTCGGTTCTAGAATAACTTCCTAAATCTAAATCTTTATGAATTTGCATAGCCAACTTCTTCGCTTTTCGCTGAACGTCCAAACTAACAGAAGGAGCGAATGGAACCTCCAAAGTCTTGCCCGAATACTTGTTCTTATAGTTAAACCAAGCACCTTTTGGAGGAATTATCTCCAAAACTGGAAGAGGTTTTCCACCAAGCACGCCGACGGTAATCTCTGTTCCAGTCACTAACTTTTCAACAAAAAATTTATTATTGGCTCGCAACAACTTCCGTACCTGAATATTTTCTAAGTCTTGACCCGAACGAAGTAAAAACACCTCCTTTGAGGAACCACCATATGCTCCCTTTAAAACGCAGGGAAAGCCAAATTTGCCTATCCCCTTTGCATTTGCTATAATCTTCCATTTAGCCGTAGGCAAACGTTTTCTATTGCAATACTTTTTAAATAAAATTTTATCGAAAGCTGTTTTTGCACCCTTTGGGGATGAACCAACATAAGCTATTTTACTTGAGCTAAGAAATTGGTAAAGAACTCCGTCTTCCCCTTCTTTGCCATGCATTATTGGCCATGCAAGATTAAATTTGGGTAAAAGATCTTTTAAATGTGTTAAACCATTTTTAAAATCAAATACGGTAACGCTATGTTTCTTTTCACGAAGAACTTTCGCTACCATTCTGGCAGAAAGTAAAGAAATCTTTCGTTCTGGAGACGACCCGCCAGTAATAACTAAAATATTCATGGCAAGACATAAAAAATTTATAAAATAGCATAAAACTCTGGCGGAGAGGGAGGGATTCGAACCCTCGGTGCCTTTTGGACACAGCGGTTTTCAAGACCGCCGCACTAGACCACTATGCGACCTCTCCAGAACATGCCGGAATCTCATTATAGCAAAAAAGTGCTATAATAAAAACATGGCAGAAACAAACACAATTCATTTTAGTTGGGAAGCGCCAGAGTTTAAACAATACGACAAATCTTTCGGCTGGTACAGTGCGCTTTATTTTATATTATTAATTTTAACAGCCTACCAAATTATAGTCAGCGACTACTTTGGTGCTGCTACTATGGTTATTTTGGCTGTACTGATTACTCTTTTTGCCAAACGCAAACCCGAAGTTGTTACTGTAGAGTTGGACAACGAAGGCGTAACACTGGGCAAGCTTTACATTCCGTATAAACACTTTAAACATTTTTGGATAGTAAATACAAAAGACCACAAAACCTTAAATCTTGAAGCGAGTACATACCTACGGCAGACAATAATTATTGAGCTACTAGACCAAGACGGAGCAGCAATAAGAAACTTGTTACTAAAACATTTGGCAGAAGCAGAAAATTCTCTCCCCTCTTTTTCCCAACGCATTGCCCACCGCTTCCATTTTTAACTTATGACACACAAAGAACCACCCTTGTGGTGGTTCTTTGTTTTACTTACAATATATAAATTAGAATATCTAAGGCCCTGTAGCTCAGTGGATTAGAGCGTCTCCCTCCGAAGGAGAAGGTCGCTGGTTCGATTCCAGCTAGGGTCACCATTCGAAACTGAGTAAGAAAGATAGTCTTCTATTTTAGGATACTAATATGAATCTTGAAGACACTGTGTACAAAATCTCAAAAACTGGGCCGAAACTCACTAAAGCCCTAGCAGGAATAGGCATACACACAATTGCCGATTTGCTTGCATACTACCCCGCTCGTTATTTGGACTTTAGTAAATTTAGTCCTATTGCAGAACTTAAGGCAGGCGAAATTGTAACTATTCGCGGTAAAATAAAGACAATAGCCGCAAGGTTTTCTTTTGCTACGAGAAAAATGCTAACAGAGGCAATTATTTCCGATAGCACGGGAACTATAAAAATAACTTGGTTTAATATTAGCTACATAGCAGAGACACTGCACCAAGGCGATGAAGTATTACTTTCAGGCAAGGTGGACCAGTATAAAGGGTTGCAACTAACAAACCCAATATACGAAAAAGTTAGCAAGGAGTCCATACACACAGGCAGACTTGTACCTGTTTACAAACTGCCAGACGCTATATTTCCAAAAACCTTTAGAAAGCTTGTACATGAACAGCTTTCGCATGCACATGAACTAATAGATATTTTACCCGAAAATATAATACGAAAATATAACATTTTACCAATTAATAAAACGGTCGAAGAACTACATTTTCCGTCTAATTTAGAGCAGCTTGCAAAGGCTCAAGAAAGACTAGCGTTTGAAGAAAGTTTTATACAACAACTTGCAGTTGAACAACATAGACAGCAACTAAAAAAATGGTCTGCACCTAGCATAAAAACCGAAATACCATATATAAAATCAGCCATTGCTAAACTACCTTTTACCCTAACAGAGGGTCAAAAAGTAGCGCTATGGACCATACTGCAAGACATAGAGCACAAGCACCCCATGAACAGACTACTGCAGGGTGATGTAGGTAGTGGTAAAACTATTGTCGCGCTATTAGCTGCAATGCAAGTTATTGACGAAGGCTTTCAAGTCGCTTTCCTAGTCCCAACTGAAATTCTAGCCAGACAACATTTTGAAAATATTCTTCAATACAACTTTAAGGTAAAAAAGTCGGAATTAAAAGTTGGTTTGCTTACACGTAACTTTCACACGCTAAACAAGCATGCATTTAAAAAAATAGAGCTATTAAACCATGTAAAAAATGGCAAAGTTAACCTCTTAATAGGTACACATGCCATATTGCAAGAATCTGTTAACTTTAAAAACCTCGCGTTTGTAATTATTGATGAACAACACCGCTTTGGAGTGGAGCAACGTGGCGCGTTAACAGAGATAAGTAATGCAAATAGTAAAAATACGATTAAAAAATCGACACTTGTTCGTTATCCACACCTTTTATCCATGACAGCAACCCCAATACCAAGAACAGCAGCACTTGCGCTCTATGGGGACTTGGAAATAACTACTGTTACCGAATTACCAAAAAATCGAAAAACTATAAAAACATGGCTAGTACCAGAAGATAAAAGATCTGGGGCGTACAATTTCATAGACAAAGAAATAAAATCTGGCAGACAGGCATTTATTATCACACCTCTTGTGGAAGAGTCGGACAAGCTTGCAAGCAAAGCAGCAAAAGCAGAATTTGCCCGCCTGCAAACAAAAGTCTTCCCTCACTTAAAGCTAGGACTAGTTTACGGTTCCATGAAGGGCACAGAAAAAGACACTGTCATGTTAGCTTTTAA
This sequence comes from Candidatus Doudnabacteria bacterium, assembly GCA_023245995.1. Taxonomy (GTDB): domain Bacteria; phylum Patescibacteriota; class Doudnabacteria; order UBA920; family UBA920; genus JAEUSE01. Next base: position 28,283 of record JAHFJH010000008.1, on the reverse strand, counting down.
AAATAAAGAAATCGACATTTTAGTAGCAACTTCTGTTATTGAAATTGGTATAGACATACCAAACGCCAGCGTCATGATAATAGAAGACGCGGAAAGGTTTGGCCTCGCGCAGTTACACCAGCTTAGAGGAAGAGTTGGTCGTGGGGAGCACCAGTCATACTGCTTAATATTCTCCGGCTCAGCTGGAGCAGAGGAACGCTTAAAACTTTTTACAAAAACAAGCGATGGTTTTTTACTAGCAGAATACGACCTAAAAACCCGAGGGTTTGGCTCTCTTTTCGGCACAAATCAGACAGGTTTTCAGTTTAAATACGGCCAATACTTAACGCTGAAAGTATTAGAAAAAGCAAAACAAGCAGCGCATGACCTAACTACCCAAGACCCGAACTTGGACAGTTACAAAATACTAAAAACTCTAGCCACTCCTCTTAGTGAAGAACTGCATATGGAGTGAAATCAATTAATCATGTAAACAATGTAACAATTAAACAACTCAGACTTATGTTAAGTTGTTTAGTTGTTATTTTGTTAAATTGAAAAGCTTTGCGAGTTCTGTTATAAATTTTAAGCTATGCAACTCTTTCTTAGCACCTTTTGTAAAAGCAGTATACATCTCGCTAAAACCTAATTTTTCCGCCTCTTTTATTCGTTTTTCTACTTGTGTAACCCCACGTACCTCACCCGCAAGTCCCACTTCCCCAAAAGCTATAAGGTGAGCTGGTAAAACCACATTGTGCAAGCTAGAGAGAATAGCCAGCACCACAGGCAAGTCAGCTGCACGTTCTTCTAAAGAAAATCCACCCGCAACATTTATATATATATCCTGATTTGATAATTTTGCGCCCAATCGTTTTTCCATAATGGCAACAAGCAGTTGCAGTCTGTTAGCATCAAACCCAGATGTTGCACGTTTAGGATAACCGAAGCTAGAAGGGTTTGTCAGGGCCTGCACCTCTAACAACAACACCTTATTCCCCTCCAAAATAGCTGCAACACATGTTCCTGCTACGCCTTCGCTTCTATGTTCTAAAAACAAAGCAGCGGGGTTGGGGACTTCTACTAAACCGCTTTCTTTCATTTCAAATACACCAACCTCTCCCGTACTACCAAACCTGTTTTTGTTACAACGTAAAATTCGTAAAGATGTAAACCGTTCGCCTTCTAAATACAACACTGTATCCACCATGTGCTCTAAAGTTTTCGGTCCTGCCAACATACCTTCTTTTGTAACATGACCAATAATTAGTAACGTAACATGCAAAGACTTTGCAAGACGCATAAAACTATTCGTGGCAAAAGAAACTTGGCTCACTCCGCCAACAACGCCATTTACCTGCTCACTAGTAATGGTTTGTATAGAATCAATAATTGCGAGGGTCGGTTGTTCGGCTTCTAGCGTGGCAAGTATTACTTCCAAATTCGTTTCAGACAACACACGCAAATCGGTTTTCTTGTCTATTCGCTGACTACGAAGGTTTATTTGGTGAGCCGACTCTTCACCCGATACATACAGCACTGGCTCTCCTGCGTTGCACATCTTTAGCGCAGTTTGCAAAGCCAAGGTAGACTTACCTATGCCTGGATCTCCACCAAGCAGTACCAAACTACCAGGCACAAAACCACCACCGAGCACGCTATCTAGTTCATTTGAACCCGTAGCTACTCGGGCATTACCCTGTTCTCCAGCTGACTTAAGGCTCACAGGCGTCCCCGCACTCGCTGTTCCACTCGTCTGCTTAACAACTGTTTTCATAGCTAAGGTATCCCACTCATTGCACTCTGGACACTTACCCTGCCAACGAGCAGTCGTAAACCCGCAATTAGCACATATAAATTGTTGACTTACTTTAGACATAAAAAACTTATTACGAGCAAACTAACAATATAACAATACAAGAATAACCACAAGTAATTTAAAAATGGATAAAATTAAAAGACCTGTCAAAACTGAGATACTAATATCTTACACAATAAATTTATATTAGCCTCTGTAAGTCTTAAAAAGTCTTGTGTTGTAATTTAGTTTTATTATTTACTAATTTAGTGCTACGGTAGCCAAATCTACATAGTACAAACTACCATCTACATTGTTCTTAAAAAAGAGCTTCGTGCCGTCTTTGCTTAAAAACAAATCAGATGCAAGCACGCTTGAGTCTAAATCTATACTTTGCTGTTTTCCGGTTGCCGCGTCTAGTAATAAGAAATGCTCTCCACTACCAGAAGTTGCTGCAGCTACATACATACTTTTACCATCTGAAGTCCAAACCACCTTGTCGACCACTGCTTCCACATTCATATTTTGCACTTCTCCAGTAGATAAGTTCCCAACCCATAACTGCCAAAACCCTGTTGCGCTTTTCTTATTAAAGGCAAACTTCTGGCTATCTGGGCTCCATACTACTCCGCTGTTAAAACCGTCCTTTACAACACTTCGAAATAGTTTCCCGTCTGGCGTTACTAAATTTATATTATTTGTAGCGTCGGCGCTCGCTGTTCGCCAAAACAAAATTGTCTTACCATCTGGGGACATACTTATGGCATCATCATTCTCCCAAATATCGGTTAATACGCGCCAAGTCGCCAAGTCGGGTGGAGCTATGTTTAGGTTGGTTTTATTATTGTCCAACCATAAATACATAAGTTGTTCACCGTCGGGCGTCCAAGTAAAATTAGTTACCTGCTTTGGCACATCTACATACTCACCCTTATCACTTACATATACACTCCATGCATGTGAGCCGTTAGAACTTTGCATTTCCGCAATATAGTTATTGCCTGCGGCTGGCCAATAAATTTTTGTTATTCCAGACTTAGTAGGGACCCCAAGTTCTCGCTTATTGGTCAGTTTTAGTTCACTGCTTGAAGCGTCTATGTCGGCCTGATACAATTGACCCTGCCCCGTAAAATAAGCAACTCCGTTACCCTTATAAAACAATACCGGACTAACTACATTTTCGTCAGTTAACTTTATAGCTTTATTTGAACCATACACCGTTGTCCCACCATCTGGCGTTGGAGTCGGTCCGCCCGTTGGTAGTGGGGTTGCCACCGTCACAGGAGTTGGGGTAACAACTGGATTTGGTGTGGTGGTCTTATTTTTATTTGCTGACCGGCGTTGAAAGATTAAAAAAACCAGTGTACCAACAATTAATAAAAATATTGCTCCTAAAATTGTAATTGCTTTTTTATTCATTTGATTTCAAACAAATTTACCTCTTTCAAATATAACATAATTCGCAGTATAAGGCCACAAATACGCATTTACAAACTAAATGCTTGGCATACCCCACTCCCGCCAGAAGACCCACCAAATAAGTTTGAGAGCGCCCCAGCAACAGACCCAACTATACCACTAGCAGCCCCGACCACCCCTTGACCAGAACCGTCAACTTTACAATAAGCATAAATTAACATAACTACTATTCCCATTAACAAAAAGAATAAAAATAAATCAGTGCCTATAATAACCAACTTTTCAAGTGGACCTATATCCGCGTCTGGGACGAACAGGAGTATGTTACCCAAAAAGAATGTAACCAACAACGACAAGCCTAAGGTAAAACCAATTACCCATAAATCGTAAGATGCCCTAAACAATGTAACAGCCGCGCTCTTACCTAAACCCGTTACTGCCCTGCTCGCTGCGCGTAACACATGAAAATCTTTTAGCTCTCGGGCAGTATCTTGGACTGTATGTTTAACTCCCTTGTAATCGACTGCTGTAACCAAACCAAGCCCTGGAACTACATCCGCACCCTCCTCCAGCGCTATGCGAGCACCATCTTTCGCGACTTCTTTGCCAACACCCTTAGCGGTGTCCTTAACCGCTTCTGTACCTACAGCTTTTGCTGTATCTGTTACTGCTTCTTTTCCAGCCGCACGAGCTGTGTCGCCTGCTATATCTGCTCCACCGCCTGTAGGAGCTCGCCGAATGCGTCTTTCGTCCCTGTATGCGTCTTTAAGATTTTCCCCTCTTTTGCGCGCATCGGCCCCTCTTTTATACTGGTCACGCCAACTGTTAGAATTTACCCCTGCCTCCGAAGTACCCTCTCCAGAAGTGTTGCCACTACCAGACTTTGCCGCCTGCCGTTCCTGAATCTGTTTTACTTTCTTGTCGAAAAGTTTACCTGAAGCCATGTCTGAAGCATAGTCTCCGACTCTGCCCAAAGTTGATTCTTTCTGGCTTGCCCGAATTTGGCCTAGAGCTCCGTCTGTTTCGCCATCCGTTTCAGTGTCAGCACCAGTGTCTGTATTAGTAGAACCATCTGTTGTCTGGTCACTGTCTTTAGCCTGTGGTTTAAAGACGGCAGAATCTGCCGCCTCGGTTTGGTTATTATTTGGGTCAGCTGAATTTTGGGATTCGTTAGCCATACTTAACGCATCTACACACTAAAACATTTAAAACTTACTTTCCTTGCGCTGCTTGAGTCTTTTGTTGTTCCTTAATTTCCAACAATTGTTTAGGATCGGTGGTAATTATTTGGTCTTCTATATAAGACGCATACACCTTAATAGCAGCATGTTTGCTACCCGCAAAAAATATTCCTTCACCAACCTCACTTTCAAGCAACAAATACTTTTCTCCTTCAGTTAAGAAAAATGTTTCAGCAACTATAGCAATTGACGCTGGGCTTTGTTTTAACAACATTTGTATAGATGAGTTGGTAACAATTGGCTTGCCGTAAGGAGAGGCCATAAAGTCGGCCACGTCTTGCGTAATGGTAGTAAGACCAAGATAGTATTTGCGACAACGCTTAGCAATACCAAATATAAACCTTGCGCTGTCTTCATGTTGCATCATAACCCAAGCTTCATCTAGTACTAATATACGACGTTTAAGTTCGCTTCGCACCAAGTTCCACACATGGTTTACCAGAACGAACATTGCTATAGGTCGCAGTATGTCTTCTAAATCTCGTATAGAAAAAACTACTAGGGAATTTACAAGACCTACATTGCTTTGTTGATCAAAAATACCAGCAAACGTACCTTGAGTGTATTTAGACAAACGTTGTGCCAAATTTTCTGCGCCCACCATTCCAGATAGCACCTCCACCAAGTCCCCCATGGTTGGAAATTCGGCATTTGTAAGATTGCTTGTAGGACTAATATCTTTTTTTGCGTAAGTTTGCCATATCGCTTTATCCATTAATGCTTCTTCGGTTGGATCTAATTTACCAAGCATTAAGTTCATTAATCCAAGTAAAAATATTATGGCACTGCGCATAACGTCTTCTTGACTTTCTCCTTCAAGACCTCTCGGCAAGTCGAATGGGTTTATGCGCGACTGCGAGTTTAACGAAATGCTAACAAAACTACCGCCCACAGCTTCGGCCAAATGCTGATATTCATTCTCAGGGTCTATAACCATAACCTCAGTGCCAATCATAAGGCTACGTAGTATCTCCAATTTTATAGCATACGACTTACCAGCACCGGATTTTGCAAACACAACAAAGTTAGCATTTTCCATTTTAAACCGGTCAAACAATATAAGGCTGTTGTTGTGTCGATTTATACCATATAAAATACCATCGTTACTGGTTAAATCTGGAGAAACAAAAGGGAAAGTCGTAGAGAGCGGGCTGGTGTTTAAGTTGTTGCCTATGTTCATTTCATCTAATCCGTAAGGCAAAGTAGACACGAACCCTTGCTCTGTTTGCATAAGAGCCCTTTTTGTAACAACCAGCTTAGCCCCAAGCGTGCTTTCAAGTATGGTCGATTGCTCATCCAAATCTTTTACATTGTCTGCGTATATGGTGAAGTATAGAGCAAACCTAAAATACTTTTCTGTACCTTGTAAAAGTGCGTCGCGCAGGCCTTCCACATCGCCATAGGCTGTTTCTAACATAGGATCGCGAACAACGCCCTTCTCTTGGTTTATAGCAAGCTGTGACCCAATTTCACCAACCTTAGATTTTAATTTCTTTAAAATAGTAGCCGAGTCGATTGGGTAAATAAACATTGACACGTCCAACTGTCCTTCGGAATTTATAATAAAAGAGAGCCAGTTAGAAGAAAGAAACCGAGGATAAGCTAAAACAAAGAAACTTCTACCGTACTTTCCATTTAGAACAAAATACGAACTCTCATATTTAACAGCTGCGGGGGAAATTAAGTCCTTTAAAGAAGTTAGACCTTCTTGATAAATTTTCTCAAGCTCAACCACCTGACGGTTTACCTCAGTATTTGTCTTGGCAGCTTGCAACTTTATCTTTTCCGCCTGAATTTGCTCTGGAGTTTTTGAAGAAAAAATACTCATAAAATTTTATGCCACCTTAGGCGTCTCCGGTGTAGTAATTACTTTTATATCTTTAAGACTCGCGCTATCTAAAGCCGGAGCAGACTCGTAATTATACGAATTATAATACAACTCTATTAAAGCACCTGTGTCTAACCTAACCACTTTTAAACCCATACCGGACAAATTGCTAACAATAGAGTCTACGCGTTGCTGTAACTGCTCACCATAATGACGCAGGTTTTCCAAGCGTTGATTTGTTTGTTTTGCAACTCCACCTCCGCCAAAAAGTTTAGAAAAGAAACCACTGGCTTGAGGTGTAACATTCTGCGACAGCGGAATAATTATATAAAAACTTTTACTCATAACATTCGCATCAGTCACTAACTGAGAAATAAAATCTATATAGTAGTTAGCTTGCATTTTAAGCAACTCATTGGTTAACCGTGTTGTTGTAATCTTCAGCCGGCTCACGTAGTCAGCAATATCCAGAGTCCGACTCTGCATTAGTATCTGTAGTGGAAAGTCCAAAGAGTTAAGAAATCTTTGATATCCGTAAACTATGCCATTCTGTTCTTCCTCACTTTTTAGGTCGAAGTTGGTAGAAGATACGGCTAAAATAGCTCTAAGAGTACCGTCTTGCATGATAACAATGTCGTCACGAATTTCAGAAATCCGTAAAGTTGAATGTGTAGACACACCCTTAGCTTGATTTGGTTTTTGCATTTCTAAAGCCATAACAATTTATCCATTTAACATACTAACAATGTAACATACAAACAGGCTAAAATAATTTTCTCTAGTTGAATAAGACACTCTTATGCCAATTTGTTACCATGTTATTTTGTTATTTTTTGCTTAGTGGACAACAACTCCTTCTCCTGCTCCTCGCGCAACTGCAACTGGTATGCCACCTTTTTAAGCTTACTACGAGTGTCATCCCCAGGTTCTGTTGGCTTTGCAACAGGTTGTTGCTTCAAATCTTTAACCTCTAATGTCTTTTTATTTTCCGCTTCTTTATGAAAAACAAAAAATCTGGGTTTTGTCAGAAAGTTCAAAAACACAATAATGGAAGAATACATGGGACGGCCATTAAACTGACCAAAAGTTAAAAGCAAACCAGGCACTCCAACCAAAAAGCCTGCAGCCCCCGTAACGTAATAATCTTTACTCAAAGAATATGAAAAAAATATAATCCCTGCTGTAACAAGCAATATAAAAAACTGCCTTACAGTTAAGGGGCCAATTATTTTGTCTTCTACTTCGGTAAATTGTGGCACCGGAAACTGCATAATTTGCGCGAATGTCCTTAATCATTTACCTCAAATCTTTAACCGAAAATAGCTTTGACCAAGTGTTAAAGATAAAGGTCCATACATATTATTATACCATGCCACCCCCAATTTACACGCTAGGAATTCTTCAATTTTTGCAAAATATCACTTACTTGTTCAAACTCTTCTTTGGTTAAATACGATTTACCCTTGGAATCTAACTCCGCTTTAGTCTGATCAAACGTCTGCGCCCCCTTAAGAGACTTACTACCTACGATTAAGTACGTTTGATACAAAGGAGAGTGTTCTAGGGCAAATTGTAAAGAAAAGTAACCAAATTTTTCGCAGAGTTTATTAAGTACCTCTTGCACACCTTCCGCACCAAGACTCCTAAACGTTGCAACGTTTATTTTCCGTGTATCTTCTAAGTTTTTAATATTCGACAATACCTCTTCGGTGCTAGCTTCGGGTAGAAAATCCAAACTAATGCTGGTCGAAGTTACCGGAACCTCTGGTCGGACTGGCGCTTTAGGCACCGCCATAGACACCGAGTTGCTTGGCACTATGGGCCGCTCTGGTACAATTTTTGTTTTAGGCTTCGTTATATCCTCGTTCTTTGCAACTAACTTTTCGCTAATACTGTTTGTAGATGTTGAAGTATTAAGTTTTGAAGAGCCAAAATTACGGTTGATAAATGCAGAAATTGGAGTACCTAAAGGCAATGCTTCAATAGGTGTATTATTTACGTCTGCGCTTTGCTTTAAACTGTTTTGGCTGGGCGCAGGTAAATCTAATTCTACTGGACCCGCTGGCAGTTCTAGTTCAAATGAAGGCACGGAAGATTTTGTCGCAACGAGTTCTGGTTGCAAAATTGCTAAAAGCTCGTACTTTTGCCGGTCGTTCATGTACGGTAAAAGCCCAAGCCATTCGTCTCGTTCTCTTAAAGACAAATGTCCAGAAATTTTAATTAGCTTTTGTAACGCTTCAACGCTTGTTTGGTTGTTCATAATTATATACTCGATATAAACTCAAGCTCATTGTCCCGATTTTCTTTTTAAAGCCGCAAGCTTTTTATCTACTTCTGCTTGCATAGCTAGTTCCTTTTGTTTTGCATTCTGCGCTACCGCGGCCATATCTAACTTGTCCGACACCCCACTTGGCTGTCGCATTGGAACAATTCTCGGTGGCAGTGCATTACTTACCTGCTCAGCCACTTTTGGTTGTGGCTTGGTTGGTGGCTGGGGTGTCGGCTTTGGCTCTTTTGCAACAGGGGCAGTCACTTTTGATGTGTTCAGTGAATAGACTTTTTCTTCCTCCGTCAAAATTTCCGGAGCTGCAGGCAAAACATAAGCCTTGGGCACACCAGAATCTTTCTCTACTTCAAGCAGGCCAGCAGTTTGCGTAGGAAATACGGGATTCTTGCTTAAAATTCCCTGAATATTTACACTCGGCTTTTCTGGTATTAGCACCTCATCCTCTTGGAAACTTTTGCTTGGTTCCGTTTGTTGTGCAACTGATTGCTGTCTTGGCGCGTCTTCTGCTGGCACCTTGGCAACGCTTTTATTCGCTTGCGTGCGGGCTTCTGTAGAGGAACTCTTTAGCTCGTCTTCCTCTGCTTCCGCTACGTATGGGTCCGAAAACCAATCATACAACTCACACAATTTAAGCAACACCTGTTGTTCGTCTTTACTTAGCGCTTTGCAGTTTACATTCTCTTGTATGTACCGCAAACGCTCAAAAGCCTCACGCTGTGGACTGGGTTTTCCTGCGAACACATCGTACTCCGAAAGCCAATGCTCTACAGTAGGCGCCAACACATTTTCTCCTACAATTATTTGTTTACCTAACAGTTCCTGATTTTTCTTTAATGCCAGTACATATGCCTCTCCCCAGCCTTCCATTATACCTGCCCAATCGGCTTGCTTTCGTTTCATAAATAATTGCGTTAGAGGGAACGAAGCAAAATAACGAAGTAAATTATTTTGCACCCACCAAACCAACGCTCGTTCTGGAACAAGTTCTATAAAGCCTATTGCAAACTTTGCTACCACCAATGCATCTGGGTTGCCAAGCGGAGGTGTATTTGGCACTGTACCATTTAACAAATCTACCGCCATAGGCACTAAAGATTTTCCAAAATCCAAGAGTGGCTCTTCATAAGAACTAGAAAACACCAAAAGAGCAGACGTATCTTTATTTTGGAGACCTTTTACGAGCCCCGTACAAACTTCCAAAGTATGTAGCCATATACCAGACTCATATTCAAAACTGGCAGATTGCAAACGAGTAGACAGCTCTGCTAAAAAAACCGGACCAAGCAAAGGAACCATGCCCAAAACCAATTGCTGTTCAGCCTTATTCCATGTAGACTGTCCTACCAATGTTTGAATGTTCGTAGCCATAGTTAAACTTTAGAAATTTTTGCTGCGACTGCCGCAACTTCAGCTGCACTTAAACCTGTTGCCGCAGGAGGCATAGAATTTAGCTCTGCATCAACCGCGCGTTGCAAGGCGGGTTGTAAATTCTTTAAGGGCACGCCTGCATTTGCTGGAAGTGCGACAATGCGTTGTATGGCTGTAGCAACTCCATTGCGAATGGTATCTAGCTGAGTATGGGTTACAGGAGATGTAATACCAAAAGCCACGGGACTAAAGCGACTTGCAACAGACTTAGCCACTGTTGCTTGCAACTCTGCTTGCGCTGCTGCGGCCTGAGCCGGAGAGATTGAGGTGAATATTGTGTTGATATCTGAACGCATATTGTACGTATAGTCTTCCGGTGAAGTACCTAAATTGTTTACATAATCTTCTACACGACGTCTGTCTGCACTCCCAATGCCTTTTAAGGAAGAACCAAAATTGGCATTTTCGCGAGAAAGCGTTGTAAACAAATCCCTTGATTTCTTATTAATAGCCTGACCAGAAGTCGTAACCTGCAAATACTTACGCAAATATTTATTAAACTTGTCTTGTGCTTCAGCACCAGCCGCAGCCGCAGTTAAAGTTACACCTTCTTTTGCAGCTTCTGCTGCAAGTTCCACGGCAATAGCATCAACTGCCTTTTGCCTTCGCAGTTCACCAACCACTGGGTCAAACAGTGCTTTCAACTCTTGACGCTTGCGCTTGTCGTTTACTGAGTCTGCCGCATTTACATCTGCATCGCTAAGGTTAGCTATTCGTTCTATATACTCTTGCTGGTACTGGAACCTGTCAACATCCGTTACAGGCACTGCACCGTCTTCTCTCATAACCATACCAAAACTGGCATCTCTGGCTCTCGCACCCGCACCCATGTCTGTAAGTCTTTCTGCATACTTAGCTTGTTGTTTTGCGAATTCATCTGCACCAGCAGAACCTGCAGTAGCGATGTCGGCGCTGGTTATGCGTACAAGTTTATCGCCCTCAACACGAGTTCCACCCATATAATGTAAGTCGCCTTGTTTTTTTGCTTCAGAGTCTATTTGTCCAGACAAACGCGCTGCTGTTTCTTCGGTAAAGGTACCGTCGGCCACCCGTCTATCTAGGAACTCTATTTTTCCTGCCAATGTATTACCCAAACCTTCTGCTGCAAGCATAGTACCAAGATCTCTATTTTGAACATGACGCATAATTTCTACTTCTGCTGCAGTGCTATTTTTATCCTTAACTGCTGCTTCAAAACCTTGCAAGCTTTGCGGTTGGCTGTATCCAACCATTTTGTCCATAAGCTCTTTTGCTTCTTTTGCTTTACGAGCTTCAACTGCGCCTATTAGCGACTTATGCCCAAGTAAGGCACCAAGCGGTGACTTGGAAAGAATTTCAGCAGACATATCTTGTGCGTGCTCGCCTCGCCGTTTTCTGTCCGCGGCACTAGCGTCAAACGCAGCTTTTATTCCCTTGCCGGTACTAATAGGACTTAAAATTAGATGTGCAGCTTTAGCCCCAATACCACCCTTTTCAGCTGCTGCCAAAGTTTTTTCTTGCTTAAACTGGTTTAAACGAGTAGCGCCGTATTTTGTAGCACTTAAAGCTAGCGCGCCAGTAGCTGCTGCTGGCAAGAATGTAGCCCCAAGGCCTTTTTCCAATGTTTTATCAACAAAACCCGAAGCACCCTTACCAAATGAAGAAGCAACTTTTATAGTCATGTACATAAAAACCAAAGGAACTAGTCGTACAGCCATGGCGGACACCGTGCTTTCTAGTGAACTATTTTGCAAGCTTGGGTCAAGAGTTGTTAAATTATCAAAAACCTTAGAGTTTTCTCTTGTAACAAGCGCTGTTAAATTAAGCATAAAAGCAACTATAGGAGTGACAAAAGCCCACTGCAAAAACTTGCTCCACCACATGTGCGAATACTTGCGAGTAAACGGTAACACCATAGCCACATAGGCCAAAGGCGAAAACATAAGCAACAACCACAACATTACAAGCCTTACCACAAGTAAAAAAGTTATGCCCAAAATGGCAATAAACGCGGCAAACATAAACCAAAAGTTTACAATGGATTTCGCTGCCGCTTGGTAGGTACCAAAATCGCCATCTACTGTTATAGACTGCCAAATACTTGAAGAAAAAAACGGATTAATAATTTCACGCACCACACCCGACGCCCCCGGTAAAAATTGATGTTGCACAGTGTCAGCAATGCCCAAAATTGCCTGCGCAATCGTTAAACTAAAGTTAATGAGTATTGCCCCAATTATAAGTTTTACCAATAGGTCTTTTACCGCCCAGCCAGATATACGAAATACCGTAGCAACACCTATAGCCACGATAGCTAAAATGAAAAATATATTTCCAAGATTTCGGAAAATTACCCAACCTGCAAAAGTTACTTGCGCAAATTTTGGAGTAAATGTTTGTATGGATAAAATTCTTTCCATAAAAACAGCCAACAATAAACTACCAACTTTAAGCACAGAGCCAAAAACGTCGGAAATGGTTGAAATCATGAGGCTGATTGTGCATTCTGGACCACCCACAAGCCAACTAATGCACCCAAGCGCAGACCATGCTGCTTTTCCCGCTCCAACAACTGTGTTTAAAATACTATCGTCACTTTCGTGGCCGGTAATTTGGATATTTGTTGTCCAAGTTGCACCAGGAATAGCAACTAAAGCACCGTTAACGCTTTGCATAGCTTGCATGGTAACGGTATGGCTTCTCGCTGTTTTGTCATAATTACATTCTATGTCGGCAAGAGACCCGTCGGCTGTTCGCGCGTCTACTTCTCCAACTGCACAAGTGTACTGTATGGCCGTTGCTTCTATATTTGACCCGCCCTTACTATAAAGTGCGTGAAAAGTCATTGTCACTGTACCGCTTATAGCGCTCACGCTGGGATTGGCATCTCTGGTTACGCTTAAGGTTGCAGCACCCGTAGTACTTGCGGCAGTAACTTGAAAAGTTGCGTCGCCGTACATATTGTTGTCTGTATCTTTATAAACCATCCGAGCGGCAAGCAAATGGTCTCCAACGCTATACGCTGCAGGAGCTATAAGTATTTCGCTTGTGGCTTGGTAACCGCTTCCGCGAATAGTCGCAATAGACGTATTAGCAGCAGAAATTGGTCCGTTAAATATGTCCAATACAAATACAGCGTTGCTCGCGACTGCAGACCTACAAAAAGACTTTACCTGTGCTGTTAAGGTAACCTTTTGGCCAATCGCCGCAGTTGCTGGGGAAATACTAACATCCAAGCCATGTACAGTGTCGCATGTAGACGCTTGCAAGACTCTACCAGTAGCTGCAACTGGTTCCCTTGGCGTAATGGGCACGGCAGCGCTAACAGTTAGCGGAGCAAACAGAAAAGCACTAGCAATAATACCTAAAATAAGTACTTTTAGATATTTAGTAAAATGCTTATGTCTATAAAAATTCACCATGCAAATAAATTACCTAATCACACAAAACTTTTGTCTTACCGCCAAGCCAGTGCAAATTTTCCCAAAGGTCGTAAGGCAAACGGACTCGAAGCTGGAAGCTCTGAGCGAATATTCGGTGCGTCAAGTTGTAGTTCAACTGTACCACTAATACACAAAGGATGTCCGTCATCATCTACGCCAGTTATAAGTGCAGTTACCACTTGTCTTCCGGGTTTTACTACCTCTACACCATTTCTGTCCAGTCTGGTTGCAATAAGCCTTGAGTCGAGAACTACAGAACCTTCCAACTGGGTTGAGAATGGTTGTACTACTACAATTTGTTTTGTAGGGTCTTCTGGGTCGGTTGGAAGCACACAACTAGTTGGATAGAAGTCTCCGCCATACACACCCAACTGCAAGGTTGAACCTGCTTTTAAGTTTTCAGCAATCTTTTGAGCACATGCAGGCTGCAACCCGTAGTCCAGCTGTATATCGACTCCAACTTTTGTCCTAGCCGGAGACACATTTAAGTATAAACCGTCCGAAAGTATGCGACCATTGTTTGAAACATTTTGTAGCACCGGACAGTCGGTAAGTAGCGAATTTCCACCAGAGTCATATGGAGTCTGGAAATATATTCTTGCACATTCCTCGCCCGTTGGGTCGTCAGTACAGGCTTGCACTTCTGCCTCGGTCGGCTGTATTTTGTTTGGTGTAAAATCTCCTGGAATAATAGGATTTACAACCGGTACTTTTACGCAAGTTTGCTGTTCTTTTATAACCACCGCTTCCTTAATTAAAAACTGTTTAAGTATGCCCAGCACTTGGTTGGTCATAAACTTATCAAACCCAAAACTCCCCGTAGTAGCGTTAGCCACCGGTATGTTAAAGAGTGCGTTGCTGGCAGCTCTCTGCTGGCCGGAAATGTTATCTAGCGAAACTTTAATGTTTTTTAAATCCGCGGTCTGAGCTACTTTTTTAGTAGGACCAATTTCCTCTGTAAACGCAGCACCATTAGCTGATGCACTGGCAACAGTAGCTAAAGATTCATAAAACTTGCGGTAACCATCTCCAGTTGTGTCTGCCTTTGGGTCCACTGTTTTTACCACTTTTTTATAAAAGTCAGGATCGGCTGGGTCTAAGTATTTTGGATCGAAACCTAAAAACTCTATAGCCTTGGCACTCATTTGCTTTTGTAATTCAGCTTCGTTTTGAATACCACAACTAAACTCAGGTAAAAACTTTTTTATTTGTTCACGATCTTTTGCGTCTGGAATATTTTTATTTAAGTAGTCGTTAGCGTATTTAGAGTTCACTAAAGCATTTGTGTAGTATAAATAGTTAGAAACTAAATAGTTCTTTTCTGTGTTGGTTATATATTTCGTCAACATTTGCCTAGTTGCGTTTATAATCGCAACCCCAAGCGCAGAACGCAAAAAATTAGAAACTGTTTGCGGTATGCTATATATAACGCTTACTGGAACAGCTTTTGCTATGGGGATAAAGACGTTAGACTCGCCGCCTTCGCTTGTATCTCCTGCGTTAAACGCGTATGCCTGTTCTAGCTGTTTTACAATATCGTTCATAGAATCCACCTGTGTGCGAGTTGTTACATAGGCTAGATTTGAATGTTTCCACTGTCCGGTCGGCGCATCTAAAGAGGCCGCATGCTTTGCGTCGGCAAACATTTGCTCACTGGTTGTATAAGCACTAATAATAGCGCTATGCAAAGGAATGGCTGGTTTTGGCACGCTTTGGCTGTATAAGTCAGTAAGTAAAGACTTAGCGGAGTTATCGGCATTCGAGGCTAATACTACATCTGGAAAATCCGTAAGTACGTTATCTAAGGTGGGCAATACTTCACCGTGGTACTGTGCAAGCCTGTCTTGTAGTTTGCTTACATAATCCTTTATAACTGCCGGGTCGGCCGTGTTATTCACTTTAAGATCTGTTAAATTAACTTTTGGAATAACTGCGGGCTTGTCTGCACCTATTTGTTCACGTATATCTTGGGCTATGGCTTTAGTATCAAAAACTTTGGCAAAAATTAAACTACTAGCAATTGGGTCTGTATGAACACTGGCCAAATAATCCCTATACTCCTTTAAACTGTCTGCCTGCGATTTCTGCAATTCAGCTTGCTTCTCCGGTGACGTTGGTCGGTATAAAAATCCCGGCCGACTCCACACAGTAGTTACTAACAACACAAACACTGCCAAACCAGCAACTCCAATAATTAATTTTTGTTGATTAGCAATTTTCATATTTTGTTTCTTAAAATACACTCTAATACTTTAGTTTTAGTATAACATCAAGACCACTTCATTACAACACAAGTCGCCAAAAGGCTACAAGTAAAGTTGCCCTCTAAAATAGCTAGCTTATATATTTGTAGACGCGCAAATATACACAACTAAAAAATAAGGTTCGCAAACATAAAAGTCGCCTCTCACTAGAGTGAGGGGCGACTTTTTCAAATGTTTACAAAGGTTTATTCCTTTTTGGGAGGGGTGGCGTCAAAACTTGTAGAAGTTACCAAGCTTTCATCGTCGCCAAACTTTGTTTTTGCGGAAATTACTCCCTTACCCTGAACTGTAAATACAGAAGTATACGGTTTCCACTTAATGTTAGTCTTATCCCCTTTTACCATGTACCATATTTGGAAAGTTCCAGCAGCAATACCAGATTTCACAATACCATCGCCGTTAATGAATGCTTCCAATTCCGGCTCATCCATTTGAGCCTGCTCTTCTGTTTGAGGGTTTACCTTAATGCACGGCATAGGAATAAGGACAGACATAGACTCACCCGGTTTTAGCCCATCCGTGTCGGCTGTGTAAGTATTTGTCCCAACAGTTACTGTTAGTACTTGCCCAGCTGAGAGAGCAAAGTTTTTCCCTGTTGCAACTTTGCCATCTATTTTTATTACAGCACCAGTAATGCCGGAAAGTTCAACGCTCGCGCTAATGGTTCCATCAGCCTTCACCTCTACCCCAATACCTGGATCATTTTTATCTGCTTTACCCCCGCCTATACATGAAGCTAAATATCCACTACCAGCGCCTGCGCCTGCGCCTAAATTACCAACAGTGCCGGGAGGTCCACCATTTTCACACACATAGTCAAAGCTATTTCCTGCAGTTCTATTTTGTCTTACACCTATACCACAGCAGTCGTACTTACGGGTAGGCAGTCTGTTTCCAATGGCTGCAGTAAAATGCTGACCGTCTTTGCGGCAAATTTCACCACTTTGTCCGATTTGGAAGACGTCTGTATTAAAACTATATGTTGGAACATAGCCAGGCACCTGACATGACTCACCACCATAAATGAGCGTCTTAACTGTATTTGGTGGGCAAGGTGTACAGTTTGGTGTAGCGTTTGCGCCTCTACCAGAGTTGCCAGAGTTAACTTGTCCATCTGGACACTGGGAGACAAACCCACCATTATTTCCACCACCACCAGAACCACTACCTCCACCGCCGCTTCCGCCACCTCCACCTGATATTGGAGTAGGTATTACACCACCACTACCTCCATTTTCACATACATAATCGTAACTGTTTCCTGCAGTTCTATTTTGTCTTATGCCTAAACCACAACAATCATACTTACGAGTGGGAAACCTGTCCCCAATGGCTGCAGTAAAATGCTGACCGTCTTTGCGACAAATTTCACCACTTTGACCAATTTGAAATACTTCTGTGTTAAAACTGTAATTTGGCGTATATCCAGGTGGAAGACATGCCTCAGAACCATAGATAAGAGTTTTTACTGTGTTTGGTGGACAAGGTGTACAGTTTGGTGTGGCGTTTGCGCCTCTACCAGAGTTACCAGAGTTAACTTGTCCGTCTGGACACTGGGAAACAAACCCGCCGTTATTTCCGCCGCCACCAGAACCACTACCTCCACCGCCGCTTCCGGAGCCTCCAGAGCCACTTCCGCCCAAAGCAGTCGGAACTGGAATAGTACCTGGAGCGCCACCATTTTCACACACATAGTCAAAGCTATTTCCTGCAGTTCTATTTTGTCTTACACCTATACCACAGCAGTCGTACTTACGGGTAGGTAGTCTGTTTCCAATGGCACCGGTAAAGTGTTGTCCGTCTTTACGACAAATTTCACCACTTTGTCCGATTTGAAATATGTTTGGGTCAAAACTATACACAGGTACGTACCCAGGTGGAAGACATGCCTCAGAACCATAAATGAGCGTCTTAACTGTATTTGGTGGGCAAGGTGTACAGTTTGGTGTAGCGTTTGCTCCTCTACCAGAGTTGCCAGAGTTAACTTGTCCATCTGGACACTGGGAGACAAAATTATTTACTGTGGGTGGTGTAGCGCAAGCCGTAGGACTGCCAAAACAATCTTCGGCATATACATTAGGCGCTGTATATACAAACACGCTGGCAATAAACAGCCCTAAAATACCTACGGAAGCGCCAACGGAAAAATATAGTTTTTGTTTCATAAGCATGTACTTTTTATAATATTATTTTAACGCTTCCACACTCTTACAGTTTTCACAATCTGCGAAGCGACCTCGTCCCCACCATTTGTAGCTGTTTTAATAGACACATAACTTCCAAGCCCTGTTGCAACAGCATATGCCGACCAAGACTTTACCGTACTCGCGGTATCTGTATAGCGAACAAAGGCATATTCAAGACCAGTATTTGTTTTACCATAAGTAGCTGTACTTACATTCTTCCCGTCCTTGGTGTCAGCCACTACCTGCTCTGCCAAAGACTTAGCGCTTAACTTATTTACATTAAATATCATCAAAGAGTCGCCAGCCTTAGCACCAGTAGCACCGGCACTGGAACGGATAATAAAGTGGTTTTCCTGACTAACGTCATCCACTACCCATGTTTTAGGCATGGCGATATCAAAATTCACATTATCTCCAGAAACAAAATTCACCCAACCGCTTGGGATATTTGTAGATACAACCACCTTAGAACCATTTTCCCCAATCTTTGTCGTAGATGTCACGGGCGCCTGCTCTTTCTTTTTTGAACAGCCAACAGCCAAGAGGGAAACCCCAATCATAAAAACAATAATTTTTTGTAGCCTCTTTTGTTTTAACATAGTTTATTTCTTATTTATTTAAATATAGCAAATATATTATACCACAAAATTAATATAAACTAAAAAATCAACTGTGGTTAACTAATTCATTGTAAATTTTTGCTAACCGAACAAAATCTTCTACAGAGAGTTCTTGTGGTCTTATACTCGGAGCAATGTGAGCCTGTTCTAAAATCTTATCTGTTTCCAACTTCGAGAGCCTAAAACCGGAAGCAAGGCTGTTATGAATTTGTTTGCGTTTACCCGAAAAACAAGCCTTCGCAACACGAAACAAAAACCCCTCGTCCACGTTAGCAAATAAAGGCTTTTCAGGAATATTTATATGCACTATCGCACTATCTACTTTGGGCGCAGGATAAAAACTACTTGCAGGCACAGGCAAAACGAACTTTGGTTTACCAATTAGTTGCACAGAAAGACCAAGTAGGTTCATGGACCCGTGTTCTGCCACCATGTTCTTCGCGACTTCCGCCTGCACCAAAACAGTTATACTTTCTGGTTTTTCCTGAGCTCGCAAAAAAAGTTGTAGTAACTTTCCTGTAACATAGTACGGAATATTTGCAACAACTTTATAGCGCAACCGTCCTGGCTTCAATTTGTGAGCTACCTTTAAAGTCTTGAGTGCCTGAGTAAAGTTAAACCGCATTATATCTGCATATTCGACACTTAAATTTTTATGTTTATTGGTAATATCACTCAAAAGAAACTCAAGTGAGGTGTCTTTTTCTACGGCCAGCACGTTTCCAGCTACAGCTACAAGCTTGCTAGTCAAATTTCCAATACCAGGCCCTACCTCTAAAACTATATCTGTAGACTTCACGTCTGCCGCTTCTACCATAGAATCCAAAACGGAATCGTCTAACAAAAAATGTTGACCAAAAGTTTTGTTTGGCTTTAACTTGTACCGATTTAATAGATTTTTTAATTCACTTACAGTCATTGAATACCTTAAAAATTATTTATCACAATTACAAATAGTCAGCTTAACATACATGTATACACATAGTTTACTCTACAAACGGCTCATACGTCACGCCACTGTTTGGGCTATCTGAATTGGGTAAAAACCTAGGTCTTCCTCTCCATTCTACTGAGTGCTCGGGTAATTCGCGAAGAAGCCTTGAAGGCACTGCCAAGCGCGACTCACCAAACAAGCCACGCATAATGACATAAGTCATGTACAATTTCTGTTTGGCACGAGTTACACCTACATAAGCCAACCGCACTTCCTCCGCCAAAGCGGCCTCGTCTTGCATACTTCTGCTGTGTGGCAGTAGTCCTTCTTCTAAACCTGTAAAAAATACCGTGTCAAACTCTAAACCCTTTGCAGAGTGCAAGGTCATAAGTGTTACAACATCATGTTCATCACTTATTTGATCTACATCACTAACAAGCGCTACCTCTTCCAAAAATTTTGGCAAGGCATCCTGCCAACCCTCTTGACTAAACTTTTTCGCAACCGAAACCAACTCTACTAAGTTTTCTACCCGCGCATCCCCTGTTTCTGTACCATCGCTAAAATATTTAACAAGTCCCGACTCGTGAATAATGCGCATAAGCAACTCGTGTAAAGGCAATATGGTATCTGCCTCAAGCCAAGACAACAACATGTCAAAGAAACTTACTACAGATGTCCTGCTTTTAACTCCAGGCAAAGCCGTTAATACTTCTTTGCGCAATTTTTTAAACATTAGAATGTTGCCCAAAATGCCCACTTGCCGGCTACCCTCCAGTTCACCCTCAACACTTGCAAGTTGGTTTGTTTCTAATTCTTCATTTTTTAATATAAGCGCCTTAACCAAACTACCGGTTTTGTCACCTATGCCTTTTGGGGGTGCAGTAAAGGTGCGCGTCAGTGCAACAAAATCTCGAATGTTTTGCAAAACGCGCAAATAACTTAAAGCGTCCTTTACTTCTTGCCTATCGTAAAAGCGCACACCTCCGACAATTTTATACGGCACCCCTGAAGCCAAAAGGGCGTCTTCAAGCGCTCGTGACTGAGCATGCGTGCGATACAAAATAGCAAACTGACTCAAAGGAGCATGCTTTTCTGGTAAATGAACAGTGCTATAATTTTGACTTTTACCTTTTGACTTTGCATTTCTCTGTTCCAACATATAATCAAGCACAGAAAACGGCCGTTCTTCAGTATCTAATTCACTATCAAAACTTAATTCAGGACTTTCTTCAGCTTGATTCATAATTCGTGAATCATGATTCGTAATTCCACTGGCCAGCTCTACTATAGTACGGACCACAAAATTGGCCTCCGCTGTTTCATTGGCAAACTCTCGAACCACAACCCTCTGCCCTGCAGAATTTTCTGTCCACAAAACTTTTGGTTTTTGTTCTTTACTATGTTTTAAAACCGCCCCAGATACAGCCAAAATATTCTGGGTGGAACGATAGTTCTGGTCTAAAACAAATACCTCTGCCTCTGGAAAATCATGTTCAAAATTTAATATGTTAGTTATATCGCTACCTCTAAAACCGTAAATACTTTGTGCGTCGTCGCCCACCACAAAAATAGCCGCGGGCGGAGATAATTGCCTAAGCAGAGCATACTGTACGGGATTTGTATCTTGGTACTCGTCTACTAATATGTACCTAAAACGTGCCCGATAGTAACTACGGACCTCTTCAAAACTAGACAAGAGCTTAAGTGGCAACACTAACAAGTCGTCTAAATCCACCCCACCCTGAGCTAGTAGCGCTGCTTGGTAGCCATAATAACCTTGCAAAAAAGTTTGAGACATATACCCGCTATACTGCTCAGCCAAAACTTCGGGTGCCACGCCATTGTTTTTAACGGTATGAATAAAATGAAGGACTGCCTGAGGCTTTATCTTCTCATCCAGCTCTTTTTCCACATAAACGTCTTTTAAAACTTTGAGTTGATCTTCTTTGTCGTATATTGCAAAAGTTTTTGGTAAATTTAACAAATAGCCATGTTGTCGCAAAATTCTCACACCCAAACTGTGAAATGTACTTAAAGTCGGAGTTTTGGTAGTAGGTAGTCTGTTGTCGGCAGTCTGTTGTCCGGACTTTCCACCAAGCAAAGCGAGCACACGGCTCTGCATTTCACGGGCAGCCTTATTTGTAAAAGTCAGTGCTAATATATGTTCGGGGCTAACCCAACCCATGTCAATAACGTACGCAATACGAAACGCAAGAACGCGGGTCTTACCGCTACCAGCGCCAGCAAGCACTAACGCAGGTTTCATTGGAGCAGTTACAGCCAACCTTTGTCTCTCGTTTAAACTTTTTAAGTCCAAATTCTCAAACATATTTTATAAATCCAAAACACTTTCAATTTAAAAATTCTAGGTATCAAAAAATATAAACTTTAAAAAATGTACGCGTAAAACACCACTACATAATACACGATTTAACTTCTAATTAGTATTTCCTACATAAACGCCAATAAATACGCAAAAAAGCCAAATTACCGCATACTTAAGAACTAAAATAGTTTTTTTTGCTTAAATTAGCGCATATAAAGAAACATTGGCAGTCTGTGCTTGATAGTTACCTATCTCCTAACTAAAATTAAATATGTCACCTGCAAATGCTAAAAGAATTTTCATAAAGAAATTTTTCAACTCGCAGGCTCCACTGTTCAAACTTCGTAGGTACTACAAATAGCACAAAAAGAAATCTAGTACTTTTTAAGTTTGTGACATGCGTGCTAAAGTCGACCTTTCTGCTTTTATTATCATTCGACTGAACAGCACGAGAAAAGGAATTGTATTTCCAAGTTTAAATTACCAAACAACCACATACGCATTACTCGGCTCAGTCAAGAACCCGTCAAGACAAAGAGTTTTGACATTTTATTTTACTCAAATTTTGTTAGAACTCTGTTTAAAAAAACAACAAACAGCTTTAAACACATAAGTAAAGATAGCTTAATTACCTATCCTGCAACCAGACTGGCCCGTTTACCATGGCATAAAATGGCTATGAAATTTGCCGACGAGGCTGCACTTATTACACTCGCTTTAGTTGTTATTCTAGCCAACATTAGTATGGGCCACCAAGGCATACTAAAACAAGATGAAAGTTTGGCAGCTGCAACCCTCTACAAACAACCAAGCGCCAACCCCGCTCTCTACAGCAAATTGTTTAGCACTACTCTGACTGTCACAGACTCAAATGGACTAATTACCAAAGCCAGAGCCAACGAACAAATAGTGCCAAACAGTTCCACGCAGGTAGCAGGTACTAGCTTAACTCAAAGTCCGCTTAACACCATAGACGAAGACGGCTTGGCCACAAGCATACCCGACAGCATAAAACCACTTTTAGATAACCAGATTAAAATTTACGAAACACAAGGCGGCGACACGCTTGGCTCCATTTCTAAACAGTTTGACATAGACATTAACACTATTAAATGGTCAAACAACCTGACTTCCGACACCATTAAACCTGGATGGTATTTAGTTATTCCATCAGTTAAGGGCGTGCTCGTTTTGGCAGACAACGACACAACAATTGCTGGTATTGCAAGAAAATTTAAATGCTCTGAAGAACAAATTATCTCTTATAACGGACTAGATGGAGCGGATAGCGTAGAGCCGGGTCAATACATTATGTGCCCAGGTGGTTCGGTAGCAACACCGCCAAAAGCAATTGCAAAAGCTCGAACCGTTGGTATAAATTATTCTTCCATTCCAGATGTAGCAGGCAGTAGCACATTTGTTCGTGGCAACTGCACTTGGTACGTAGCAAGAAAAATGAAAATAACATTCCACGGCAACGCCAAAGACTGGTTTGCAAACGCCCAAAGAGCCGGCTACAAAACTGGGCAAGCACCGCTTGCAGGAAGTGCCGTTGTAACCTCACGAGCCGGTAGGTACGGACATGTGGCATTTGTAGAGTCGGTTAACCCTGCCAAAGGTACTATATACATTTCTGAAATGAACTACGAAGGGCTGGGAGTAAAAAGCTATAGAACAATAGAAGCCGACAGCGTGGTTGGTTATATATACCCACAATAATAATTTTAAATACTCTAAACTAAAAAAAACACTTCCCTACATGTATTTAGGAAGTGTTTTTTAGCAATTTAGTTTATAAATATTAAACGTATACACACTACTACTTTATGTATTCTGTAAACCCAATTCCAAGCAAGACCTGCTTCGTCTGCTGTAACAAATCTTGCCTTACCATAATATAGTCCTTAGAGTAAGTGGAGACAATGAGTATATTCATCCCAGCTTCTGCTATTTTCTGGCTGACCAATGCCAAAAAACCAACAGAATAAAAAGGCACAGACACACGCAAACCAATTAACGCATAATTATCTTTATTACGCCCGATCAAATCCATTTCGGCCAAATTATCTTCTGTGGTTACAACAGTAATTTCGTCTGCATCACGGGCAACTAAAAAGTGCTTTCGCTCATCTCCAACGGTGCTCACCTGTGCATAAACATAGCTTCCAGGAACAACCTCGAATGTACTGCTTTGTATAATTTCTTGCAATTCATTATTCATATGACCCTACTGTATAACTATACCGCCTGCATCTGCCGTTGCAGTATCGCTAGTGGTTAACTGCGTAATTGACTTTGTAATAGTCTGGGCGGTAAAATCGTTCGTACCAGTAAAAATAATATTCTTTACCAAAGGCAAAGGTAAACCTGCCTGGCTTGCGCCTGGAACAGCACGAAGTGTAAATTGTAGTATTCTTGCTGGAGAGAATTCACCCACGTGTGCTTTGAGCGTAGCCACATGCCATACCAACTTTCCAGTTGAAGTATCAAACGACACAGCATTTGCCTCTTCTTTATTTACCGTTGCTTTATCAAAGCTACCAGCACCTGTTGCAACAAACATAACTATATCTGAGCCCGTCACATCACTAGTAGTATTTTTTACACTTATACTTACAGAATACCTGCTTTGTTGGCCAACTCTAGGCGGTTTTTGACCGTCAACAAATGCCACTGTTCCCTCAAGGCGAGCTTTGGTAGCAATTTTTACTTGCATTTTATTACCCGGCAAAAAAGTATCGTACTCATCCGACTTTATTTTTACATTAGTTATGACATCAGGATTAATAGAACGATCTTTAACTGGGGGGTCCTTAATGCGAAAAGAAACCAATACCGTACCTGCCTCGTTTGGATTTACCACTTCTAATTCAGACTTTGACGCAGCACTCCAAGTAATGGTATTTCCAGAAACTAAAGCTCCCTCTGCTTGCACAGTGGACGTATCCATAGTCGCAGAGTCTATTGTCATAACAATTCTTACCCCTCGAGCTGCTACAGATGCGTTGTTTTGATAGGATAATTTATATTGCAATGTATTGCCTGGATCGGCGACTGAAGTCTGCTCTCCGTTATCTAAACTTTGAGTTACGACTAAAGGTTGCGTACTTATAGACGTGCTAAATTGCGATTCTGCCTGAACATAATAACCACCGTTTTTATCTGGCACAAGCACGCTCGCGTTAACAGTTACACCCTGACCCAGACTAGCAGATAAAAACGTTCCACTAACGGTTATAGTGCCTTCAGCTGTGGGCGCAAGCTGACCAATATCCCACGTGTCGGTACCCTGCGTCGATGCAGGAGTTGCAGAAGCAAACTGAAAACTCGACGGAAAACCCAATTTTACTCTTACCCTGTCAAAACCTTCCGTACTTTGGTTAGCATAATGCACGGTATAACTAACAAGCTGAGCATTTGTTGCCGTAACTGGGCCTTGTAGCTCCACACTTACTCCTGCGGCGACCAACTTGGCCGTAGTTTGCTGCTCCTTGGTAAAGCTTGCACTAGAACCTGCAAGAGAATACTTCAGCCTGGCTGTTATAGGAGCATTTGTTCCTACACCGCCTTCAAATTTTAGTTTAATAAGTGTTGCAACATTCGCCCCAGGAGATATATCTGGCAAACTGTACAAGGTTCCAGACAAATTCTTTGCCTCTGGATTACTACTTACAAACACTGTACCACTTGGATATACCATTTCTAACTCTAAATGAGTTAAGGTTGTGCTGTCGTTATTAGAAACAACTGCTCGCACAACCGCCTCACCGCTACTTGGTACTTCAGAAGGCACAACTAAATCAATTGTAACCTTGCCTTCTTTTACGCTATTAGGTTTTCTAAAAATAAATAAGGTTAAAATCCCAATAACAACAATGGCGAGCACAAAAACCAATACAAACCATTTGTTTTTTGCAAAAAACCCAGTACCCTGTGACTCAAGTCCGCTTACAGCAGGAGATGCATCTTGCGCAGGTGAAATTTTATCTCTTGTATCTTGATCTAAGGACGAATTGCCCAATGGTTGCTTAGTAAAATTTTCCATAATTACAGGTTGGAAATTAGTAATTGCTAATTATAAATTAGGAATTAAACCATAATTCTTAATTTATGCTTCTGAATTAAGTATACCACCAAAAAAGGCACCAGTACGAATAGTTCGGTCTATATATTGCTCTAAACTGCGCGAGAGTACACTTAAAAGCAAAGCATCTTCAGGCTGTGTTTGCAAACTTACAGCTTCTAGCAACGGAGTTCGAACAAGCTTACTATAGCGCTCCCATAGGTCGTGTGTTATGGCTGTGGCATCAGCCGAGTTAGGTTCTAGAAAAAAGCCACCTCCAAATACACTATAAAATTTTGGCTCTTCTGCTGGCTCGTGAACAGCACTGCCCAATGCCTGCAATATTTGCGCGCTTGTAGCAATTATCAAAGGCTTACTATGTTCATAAATTTCTGAGAAAATACCAACAGCCTGCATATATTCAAGGGCAATTTTAAACAAGGTTGAATTTGTCTCTGCGTCTGGAGTGGCTCTTAACACAACTTCCTGAATCCAAAACAGCAACACCCCCCGAATTTCTGACAACTCACGAATATAGATATGTTTAGGTGTGGCACCTGCTAACTTTAACAAATCATGCATTGTGCGACCAACTAAACGAGCCTCGAACAGACTGCCTGGCTGCAAAGCATAAGAAAGTTTGCTTGAAGGTCTTCGCACAGCAGTTGCAAGCGCACGAAGTTTACCATACTCTTCCGTGTATAGTGTTAGCAACACATCCGCTTCATTCATAGCTTGTTGCTTTAAAATAATGGCAGTTACCCGTTCGTCATATCTCATATAAATTTCATATAGTCCTTAGCTTTCCAACTATAAAATACATGCTAAAGCTAAGCTACATAGTAGCATGGGCAAACTGGCACGACAAAACTAACTATAAAAAAATTACAAACGCACACCCATCTATAACATACCACTACGAACTGGGTGTATTTACTGGCGCGCCAAAATCTACTTGTGTATGTCCTCCAGGCGTGTGCAAGCGCACATCGCGCTTAGTCTTTACTCTAAGAGCTGCAAGTAAAGCTAATATGCAAAGCCCGGCAAAAATTGCAATGGGTGTTATAGGCAAAGTAGTATTTGCATTCTCGCCCGTTACCGTTATAGCAGCAGAAGCTGCGTCGTCCTCAGAGGCAAGTCCATTGTTTGGTGTTGAGTTGGGGTCCTTGCTACCACTTGTAAATATTTCTGCACTACTTGTATACTTACCAGCACGAATGGCTTTCACAGTTATTAACAAAGTAATATGTTGAGTAGGACCAACACTCCCTACGTTCCACAGACCGTTCGTTTTATCATACGTTCCCTGACCAGCCTGTAGGTTAACCATACTCAAGCCACTAGGCAAATTTTCTTTGACACTAACCAAATTCGCGACATCTGGACCAGCGTTGGTAATAGTCAAAACAATTACCGCCTTGCCATCCAGAGAAATACTTGTGGGAGTAATACTTTGGACCAATGACAAATTCGCACTAGAAGTACCTACAGGTAAAGGCTTTACGTCTACCGTACACTCCGCGCTTTCTTGTTCCGATGTAAGAGTTATTACATGTTTACCAGCAGAAGAAAAAAGTGTAGAAAAGTTAGATCCTCCGCCACTCGTACTACTACCATCTGGGGCACTCCAAGTCCGCGTGGCAATGTTCCCGCCAACAGCGTAGGCAGTAACCACCTGTCCTACATTCGCACTATTTGTAGAAAGTACACATGCAAGAGGACCCTGAAGTGCAGTCGTTGTATTTGTATATAGAGTAGCGGATGCGACATTGTTGCTGTTATCTGTGTCTTCCGGAACTGAGCCACCCAATACAGCCTGCGCGGTTACCGTACGTGCATTTTGACTTGTTACATTAAAAGTTGCCGTAACCGTTTGTCCTGCAGGTATAGTACCAACATTCCACACTCCTGTAGCAGGCACATAATCCCCAACTGAAACTGCATATTTTTCAAGCTTAAAACTGCTTGGCATTAAAGCCGATACCAGCACGTTACTAGCAACCACTTGTGTTCTGTTTTTTAGCGTTACTGTAAACAAAGCAGTCTGTCCAACTACTACCACAGCAGGACTTACCTGCTCTGTTATAGCTAGGTCGAAAACTGGCACAACCTTCGGAGCTTCTTCCACGCTAACGCTACAACTAGTCTTTTGCGTTCCAGAAGTTACAGTAATTACATGCACTCCTGTCTCACTATATGTTGTCGCAAAATTTGGGCCCATACCGGATACTTGACTACCACTAGGAGCAGACCACTCATAAGTTCCTGTACCACCAATAACCGCATAAACAGCGCTCTGATTTACAAAGACTGTTTCTTCGTTTGGTACACAGGTAAGTGTAGTATCTGCTGCACCTGTAACCTCTAAGTCGGACTCAATTTGATTGTTAACAAGACTTGAATCGCTTGGCTCTACTGCAATTAATCTTACTGCGTTTGCAAACTTTCCAACCAAGCCTGCTTTAATTTCCAATTTAAGCTCCGCACT
>JAHFJH010000054.1 GCA_023245995.1 Candidatus Doudnabacteria bacterium | reverse complement strand
CGGGTTTCCAATGGTCTACTTTATGGTTGGCGTTGACTCGGTCTATTTCAGGATTTAATCGGTCGGTGGAAAGTTGTGCGCGTGCTAAAAGTTCTGCTGCAAAAGAATTTTTCTCCGCAACTATGCCATATAGTAAATGCTCTGTGCCAATGTGGTCGCACTTTAGTTCTTCAGAAATTAGTTGTGCTGAAATAAGAGCATTTTTTGCTCTGGAAGATAATCGCTCAAGAATGAAGTTGAAGTTTGCCATAGGAAAGCGCAACGCAGAATTAAGAATTATGAATTTAGAGCCATGAATTATGCGTTCAAGGTATTATCAGTCTACTAGTGAGAGTGATAATTGTCAATAGTTAAGCTAAAAGAATTTATGTTACATTAGTAGTATAACATTGAACTGTAAATAAAGTGTTTCAAAGAATAAAAAAAGCCAAAAATGCATCATCAGTTGAAGAAGCCTACAATTACGCGCTGCGGCTTTTGGAGTTTCGTTTTCGCGGTGAAGACGAACTCCGTGGCAAACTTACCGAGAAAAGTTTTACGCCAGCAGTAATTCACGCAACGTTTGCAAAGTTGCATGAGTACAAGTATGTAGACGATGCTCGTTTGCTTGAAGCGCTTATTCGGCAGTATAAGGAAGTTGGCTTGTACGGGCCTGTGTATGTAAAACAAAAACTTTTGCAGAGAAAGTTCTCAAGCGAGCAAATAAACTCGGCTTTAGAGGACCAATATTCAGCAGATGATGAAACTTTGGTAGCTAAACAGTTTTTAGCCAAACAAAAAAATATTGATTTATCAGACCTAAAACAAAAACAGCGCTTAATGCAAAAGTTTCTCCGTAGGGGTTTTAGACCGAGTTTAGTGTTTAAAATTTTTGGCCAAGCAAATTTGGACAATGAAGATTAAAAAGCCACTCTTTCTGGAGTGGCTTTTAGTTACTAAGTACTTAAATGCAGTGCAGATTTAATTTTAGCATATCGCGTTTTAGCTCTTGTACTTCTTGTTTTACGTCAAATTCACCATGCAATTCGTCAAAATGTTTTTGCATGGGTTCAGCTATAGTTGTAGAAATTATCCGCGCCAATGCATCTACGCTGTCGGTAACGTGTTGTTTAGTGGCAAGTGGTTCTATGGCTTGCGTGAGGTCGTTTCTGGTCGCTAGGCTACTAAGCTTTTCGTTAAAATATTCTTGAGTTAGTTCCATATTTTTCGGTGAGTTTATTATGCTGACATCATATCAGTACCATTAAAGATGACAAACCAATTTTCACAAGTTCATTTCCCGAAGTCGCTTTATGCGGTCTTGAAGCGGTGGGTGAGTGTTAAACAAGTTTACCAGCCAACCAGTTTTTTGTTTGCTGTCTAAGTGAAATGGACTTGCAATGTACAGGTGGGCAGTGGCTTTGTTTGCAACCTCTAGCGCTTCTGTATCTTGCGCAATTTTTTCTAAGGCGCTAGCAAGCCCTTCTGGGTAGCGAGTTAGGAGGCTACCTGAAGCGTCTGCTAAGTATTCACGTTGTCTTGAAACTGCCAACTGAATGAGTGTTGCAATAATAGGTGAAAGTATGGCCAAGACTATGCCGACAATTGCAAAAATTTGGTTGTTGCCACCTTCTCTGTCGTTGCTTCGTCTTCTACCGCCCCACACGCCAATTCTAAAAAACCAGTCAGCAAGTAAGGTTATAATGCCTACCAAGACTACAACTAAAGTCATAAACCGAATATCGTAGTTGCCAATGTGCGAGAGTTCGTGAGCTAAGACGCCTTCTAGTTCCACTTTGTTTAATCTTGTTAGCGCACCCGTTGTTACACAGACAACTGCGTGGCGCGGATCGCGACCTGTGGCAAAGGCGTTTATGGCCGTGTCATCTATAACATAAATGCGTGGTAAGGGGAGTCCGCCCGCTATGCTCAAGTTTTCTACTACACGGAATAGTTCTTGGTGGCTTTGCCTGCTAATCTCTTTTGCATGCGACATGGCCAAAGTTATGGAGTCCGAAAAGTAGTAAGACATTAGAGCCGAGACGCTGGAAAAAACAACCGCAAAAAGCAAAATACTTGGCTGTCCGTACGCACGACTAAAAACATAGCCTAGGGAAATTATTACCAGTAGGAAGCAAAATATAAGTAGCACAGATCGTCGCTTGTTTTGGCCAATAGCAGAGTAGGTAATCATAGGAAATGTCTAATTTCTAATACCTAATTTCTAAAGAATGAAACTCAGGTCGTACCATCATAGACATTAGAAATTAGTAATTAGGTATTCAAAGTAAAGTTCTCTTAGAACTTTACTTGGACTGGTTGGCCTTCGGGGCCTTTCTCATCTATATCAAAGAACTCGCGGGCTTTGAAAGAAAACATGTTGGCAAAAATATTTGTTGGAAAAACTTGCAACTTAGTGTTGTAATCGCGGACTGTGCCGTTGTAAAATCTGCGTGCAGCTTGAATTTTGTCTTCCGTGTCCGTTAAGTCGCCTTGCAACTTTAAAAAGTTTTGGTTGCTTTTTAAGTCCGGGTAACTTTCAGCTACGGCAAATAAAGACTTAAGCGTGCCGGAGAGTGCATTTTCGTCTTTAAGTTTTTCTTGCATGCTACCGGCGTTCATAGCAGCAGACCGTGCTTTGGTGACGTTTTCAAACACCGAGGACTCTTGATGAGCGTAGCCCTTAACGGTTTCTACAAGGTTTGGGATAAGGTCATAACGGCGTTTTAACTGCACCTCTATGTCGCTCCATGCTTCATCTACTTGGTTTTTACCGCGAATGAGAGAGTTGTACAAGCCAATGCCTACAACTATTATAACTCCTAAAATTATCCAAAAAATTATCATATATTTATCTTTAATGCTTATAAATTAGTATTATGTATCACTTACAGTATAGCACTAACAGTGTATGCCCGTAATTTGTTTATAGCTTTATGTTTGGCATTAGATATGTTGTCCTCATGTTATACTAGACTTAATGTCTGCAAAATAAAAACTAGTGCTTTAAGGCCTATGAGAGTAGCTGTTTTTACCAACAAATCACCCAAAATACCCACAAGGGAAACTAGGAGGCTTAGTCTTTTAATAGTCTCTACTATATATAACATATATTCTAACAACACCAAGCCTTAAGTGGT
>JAHFJH010000033.1 GCA_023245995.1 Candidatus Doudnabacteria bacterium | reverse complement strand
AAGCAGCAATCGAGATATATCATTTACTTTCGTGTATATGGCCACCAACATTGGGTACTCCTTATGGCTCGACATAGTCAAAAGAATTCCGTTCTGGGAACGGAGTATTGGAGTGTTCACGCTTGCGTGCGCCTTTTTTGTATTACTTCTTTATAAGGTACTCACCAAGAATGAATACATTTTCCATGCCTTTGAAAAGATAAAGCTGAAAAGAAGAGACTTGGATAAGGCACTGCTGCATACCTTGTATTTTGAAATTACCATCCCCAAAGACTCCCAAGCCACAGCTTTTCAAATCCAGCAAAAGATACTCAAATCCTTTCACTCCGTATATAGCGACCCCATAGCTGGGCCGCACAACTTTTCCAGACGTATATATTTTTTTCAAAAGCTTTACCGCATATGGAAAGTGTACCGCGCCAAACAGGTCTTTTTTACCATGCAGATTTGGGCGCAGTATCCATACACATCATTTCGGCTGAGCGTGCCTCACGGCTCGTTCAACCGGATTAAAAAAGCGATTTTTAACGCCTACCCGAATGCGGAAATAAGTATGTTGAAGCAGTTGGATATGATAGCTGAGGTAAGTAAGTTCCAGAAAAGTTACCTAAGCTACGGTGAAACAACAATTGAAGGAAAGTTTTACCACCGCGTCAAAACATTTAGAGACGTATCGAGCGACCCCGTAGATTCCGTAGTCGCAACCATGGAAGGACTAGAAAAAGGCAGCTTTATGGTGTACAACATTACTGTTTCTCCTGCCTCGCACTACTTTAACCAGGTAATCTACTATTTGCTTGAGCAGCAAGAACAACAACCAATCATAACGCCGCGTGAATATCCAAATGGTTCTGGTGCAAGTGTGCCACAAAAAGAGACGACAACGAGCCTTTCTGCTGCGCTCTCGACCGCCATGCTTGAGAAGATGAAAGCCCCGCTCTTCCAAACCATTGTGTCCTACTGGGCAGTCGCGAGTACAAAAGAAGAAGCAGAAAGCAAGGTGTCCAACATCCAAGCAGTGCTCACCGAGATAAACCAGAAAAACATGAACATGCTGCGCCACGACACCCTGTTCACCAAGTCAGTTGAAAGCTTAGAAGCAAATGGAAAACTAGAAGGAATTATAGCCGCACGGCCAGTATTGAGAATGCGTCCATCTCGATACTGGCCTTTTTCTATGTACAAAAATTATGGTCAAATTATTGGCGACAGCGAGCTGTACTCATTCTGGCACCTACCCAATACAACTATCTACACCGTCTCATCCATTAAAATGACCAAGTTTAAAAAGCGACCCGCAAGCCAGCAGATGCGCGAATACCCTGAAGGCTTCTTTATCTCTCTAGGTAAATCCAACTTCCGTATGCAGGAAGATACGACTATTGGCATCCCGACCTGGGATGATATGAAAAAGCACATATATATTTTGGGTGGTACA
This sequence comes from Candidatus Doudnabacteria bacterium, assembly GCA_023245995.1. Taxonomy (GTDB): domain Bacteria; phylum Patescibacteriota; class Doudnabacteria; order UBA920; family UBA920; genus JAEUSE01. The sequence goes on along the minus strand of JAHFJH010000033.1, from coordinate 9,049 downwards.
GGTTCTGGTAAATCTGAAACCTTGAAAACGATACTAAGTAATCTGCTTCAGAAAGAAGGGAAAGAACAAACCGCCTGTCTGATTATTGACCCGAAGAACGACTTTGCAACCGACCTTTTAACAATGATTCCGGAACACCGCAAGCAAGACGTGGTTTACTTTAACCCACAACGGCAAAAAGAGCGACCGCTCAGTTTTCCATTTTTTTCACAGAATTCTCACGGCACAAACAATGACGAACGGATTGAATTTTTAATCTCAATCATGAAGCGGTTTGTGCAAATTGATTCTCCACAATCCTGGGGACCGGAATTGGAAAACGTTTTACGGCAACTATTTGCTACGGCCTACGTGTTACCCGAACAGTCACTCTCTGGGCTGGATATGTTATTACACGAGCCGCAGCATATCAAGAATATTTTAAAATACTTACCAAGTAGATTACAGAAGTTCTGGACTGGTTCGATTTTGAAACGCAGCGACAATGACTTAGCCAAATATCTAGCAACCACCAACAACAAACTTGGCAAGTTTCTGGACTATCCGGAGTTCTTAAACATTGCAGACCAGTTAGATTCCAAGATTACATTTGAGGAAATGATACAAACAGGAAAGATATTTATTGCCAACCTGGGTTCATCAAGCGAACAAATGAAAAAATATTATTCTGTGTACTTAACCGCCCATATTGCCGAAGCCATCTTTGGCCAAGCTAAGCTCAACGCCGAAGACCGAAAGCCTGCTCTGTTTGTGGTAGATGAGTTCCAGCGAGTTGCCAGTGATATTTTTGAAACGCTGTTTTCTGAAGTCAGGGCATTTAATACCGCACTGGTCATCTCTAATCAATTTATGGGACAACTAGACGAGCGTATACAAAAGTCAATTGAATCCAATATTGCCACTAAAATCTTTATGCGCACACAATCCGTGGACGATGCCGCTATTGCTGAAAAGATTCTTGGCGCTACTGTAGTTGCCGAGGATATTATTAATCTGCCTACAGGTAGTGGGTATATTAAAACTCTCGTGCGGGGAACTCCGCAGGAGGCCATGTCTATTAATATCCAGAAGACCGTTCACCCAACTGATATTACCAAAGACACCGAAACCTACTATATCGAGCAAACACAGTCCCGCTACGGCACGCCCCTTGATGTCATCAAGCAGAAACGCGACACAGTCAACAGCATTTATTATTCAGCAGAGCGGGAGCAAGTTTTCTTTGAACATATGGACAGGCAGGGAAAGCTTCTAGAAGCAGTATCAGTACCGGTAGCTAGCGTACATCCAGGTACGAATATAGTACCCAAAGATTATATACTCAAAGCAAAAGAGGTTAAAACTATTTTTGATTTTTAATATTACTGCTATGTACTTAAATACTCTAGATGTTACCTTAACTCCAAGAACAAAAACCGATACTTACAACTTGAAGATTAATTCCTCTACTGTAGGAATACTATCTTTGATATTGGAATTTAAAGTGGCCGCAAGTTGGCATATTTCCAGATTTCTCACACAAAAAGACCAGAGTAAATACGTCTATGTAAAGTTACGACGAATGTGGCAAGCAGGCTTACTGGAAAGTTTTAAAGTATACTCAGGCACCATGTCCGGCGTTCCCGTATTTTATATGCTATCGAAAGCAGGGTTAAAAGTCCTAGCAGAACAAGGGCACTACGAAGTAGGACAGCTAAAGACTTACCCCCATGCCAAGACGCTTCTCTCCTGGGGTCTGTTCAAGCACGAAGCACAGGTAATTGAGCTGGCAAGCCTGGAGGTAAAAAACACCTCCAATACTTTACAGATTTCTTGCACAGGAGAAATGAGCTCGCAGGCAACAGAAGAGCTCAGTAACAAAATAATTGAAGCTTTAACACCGGATTATACCGTGCTCTACCAAGTAGGAGAAACTAACTATTGTGTATATACGGAATTTGAACGCACTCAAAAGTCCAAAGACGCCATACTCAGAAAAATCGAACGGTACACTCGCTACCTTTCATTTGAACAAAGGCAAGCTGCAACCGTGCGATTCATTTTTCAAACTCCCAGCATGGAAAAATCGTTTTGGTCGAATGTTGCCAGTAACCAGCCAGTATTTCTGCAGAGTCTACGAATTCTTACTACTAACCTTACACTACTCTCCGAACATACCCAGTTTCTCGGTCCCTTGTACATCTCAGCAAAAAACGGACCAGTGGGTGATACCACTCAACGTATTAAATTATTTGCCTTTCTATGATTACCCTATACATCCAAAAATTAGAACAGATTATTGCAGACATGCAGGCGGCAACTACAGGAGTTTCGCCACCCGAGTATGATTATCAAGCCTGGCTTGAATTTCTCAAACAAGTCTGTCCTGAAAGTAAATTGCTAGCGGCTATATCTACAAAGCCGGATACGCCATCGCCGCAACTGAAAAATGTAACGTACTCGTTGCAAATGTTTACTGACGTTAGAGAAATAATGCTTTTGGCCGACACTCACGAGTATCCAACATGGTATATTCAGCCAAGCTACACCGGCCTCATTCTCATACTGGAATACGAACAAGATATGTTAACAAACATTTTGTTTGAAGACACAGGCAAGTGGAATGAGCTAGAAATTCGTAGTGTGACAACCATCCCAAAAACAATTCCAGGATTCTCTGGAAAAATTAGAGGCACTCTACACTTAGCACAAGCAGGGTATACGGCAGATACTGAGGCAGATTCTGCGACCACCCAGATCGCAATTTACGAAAATTATCTTGCAGGCAATACAGGCTACTTACTGTTTACCGCCCAAGACCTCGACATGCAAGGTAATTTTATGGAAATAATGCGTACACTAGAATACTTTGGGCTACGGATTCCAGAATTCGTATTATTCCCAACTGACAGAATCCCTAGCATACCAAGCAGTACCCTTGAGACACTGTTTGATAATTATATGTCCAAAGCTGGTGACAGCGTAAAGGTCGACGGACTAATGATTATCAGCGACACTCCGCTTAAACCTCCGAACAATAATGTCAGCACCACCCGCATTGTATATCGCAAACCTTCCATTATTAACTAGCTTTTATACTTCTATGAAAAAACTTATTACTTCACTCTTTAGTACTATATTCCTGTTCTTTGCCAGTATGGCGGCTGCTTCTGCCGACGATTTACCTAAGCCAGACCTTTCCGTATGGCAGTCAGACAAAATGAAACCGGTTAGAGACTTTGCCAACATCAGTATTGGCGTCATCTTTGGGGTTGCCGTACTCTATGCCGTTATCATGGTGGCGTACTACGGCATTAAACTACAGTCTTCTGCTTCCGACCCAATAAAGTCTCACGAAGCCAAAGCTGGTCTTAAATCTACTGTAGTAGGTATTGGCATTACTTTTGCTTCCATCTTCATCATCGGTCTCATCCTCTATGTCCTTGGTTTAGTTGGCATTAAGAATCCTTAAATGTATGACTGAAGTTCAAAACCCCGAAGAAAAACTTAAGCGTACTAATTTACTCTACCGGTTTGATAGCCTGGTGAAAAAAGTTATTCCCAATGGCAATGCACGGGGAGTCTTATACTGCAGTCTCATTTTTGCCATTGTTATGTACGTACAAGTGTGGCGTATAGCAAGCAGACACCAGACGCCACCACAACAAATCAGCGGTAAACAGGAAACTGTAATTGCTGATGACAGCTACTGGAACAGCACAGCGTACAAAGAGAAAATACAGCAACAAACTGTTACCTCGTTTACCAGTGAGCTAGAGCAGTGGTTAGACGGTACCAGCCAAGAATTCACCCGTAGAAAATTTGAAGACATACTATTTATCAACAATGGTCTAACTCCTGACACGGGCGGCGACTTAAGCCTCGTGGTGCCTGACAGTTTTAATTACTTGGAAAATCATGCCCGCGCTCGTTACCAGTACGCCAAAGCTCATGCTTTTTTAAGCGGTACGCCAACCCTCATTACCCATGGCCAACTCGTATGCGACATTGATGACAAAACCGAGAAAGCCACGGGCATTGAGTTGTATGAATGGCGATATACTTCCATGACTAAGCTCTCTAGCTTTATGAAAACCAAACCAGATTGGAAAGTCCAAGTGGGGGACAGAATTTTAGACGTAAGTGACCCTAGTATTGAAGACAAAGATATTCTAGCTTCTCGTAATGCGAAAACTCAGCCAGTGGGGCTATTCTCTTTTCTTATTTTCAGGGAACCACAGAGTAACCGCATCGTGCTCGCTGATGGTACTATTCTCGAGAAAAACGGTATAGACGCAAAACTTTCCTTAGCCCGCATGAGTATGCACTGGGACAAGCAACCCAAGCTCTATTATATAGCAGGTTACGAAGGTTGCAGACAAATTACTAATGCTCCAAGCATCAACTATGGACAATCTAATTAACATTGTTCTTACCCATTACGTACCTACCATTATTATCACCTCCCTGATTATTGGTATCTTTGTCATTGCCATAGCTGGCATCATTCGTAATTCTGGTAAGCACGACGACATTGCCCGTTCAAATCTCATTATCCAAACTGTTATCGTCGGCTTTATTATGCTGTTTGTCTCTGGGGTATTTGTGTTTGCTTTTCACCAAACATTTGTTAGTCATTTCTATGGAAACGTGGAGGAGAGCATTACCAGTAAGTTACCGAATAGTGATGACATAAATAACACCAACCTGTTTAGTAGTGAGGTCAAAGATACGCAGACAACGTTTCAAGAACCAAAATGTATATTAGTTGTGGTAGATACGATTGACTGCGTGAAAAAAACCATTAATGAAATAATCGGCGTCATTATTGCCAAAATCGTCCGAGGGGTCGGCGCGGTAGTCGAGAAAGTAGTAGAACATTTTAACTTTAACTTTCTATTTAACCTACCTGCGGAATTGTTTGATACTAACCCCAACCTACCAGCAGACAAACTGGCTCGGGTAGTGAACTTTAACAACCTGATTAGTTTAAGCGAAGTTATTGGCCTGGCCTGGGTTTATATACTGGTGGTCACTCACTACTTCAAGTCCATATTGTTTTCTTTAGACAACGACTACTCTAGTGATTTTTTAGGCGACATTGGCAAAATGCTCTTAGGCTTCGCCGGTGTATTTCTAGCCCGCTACATGGCAGAAGCAGTCATTGCCACTGCCCAAGGTTTTGCCAACTTTATGTTTAACACAGCCTTGGCTTCAGGTCTTAGCAGCGCCCTGAAAGCATTGATTACTGACTCGCTATGGACTGGGTTTAGCACGTTCGGTGTCGGTCTCGTTGCGCTAGCCGTTTTTGTCCTCATATACATCATCCTCTTTGGCTTTGTAGTGTTTCGTAATGCTAAACGCTATTTTATTCTCTTGGTCATGATTCTTCTCGCTCCCATCTTCACTCCTATGTTGTTTTTTGACTACACCAAAAATATGGGAATGATTTTCTGGAACAAATTTGTGGTCACCAGCTTTAGCCTGTTGTTTGACCTGCTGGTGCTGTTAATAATTTTTGTTTTTTTAAGTTCTGGCGGATTGTCTCTTAGTAACCTCATTCTTATGCTCGTTGGCATGGCAGTTATTGCCGATAGTAATAACTTGCTCCAGCAGATTGCCAACGCAGCAGAAGTATCTGGTTTTAAATCAGTAGTCCGCAACGGCTTTAAGTCAGGAGCAGGTCTAGCACTGCGTCTACGAAAATATTTGGACTAACTATGAGCACTTCAGATAAACAATTTAAAATTGATATCCCCGAGTCGCTCGACAGCTACAAGCTCACCTTGTTTTGGGGACTAACCATCACCCAAATCGTGCTGGCGTTTGTTGCGACCTTATTTATTGGCTTTGCCATTTTTAGTTTAATTGCCCGCCATCTTATATCCACTTTCGCCATGGTTATTGTATCCAGCCTGGTGCTGCTCGGTATGGTACAAGTGCGGGGCAGAAACTTTTACCAATATCTGCTTTTTATCTTCACCTACTACAAATCCAAGCCCAAAGTCCTTATCTACAGCCACGCGGTTGCTAGCGGCAGAGCGAGCTTGCAAGCCAAGCAATTGGTCTACCAAAAGGAAAGCAACACCAAACTGCTCATCACTATTGTTCTTTCCCTCATCCTCGGCCTTCTTCTTTTAGTCTTAATTGGTATTTACTTATCCCATGTCCTACATAAATAACCTGTTATTCAAAACCAAACCAACCTACCAAACCTTAGCGAACTTTTGGCAGTTTAAGGATATTAAGGATGGGGTAACTATTATGCGCAACGGCTCCTACCGCATGTGTCTGGAGGTGTTCCCTGCGAACTTTGGCCTCATGGATGAAGACGAGAAAAAGCGAGCTGTAGTAGGGTTTGAGCAGGTGTTGCGGGAAATAGAAGTAAAATATCCCTTACGAGTACTCGTGCAAACGCGTAAGACTAATGCCGCAGATTACATTCAGCAATTAGAGCATACCTACAGTATCCGTAACATAGGTACCTACGACCTGTTCCAAAAATACGCCGACTTTATCCGCGAGGTCAACAAGGATTATGAGATTATCACCAAAAAGTTTTACCTGATTCTAGAATTTAGCGAGCTTAAATATACTCTATCTAAAGATATCATTAGCCGAGAAGAAAAAGTCGCGCAGAAAAAAAGAGTGATTACCGAAGAAGAAATCTTCCAAGAAGTTCGGCAGAGTATGATAGGTATCCTTACCACGTTTAAGTCGCAACTCCAAGCCATTAATGTGCAGAGCAGACTTCTGGGTACTGGCGACATTGTGCGGGTGATGATGACATATTTAGACGAAGACGCGTTTGTGAATAATCGCAGCTTTTATGAATCCTTAGATGACCAGCGGCAACGGGCAACTAAAGAGGGTTTGCCATTTTCCGTGATTAACAAAATTAGTCCAAGCTTTATTGAAGAAGAAAATATTGACTTAGTAAGTATTAACAGCAAAACCTATGTCCGCTCGGAATTTATTAGTGAGCTTGGTACCTACGCATATATTGATTGGTTCAAAGAAATTATTATGTTCCCCTATGCCAGTGACTTAATGTTTACGTTTACCAGTCGCGATGCCAAAGATACCGTCACGAAGATTACAGAAAAACGCCACCGCATCGAATCGAAGATGTTCGATGAAAAGTCCCAGCACAAACCAAAGAATATTGCCGATACTTTGGTGCTAGAAAGTACGGAACGGATAGAAAAGCAGTATCTGCGTTCAGAAATCAAACCGATTGACCTGAAAGTTGAGGTCACCTTTCGCTCCGACACCATTCAAGCCCTGAATATGGTGCACATGAATTTTGAACGGCTGTTAAGTCGGAAAATGATGCAATCCCGTATTTACCACTATGAACAGTTTGAAGGGTTAAAAGGAACATTCATTGCTGGTAACAGTGATACAGCAACTCGCAACCACCGCGACATTAACACTGACGTTGCATCGTTTACGTTCCCGTTCATTACCCCGCAAATTTCTAGCAATACTGGCATTCTCTACGGCGTGGATGAAATTAACCAATCTCTAGTGACCATAGACCGCAAAGAACTGGAAAGTTATAACCGCTCCATTATTGCTTCCACTGGCGCGGGCAAGTCCTACTTTATCAAGCTCGACCTTATCCGTTCCCGTATGGTGGGCTACCAGTCGTTTGTGCTTGACGTGGAAAACGAATTTGAAATGGTCACCAGTTATCTTAAGGGTAAATACATTGAATTGAGCGAAAAGTCCGTCTATTACATTAATCCCTTTCACATCTCCGGCCTAGAGTACAAAGCACAAAAGATTGAATTTGTCAGAGAACTGTTTAAGACACTATACTCTGGCGAAAAGATTAGCGTTACTGACGTTACCTATTTAGAAAAAGCTATTAGCAATATTTACGAACAGTGTTTGGCGAAAAATATCCAACCAGTCTTAACAAATTTCATCACCGAGATATCCCATACTACTAACAGCGAAGGACTAGCCAGTCTTGTAACTGTCCTGCGGTCATATACAGAACCAACGCATCCACAATACTACTTGTTTAACAAACAGCAAAACATTGATTTTGCCACAGACGATTTAATTGTCTTTGCGCTCAAGTATGTAGACAAGCGTGACTTTGTGGTAGCAGTTATTTTAGAAAGCTATTGGAACTACATTAACCACCCGAAGAACAAAGTTAAGTTCAAGAACCTAATTGTTGATGAAGCAAGCCAGCTGTTTCAGTCAGGGTTAATTGTTGAGAAGTTGGCATCGCTGGCACTTCGAGGCAGAAAGTACAACTCTGGAGTAACTACTATTGTCCAGTCAATTAATCATTATTACCAAAGCGCACATCCGCGCACCAGTGACTTGTTTGACCAATCATCACTCACGCTGGTTATGAAGCATAAGGTGAGCGACTCCTTCGATAAACTTAATGAGAAGGTGCACATTAACAAACCAGAACGAGCGTATCTGGAACGGCTGGAAGTGGGCAAAGGATTGCTCATTGTGAATAACTCGAAGATACCACTGTCCATCAAGAGTAGTGAGGAAGAGGACAGGGTTTGCACTACTAAACCACCACGGTAATCACTATGGCTACTAGTCTAGTAGAGCTAGTTTACGCTGGCTACAAAGATCGCAGGAAAATCAAGCGCATTTTGACCTGGGTTATTGTGGTTGTTGCAAGCCTAGCGCTCATGCTGTATTTGATAATTGCCACGATGGTTGCGGTTGTGCAAGGCACTAGTAAGGTATCTGATAACGGAAACGACCAGCAGCTCACGCAGTTTTCTGAGTTCCAAAGTTTTAGCTACAAAACTATTTACGGCGAACGCTGGTACGACTACATCCATCCCTACTATTTTCCCACGCTTGGAGTATTAACTCAGGGGGTGATTTTAGATACTTCGGCAAAAGTTGGGCTCAAACACATCGCCTGGGATATCGCAGACCGCAAAGACCGCACTACAGAAGTTAAAGCCTTTAGCGATGGTACTGTTGTTGCGGTCAATACCAATACGCTGTACAACACCACGCGGCGGTGGAAGTTTTGTGATGACCCGACTGGCATTTGTTGGTATGAAGTAACAGA
>JAHFJH010000032.1 GCA_023245995.1 Candidatus Doudnabacteria bacterium | reverse complement strand
AACATAGCAGCATACCTTTCTGCTTCTGGTGCTACTACGGCTAATTATGGACTTATAGTAGCAGCAGGGAATGTGGGTATTGGAACGACTGCGCCAGGGGATGTATTACATATAACGCGTAACGCTGCTAATTCTACTGGTGGGTTGCTATTAGAAAATACTGATGCCAGCAATAACGGATACGGGTCAGCTATTACGTTTAAAGGCGCACTCTCTGGTGCTATCAATACAGCACGGATTTACGGAGAACATGCAGCGTCGGGGACTGGTTCGCTTATTTTTCAAACAGCGAACGCCAGTACGTTGGGGACACGCATGAGCATTGGCCCAACTGGTGCTACCGTTTTGACTAGTGCTTCTGGAGCTTCCGCTACTTTGTTAACTCTCAGTGTTGCAGATGATAGTCCTTATGCAATGAGATTATTAAATAGGACTTATAGTACAACACTTCCAATTTTCTCTTATTACCCAACGAATACGGGAGTGTTCTTAGAGGGAACCGACCAAGCTACGGATTATAGAATATATACAAATGGGTACTCAAATCCAAGATTGAGCATTACCAGTACCGGCAACGTCGGGATTGGGACGACGGCACCAGCATATAAAACAGAAATATATGGGGGTGGAGGTGCAGCAGGTGGGTACTACGACGCTACTCTAGGCATAACAGCAACAGCAACAGACGGTTACTCTGCTATTGAAATGAAAACTACTGGGGGTACTGCAAAGAATTGGTCACTTGGAGCTTCTGCTAGTGGTGCTGCTGGTACACAAAGCAGTTTTTACCTTTATGACAGAACCGCAGCAGTATATAGATGGTTAGTAGATACAAATGGCAACATGGGCATAGGCACCACTGGAACATCCAATACCCTTCTGACAATTGGCTCAGGCACACCTACCACTGCAGGAAATGGATTAAGTTTCGGGACAGATACAAGTGCAAACCTGTACAGAAGTGCAGCAGCAACCATTAAAACAGATGGAGCACTCACAGCGGTTGGATTACTTACTGGATCTGCGGGTATCACAATAACTGGCGGCACTGCCAACATTAATGCTACTGGTACATCTGCTACAAACATTGGTAACTCTACTGGAGCTTTAGTTATTGCTTCTGGTGGTACTTCTTCTTGGACCAATACCGCTGGTGCTCTTACTCTTTCCACTGCTTCCAGCGGAACCCTTGCCATAACTTCTGCTGCTGCGCTGAACATGACAGCAGCAGCAGCCTCAACCTTTAGCATGCCCGCCAATACCCAAAACGCCCTGCAATTTCACAACGGCACTGCTGCGTACTACACCATAGACACCAGAACCGGTACGTCTACTAATTCTGCCCATAGCCTTACCACTGCTGCGCCAAGCATTGTATCTTCTTCCACCTCTGCCTTTCTTTTAGCCACCTTTACTCCCGGAACTCAAACGTACACTGGCACTACCAACACCACAAGCACTGGTACAGCGGCCCCATTAAGTGTTCTGTTTAACCAACCTACCATAGCAGGAAATGGTACTAGAACAATTACCGAAACTTCTAACTTAGTTATTAACGGTCCTACTATAGCCTCTAGCTCTAGCGGTACAGAAACTATTACTACAGCCTACGGATTAAACATACTTTCAGGGTCTGCCCTTAATGGCACTGGAGGTGCAGTTACAAATGCATATGGACTCAACGTAGCTGCCCCAACCGGTGCAACTAATAATTACGCTGCTAGGTTAAGTGGTCAGTACGGTTTGCTCATAGACCATGGTGGCAGCACAGTATACTCTATCCGTACACCGAATACTGACAACATGAATTTTGACGCTGGAAATGCTTTCCAGTTCTCCTACCAAGGAACTCGTGTGGTTGATATTTACAGCACAGGCATAACAGCTGGATCAGCTAAATACATTGGATGGTCGAGCAATACCGACCCAGGGTCTGCCAGTGCTGATACAGCACTCTACAGAAATGCTGCAGGAGTCGTAGAAATTAATAACGGCACTGCAGGCACTTACCGTGATTTACAACTAAGAGCTATAAACCCAAGTACTGGTAATGTAGGGATTGGATCTACCACAGCTAATGCAAAACTACATGTTACAACCGTTGCTGGAACTACAGGGTTATTGGTTTCAGCTGCCTCTTCCCAAACGGCAGACCTGCTCCAAGTCCAAGACTCTACCGCTGCAAATCTCTACCGCATGGACAGTGCAGGCAACCAAGAATATCTTGGCTACCAAAATGGAAGCTCGGGTGGGTTTGGGGTATTTTCAAACTTAATCACGTATTCGGAAGCGTTTGACAACGCTGCGTGGACTAAAACAAATGTAACAACGCCTACCGCAGATACCGATACTTCTCCAGATGGTTCAACGTACGCAGAAAGCCTAGCAGACTCCAGCAGTGGTGGTTCCGTATCTCAAACCACTGCTACGGCGCCAACAAACAACAACTACACTTTTAGTGTATATCTTAAAACTACTTCCAGTACGCAGGCCGTGGACTTACGCATAGACGGTTCTTCTAGTGGCACAGGAACAAAAGTAACAGTTACAGCAACTACTACCTGGCAACGCTTTTCTGTAACACAAAACACCAACGGTTTCACTGGATTTATTAAACCAATTATCTTCCCAGGTGGCACAGGTGGCAGTGGTACAGTAAGAGCATATGGCGCGCAGTTGGTTAAAGATAGCGTGCCTCAAGTATATGTTCGTACAGCAGCGACTACTAGGGCGACCGTTGGCAGGGGTCTCATTTTAAACGCGCACGAACCTGATATAGCAGCCACCGCAACAGTTAGCAGTGCTGGAGCAATTATTAACTTCGATGGTTACCATGCTTCAGGTTATAGCGAAGGTCTTTTCCTTCACGCAACTGACCCACAGTCGTACTACCCACACTACATGAAATTCACCAGCTCTGGTTATGGTACTAGTGCAACTATAATTGGAACCAACGTCAATGGTCTTGCGTTTTCGAGCGATACTGTAAACACAACGTACCAGTTTGGGGACCTTGTAGATACAGTTGGCATCTTTAAAACAGACGCGAGTTCGCCCGCCTTAAAAATTCAGGCGACAGATGCAAAAAATAATGAGGCATTATACATCGATACCGAAGAATCCACCGCCTCACAAGCCATTATTAGTATTCAAACAGATACCACAAACAATGGTCAATCTGCCGATGCTGTTAAAGCACACATGAACGCGGATGGAGCCCTTTATATAAGCTTAACTGGTACACAAAACACTACTGCTCTTTGTCACTCTACAAATGGTCAAAGCAATAACGACCAAATTGTAGACTGTAGTGGAGCGCCTTCAGACGTTGCAGAATACTTTGGCTCTACAGACAATACTTTAGGGGCTGCAGAAGTAGTTATGTCTGCAGAACCAGCAACTGAGCTGTACTTAGAAAACTACCACACCAGTAAAGCATGGGTGGCAAGAGCAGATAAGTCATACAGTGGTAAAATACTCGGTGTTATATCTACCGCACCAAGCGTTGCTTACGGTGATGAAATCTTTAAGCCAGAAGAAAATGCTCGCCCAGTAGCCTTAGCCGGACGTGTGCCAGTTAAAATTAGCAATGAGAATGGTAATATTCTCCCAGGTGACTACTTAACAGCATCAGCAACTAAACCTGGGTTTGCCATGAAGGCCACACAAGCCGGCACGGTTATTGGTCAAGCGCTGGAAGGGTTCGATGGCACCTGCGTACCCAAACCACATAATCCAAACGAACCTATCACTATTCTCTTACCAGGACAAACTGACTGTAAAGATACAATAATTGTATTTGTAAACGTTGGGTACCACGCGCCAAGTGTGGCAGAACTACTACAAAACCCAGACACGCAAACAGGACAAACCCAACAAGACCCGTTCTTAACAGACTTGTCTACTCTAAACTTAACCAACGCTTCTGTTTTTGGAGATATTGCAGTGCGAGGCACACTATATGTACAAGCAGACGTGCACGTAAAAGGCGTATTGTACGCGGCCACAATAGAAGCAGATACTATTACTGCAAAACAAAAACTTTGTGTCGGTTCCACCTGCGTAACCGAAGACCAGCTTAAAGCCGTGTTGCAATTACTTGGTGGTGGGTCTAGTAATAATAGTGGGGGAACACCGCCAACACCTACACCATCCGACGTACCAAGCGGAACAGTTGCTGGAGCTGGCGACCCAGCGCCAACCCCCACACCAGAGACTACCCCACCTGACCAAACCCCAGCACAACAAGATTCTGCTCAACCTTAGTTATAGTTTTCAAAACATAAATATTTAGCTTAAATATGAAGAAATAGCCATATAGCGAAGCATATTAAGTTTAAATACCAGAAATTAAGTAAAAAACAAAATTTAAGGATAAAACCAGCCAATAAAATAAGCTGGTTTTTATCTTATATACAATTAGTATCCACAGAAATCACAGGTAATCCACAGGTATTCAACAGGTACCTATAATACCCTTATATATAAGCCATATTTACATAGTCTGGTATGTTGATAACTACCCTGATAGAATGCTTTTACGGACAAAAATACATAAATAATTGAGTCAAAACTCACAAACTTGAAAAAAGATGAATAATCAACAGCTCTGGCAAGCAATACTTGGACACTTAGAAGTCTCTCTTTCTAAGGCAAATTTTAATACTTGGCTTAAAAACACCTATATTTTGGACAAAACAGAAGACACTATAACAGTCTCTGTGCCCAGCACTTATCACAAAGACTGGATATCCAGCAAATACAACCCAGAAATGCTTAAAGCGCTTAAAGGCATAGCTCCGGAAATTAAAATTATTCACTACCAAATAGGCAGTTCTGTGCATAAACAAGAGCAAAATTATACTCAGAACCAAACAGAACAAATACCTACTGAAAACACCTACCAACCAAATAAAGCCGGCGCTTCTACCCCACAACAAATAAACATTCCTCAAACTAGTAACCAAAACCAATCAAATTTAAACCCAAGATATGTGTTTGACAGCTTTATTATTGGCAAAAACAACGAACTCGCCCATGCAGCAGCTCTTGCAGTCGCAAAAAACCCCGGAACGCAGTACAATCCACTCTTTATATATGGAGGCGTAGGTTTAGGTAAAACCCACCTTATGCACGCGGTTGCAAACAGACTGCTTGCAGACAATCCACGAGCAAAAGTCATGTACTTAACTAGTGAAAAGTTCACTAATGACTACATAAACGCTATTTCCAGCAAGAGAATGGAGGATTTTAAGCAATATTACCGTACTGTGGATATGCTGTTGGTAGACGATATTCAGTTTATTGCCGGAAAAGAGTCCACACAGGAAGAATTTTTCCATACATTTAATGAACTTCGCGACAAAGGAAGGCAAATAATTATTACTGCGGACAGACTACCAAAAGAAATACCCGCAATTGAACAAAGGCTGGTATCTCGGTTTGAGTGGGGCATGGTAGCAGATATAGGCGCACCAGACCTAGAAACCCGCGTTGCTATTTTACACACCAAATTAAGTAAAAAAGGTGTAAGCTTAGCGGAAGACATTGTCTATTATATAGCAGAAAACATTCAAAACAACGTAAGAGAGCTTGAAGGTGCACTAAACAAACTACTGGTATTTGGCGAAATGGAAAACAAAGAAGTTACTATAGAACAGGCAAAAAACATACTGCAAAGCATGCTAAACAATAAGAAAAAAGGCATAACAGTAAGAAAAATTGTCTCTCTTGTTGCAGAATTCTACAACGTAACCGGCGACGACCTTATAAAACAGTCCCGCAGACAAGAATTTGTAAAACCAAGGCAAATAGCCATGTTTATTGCAAGACAAGAGTTGGCGAGTTCTTTTCCAAGCATTGGAGAGTTTTTTGGTGGGCGTGACCACACTACAGTTATGCACGCCGTAGAGAAAATTCAAAAAATGCTAAACGAAAAAGAAAGCTTTAAACAAGAAATTGACTTAATTATGGACAAACTCTACACCACCTGAAGAAAGTTTTTAGTGCAAAGTGCGTAGTGCTTAGTGTGGATAAACATGTACACAAAACTATAAAGACTTGTAGATAACAGCTGGTAACATATGCATAACTAATACTGCTTTCCCATGAACATATGTTTGTACACATCTTCAATAGAAAACTTAAACAAGTTATATACAACAGCTAACCATAAAAAAATAACCAAAAGTACTTGTATCCACTAAGCACTAAACACTAAGCACTAACGTTATCCCCTTATCCACCGTCCTTATTACTATTATTAATTTATTTATATATTTATTTAATAATAAATGAAAATAATTATTGTCCAAGAAAATTTAAAAAATGCTTTGCTTGTAGTAAGTAAGGCTGTAGCAACAAGCAGTACACTTCCCATACTTGGTAATGTGTTGCTTAAAACAGACAGTGGTCTTTTAAAAATTAGTGCCACTAATTTAGAAATATCTATTTCCGAACGAGTTCGCTGTAAAATAGAATCGGATGGCGCGGTATGCTTGCCAGCTAGGTTACTTATGGAAGTGGTTAGTAGTATGCCAGGACTACCAGTGACACTGGAGGTTGTGGCGCAGGGTCTAAGTATTACGGCGGAGAAGTACCATACAATCCTTAAAACGGTCCCCACAGAAGACTTTCCTGTTATAAACGACACATTCCCCGAAAACCATTTTTCCCTGCTTGCACGTCAGTTAAAGCCAGCGCTGGAGGGTGTGTTATTTGCTACCTCTACCAACGAAACTCAAGTTGAGTTAACGGGTGTGTATATGGCCAGAGAAAGCGCACAAGTGGTATTTGCAGCAACAGACCGCTATAGACTGGCAGAAAGCAAAATTGCTATTCCGGAAAATAAAGCAGTGGCTAAGTTGTCGGTTATTATCCCTAGTAGAGCGTGTGTGGAACTTGTTCGTGCGCTTGCAAATGCGGAAACGGTAAATGTTGGTATAGGAGAAAATCAAGGTGTATTTGCAGTAGGGGAAACGGTTATTACTACTCGTCTTATAGACGGACAGTACCCAGAATACGAGGCTATAGTACCAAAAGAGTTTTCCGTAAAAATTACTACAAATAGGCAAGAATTGTCTTCGGCTCTGAAGGCAGTTGCTGTGTTTGCTCGTGGTAGTAGCGGAGTGCAAGTATCTTATGTAGAAGCAGAAGGTTTACTAAAGCTTTCTGCAAGGTCACAAGATGCAGGGGAGGGTGAAGTAGAAGTGCAGGCCAAGATTGTAGGCAGTACAGACACAATTTTATTTAACCACAAGTATTTGTTAGATATGCTCAATTTCTTGACTGGCGAAGAAGTAGAGGTTAAGCTGAATAGTCCTGCTGCTCCGGTTATTTTTTCTAATCCCCAAGAAGTTGGATATATATACCTAGTAATGCCCATTAAAAGTTAAACAGCTAAAAGCGGATATGCGCAGATATTAGCGCGGATAAACACGGATACGTGTTTCGGCGTTAATCCGCGTAGTAATCCGCGTTAATCCGCTTCTATAAAAATATGAAAGTAAAACAGATTGCTATAAAGAATTTTAGAAATTATCCTGAATTAATATTAGATATTACCAGTGACTTTGTGGTTCTTTCAGGGCCAAACGCGGTTGGAAAAACCAATTTACTTGAGTCCGTGTATTTCGCATCTCTCTTTAAGTCGTTCCGCGACGATTCCGAGTTTATATTTATGAAAAATACCACAACAGCTGAAGTAAAAGTTGTGGTGGAAAGGCGTGGACAAGAACACACAGTAGAAATATTTTTAGAACAACGTGATAAAATTTACGCAAATTTTAAACAGGACGGTGTAACAAAGAGGCGAAGAGACGTACAAGGGTTTTTAAATGTAGTAATTTTTGAACCAAGCGATGTTTCTATGTTTACAGCAGGTCCTGAAGGTAGGCGCAGGTATTTAAACATGGTACTGTCCCAAAAAGACATACAGTATTTAGAAGACGTTGCTAACTACAAAAAAGTTTTAGGACAAAAAAATCGTGTTCTCCAACAAATAAAAGCGAAAGTTGCCACGCAAGAAGAACTTACGTTATGGAATGAACAAATAATTCGTTTAGGAGTGCCAATAATTATGGCGCGGAAAAGATTTATAAGTTTTTTAAATCAGCATTTTTCAGAAGTTTACAGCAATATTTCCGGGTTTCACAGGCCGGTTGAAGTGGAGTACGAAACACTTGGCGGTACTACCCAAGAAGAGGTAGAGAGCTCTTTTAGAAAAGCCTTAGCAGAACAAACCGCAAAAGAAATAGCTATAAGCACAAGCGTTGTGGGACCACACAGGGATGATTTTAACTTAAAAAGCGACGGACTGTTTCTTTCACCTTTTTCTTCTCGCGGAGAATTGCGCAGTCAAGTTTTAGCCCTAAAAGTGTTAGAGCTAGAATATATAAGCAAGGGCGAAGACAAGCCTATCTTACTACTAGACGATGTTTTATCGGAGCTAGACGACCAACGTCGAACATTCTTGCTTAAGTACCTACAAGGTAAATTTCAAACCTTTATTACAACTACCCACCCACTTGAAATGCCCGCCCAACACGTAACTCTTACCCCAAGCACGCAAGAAGAAGAGGCGTAAAACATTTAGTAAATATAAAACTCCCCGCGGGGAGTTTTATATTTTATTAAGCATTTTTTGAAGATTTTTTTGGTGCTCACGAGTGCGTTTGAGGCCACATTTTACAAAAGATTTTTTGGAGCCACAGGGACAAAAGTTTCTTTCTAGTACATCGTTTATGAAGTTAGTAGAAAGCCAAGTGCTAGACTGGACTTTGCCGCCACGACCGACATTGTAAACTACTTTGCACCCAGTTTCTTCGCAGTATGCGAGCTCGGAGCCTGGAACAGGAAGTTTGCTTGGGTTTCGGTCGCCACCTTGCACAAAAATATCTGGTTTTATTTTTTTAAGATCGTTAGTCACACTCATGTCTAAAGGATTTTTTTTGTGACTAGAGAGTTTTACTTCGTCTACTGCTCTAAAGCCTTCAATAATTTCTTTTCGTTGTTTTTCTGGCATAAAAACAAACCCTTTTTTCTTTTTTAGCCAGTTGTCGTTGTTAATAATTACTACAAGCTTATTACCCAACTTCTTAGCCTCATTAAACATGCGTACATGGCCAATGTGAATAGGGTCAAAGCCACCGCTGGCAACAACGACTAGTGATTTTTTAAGTTTTTTACTTAGAACTTTTTTCATAATTTAAAATTTCATGTTAATGGAGTCGGTAGGTTTATTGGTCTTGGGTTTCTGTGTCCCAGTCTCTTGTATTGTTCGTATATATCTAAAATTATTTTTTTAACTTCCTCTGGATGGGCAACGTTTTCAAAAACAAAATCTACCTCGGCACTGCTTGTTTGTACAGTTACATCTCCAAAATTAAAAATAGTGGCAAGCACACCATGCGAACGACTTGTTACTTCTTCAACGTTCTCTATTTGAATTTCAGTGACTTTTCTTCGAAAAATTCCAGCTTGGTCTACATCTACCATACGCATTTCTGTAACAATTTGTACCGACAGATAGAAAAAAATAAAAAGCAATAGCGCCCCAAGCAAGAGTCCAAGGTAGTAAATATGTATTACTAAGGAAAGATCGCTTAAAATAGCACCATTTACAACCGTTGGTAAGAGGCGAGGTATAAAAAATTCTGCCGCTAAGCCTATTAAAAATAATCCGAAAACAAACAAGAGTCGCAAGGCAGGAAGTATTGGGTGTTCTCGAATAACTAAAAATATTTTTTCGTCATCGCGTTGGCTCTCGAAAAGTTTGTGCATACAATATTAAATAGTAGTTAGAGCGTGAATAGACAAAAGCACAACAAGTACAAACAACACAGCATACAAGACGCTTACGGTTCTTGCCACGCTGGGCTTTTCGGCATTTTTATATAGAATTGTTAAGGCAACAAGGCTTGAAATACTTAAGAAAACTACAATTATTATGTAGATAATAACCAGAACACTGGAAACAGAATTTAAAGAAAACGAGAACATAAATATATTATAGAAGTGTTGTGTTGGCAGTTTTAGTAAAATATTCCATGGCTCTTGCGGTTGCTTGTCTACCTTTTGGTGTGCGCATGAGTAGTCCTTCGCGAATTAAGTAAGGCTCATAAATATCTGTAATAGTGTCTTCTGGTTCTCCGGTTGCAACGCTTAATGTTTGTAGGCCAACTGGTCCACCACCAAATTTATGTATAAGCGTTTCCAAAATAAGCCTGTCGCCGTTGTCGAGTCCAAGAGGGTCTATGCCAAGCAAGCCAAGGGCTTGTTCAACCAATTCTTCTGTTATGGTATCATGTCCTACTGTCTGTACAAAATCTCGTACCCGTTTTAGTAGTTTATTGGCTATTCTGGGGGTGCCTCGTCCACGAACCGCAAGCAGTAGGCTTGCGTTTGGGGTAATTTGAATATTTAAAATACGCGCTGAACGAGCAATAATTGTTTGTAGTTCTTCGTGTGTGTAGTATTCCAAATGGTAGACATGGCCAAACCGGTCACGTAATGGTCCAGATAAAAGTCCTATGCGTGTTGTCGCTCCAACTAAAGTAAATTTTGGTAGGTTCATGCGTATGCTTCTAGCCCCAGGGCCTTTACCAACCACTATATCTATAACTTGGTCTTCAATTGCTGGGTATAATATTTCTTCTGCTGTTGGGTGCAGTCTGTGAATTTCATCTATAAAAAACACATCGCCGTCTTCTAGGTTTGTAAGAATTGCAGCCAAATCTCCGGCGCGTTGTAAGGAAGCACCCGAGGCAATGCGTAAGTTTCTAGATGTCTCTTTGGCAATTATAGTAGCAAGGGTTGTTTTGCCCAAGCCTGGGGGACCATATAACAGTACATGCTCAATTGGCTCTTGCCGCATAGCTGCCGCTTTTAGAGCGACACCTAGATTGTTTTTTATTTGCGTTTGGCCTATA